>NZ_CAJHBJ010000029.1:0-32734 GCF_904846595.1 Psychrobacter sp. HII-4 | reverse complement strand
AACCGACTGCAGAGCCTGAACCGACTGCAGAGCCTGAACCGACTGCAGAGCCTGAACCGACTGCAGAGCCTGAACCGACTGCAGAGCCTGAACCGACTGCAGAGCCTGAACCGACTGCAGAGCCTGAACCGACTGCAGAGCCTGACGGAAATGATTCTCAATTGACTATGACGGCGGATGATCCTCGCACGTTATTGCGTTGCCCGCCACAGGAACTGACTGGCGAGTGGACGCCAGACAAATGGGATTATTGGCTACAGACCGCTCGCGAGGCTGAGAGCTTGGCGCAAGACGAGCTAGCATTGGCGCGTCAGGGCATGATGACTGGGCTGTGTAATGGCAAATCGACCTTTGTGACCAGTGTGGACAGCCGCCATTTACAAGCCACCTTTCAACACTTAGCGGCAAAACTGCAGCAGCAGTTTGAGCAAGCCGAGATCGACCTAAAAATCGACAGCAGTGTCATGCAGTCTGAAGACAAAACCCCAGAGCGCCGTCAACAAAAGCGTATGGTGCAAGCAAAGTCACTGGCAGAAACCAAATTGCTTAACACCCCTGTGATGCAGTACCTACTCGAGCGCGGCGAAGGTAAAATGGGTAAGGTTCAGCTATACTAAACAGTCAAATTTTTTTATATTAAAATCGATTAACAGTTTATATGGCTACTAAACACGATTGCTATCCAAAAATATCAAGGCGATGATTGCTATCACCTTGATATTTTTGTTTTTATTAAGAGTGATGCGTCATTTTAGATAAAAAAGGATGGTATTTAATCACTGTAAGGCACATTAAAATTCGTTATAATAGTTAAGTTATATTAAAAAACCAAATGCAGGTTAGGTGAGAATATGTTGGATAATTTACGCGGTATGGCTGTGTTCGCCAGTGTGGTTGAACATGGCTCCTTTAGTGGCTCAGCCCGTGAGCTTGGTATTACAACCAGTGCAGTCAGTCAGCAAATCCGCTCATTAGAAAACGAGCTGGGTGTGGTGTTATTGCACCGATCTACTCGAAAGCTTAGCTTAACAGAGGCAGGCGAGAGTTTTTATGAAGCGGCAAAAGATGTGGTCAGCGCGGCCGAGCAAGGGCGCATCAAAGTCAATCAATTGCGAGATGAGCTTGCTGGTAGCTTGCGAGTGGCGACCACCCCTGAGCTGGGAGTCAATCATATTTTGCCTGCGCTCTCGACGTGGATGGCCGCCCACGATGATTTGAGCATCACCTATTTGGCAGATAACCATTATATCGACATGATCGACGAGCGCATTGATATTGCGGTTCGTATGAGTCCAACCATCAATGACTCGAGCCTGAGTAGCCATCCATTGACTGATGTACGCCAGTTGCTGGTTGCCTCACCGCAGTATTTGCGTCAGCATGCCAAAATACAAAGCCCAAAAGACCTCAATGATCACCAGCTGATCTGTATCGAAATCATGAAAGACGCCAATCAAATTGATCTGGTTCAGACAGAAACGGGCAAAAAATCCCGCATAAAAATGAACTCTCGTATCTATACCAATAACGTCTTTATGGCGACAACATTGGCCAAAGAAGGCCACGGTCTGGTGCGAATGCTGGAGATGGATGTTAAAAAAGAGCTAGAGAGCGGCGAGTTGGTAGAGGTATTGACCGGTTATCAGCTGCCAAGCTTTGTGCTATATGCCGTTACTTTAAATCGCGAACAGCAGCCCGCAAAAATAACCCGTTGCCTTGAAGTATTAAAGAAGTATTTTCATGCCAACTAAATAAAGCGCGATGCATCATCAGTGCGATGATGGCTTTAGCATAAAAAAGAGCCTATAGGTTTCGATTATCTATAGGCTCTTTTTTTACATGTCACAGTCAATTACTTTATCGCTTTACCATGAGGTCTTTAATAGCTCAATCAAACGATCAGCGACCTGTGCACTCTCATCACGTCTCATATTTAGTGGCGGCAATAAGCGTATCACGTGGCCACCGGTGACGTTGATGATAAGCTTTTGCTCATCGCGTGCACGATCCACCAGCTGAGTACAGTCCATGTCCTCAGGTAACACGATACCGATCATCATACCTGCGCCTCGCGCACTGACGCCATACTGTCCTAGTGCATCGACTAGCGTCTCACGGATGAATTGCCCTTCGGTGACGGCATTATTCATGATGTCAGTATTGGCGAGTACATCATAAACACTATGCACCACACGACTTGCCAGCGGCGTACCGCCATAAGTTGAGCCATGGCTGCCCGCGCCAAACAGCCCATTGGCACGGCCACGTACCATACAAGCACCTACAGGAAAGCCATTTCCCAAGCCTTTTGCCGTTGTCAAAACATCAGGGCGGGCATTGCTGTGCTGATAAGCGAAGTATTTGCCAGTACGGCCATTACCTGTTTGTACTTCATCGAGTATAAACAGCCAGTTGTGAGCGTCACATTCAGCCTGTAGTGCTTCTAAATAACCAAAGCCATTTGCGGCGGTATTTAGACCACCTTCTCCTTGAATAGGCTCTACCAAGATAGCGCAAATCTCATCGTGTTTTTGCGCGGCTTGTTTGATGGCTTCAATATCGCCGAAGGGCACACGGATAAAATCCTCATCTAAAGTGTAAAATCCTTCGCGAGCTTTTGGGTTGGCGGTGGCTGACAACGATAGCAATGTGCGGCCATGAAACGACTGTTCCATGACGATGACTTTTGGACGGGTAAAGCCTTGCTGGTTGGCGTATAAGCGTGCAAGCTTTAAAGCGGCTTCGTTTGCTTCAGCACCGCTATTGGCAAAAAACACACTGTCCATCTGCGCGGCGGTGCATAGCGCTTCTCCAGCGCGCTCTTGCCAATCGATACCAAATAAGTTGCTGGTATGAACCAAAGTCGCGGCTTGCTGCTGAATGGCGTCTGTCACTTGTGGATGGCAGTGCCCTAGGCCACAAACGGCAATGCCCGTTAGCGCATCTAAATACGGGGTATCGTCTTTGGTATACAGCCAACTGCCTGAACCACGAGTAAAGCTGATTGGTTGACGGTTATAAGTGGGCATCAGGTAAGTTGCAGACATAGTAAACATCCTTAAGATGATAAGTGAGTAAAAAAGTAAGTGTTAGAGTTCGTCAGAAAAAGGCGTGGTTTCTGCAGGTAAGGTGTATTCTTCGTTTGCCCAAGCGCCTAGGTCGATCAGTTTGCATCGACTGCTACAAAATGGCTTGTACTTATTGTCTTGCCAAGCGGTCTGCGTGCCGCAGCGGGGGCAAGGATAAGTCTTGGGCGGCGCACTTGGATTACTTGAATTGGCTGGGTTGGAGGTTGATTGGGTCATAGTCGGTATACATGCATCCTTAAATTTATGATTATCAGCTTGGCAAGCGTATGGGTCAGTCATCATCTGATTGAGGTCAATCTAATGCTACCAACATGCGCCCTCAGTCTGCCGAGTAAACAACAAATAGTAAAAAACGTCTAAATATTTGCCAGACCAGATAGCATGAAGGTATCAGTGCTATTTGTTTGATGGTTATCTATCTCAGTTTTATCGATTTTTTGATAAGAAGACATTCCCAAAACAGGGAGGTGGGAAGCATGACTTGCCAGCGTTATATTACTATTGTCGCGGATTGACTATATAATAGCATGTGGCCGAATAATGGCAAAAGACAAATGCTTTAAGGATAGTAGATGACCGAACATATCGAGCTTACGCATCGACAGCAGCGTGCCTTTCAACCAAACAAGCTCTCAGCACCGCGTAGCTTTTGTATTCCTCCAATCATACAACAAACGACAACCCCTGTGCCCTTACTCTTAGAGATTGGAGCGGGGAAGGGCAAGCATGCGCTCAGATTTGCCGCCGAGCACCCAGACCAGCACTTGATTGCCATTGAGCGTACGCGCAACAAATTCGATGCTTTTGCAAAACTGGCCGAGCGCCAAGCGCTGCCGAACCTAGATGCGATACATGCTGATGCGATTGCCTGGATTGTCCATGCGATAGAGCCGAATAGTATCGCCAAGATCTTTATTCTATACCCCAATCCTGAGCAGCATAACCCCAATCAGCAGTGGTTAAACATGCCGTTTTTTGAGTTTTTATTATCACGTTTGCAGGTAGGTGGAGAGATCATATTGGCCACCAATATTGAGAGCTATATGGATAATGCTGAGCAGCAGGCGACGAAAGTATGGTGCTTACCCAATGAGCGCTACAAGGTACCACACGATAGCCAGCGTACCCACTTCGAAGTGAAGTATCTGGCGCGCGGTGAGATATGCTGGGAGCTCTGTATGCGTAAGCCTGCCGGCTACAATACCAGATTTGATCAATGGCGAGCGAATCTAAGTACTCATAAAAGTTAAGAATAGCCTAAGTAGAAATAGAGAACAAAGCTTGCATAAACCTACAAGGTTAAATAAACCATATAAAATAGCCTAAGCAAATAAAATTAAAAAAATAAAACCGCCTCTAAAAGAAGGCGGTCAAAAAATAACGCATAAACTTAAGCAAAAAATCGCTAAAATTATAAATAAGGCTTTACCAATTTATCAGAATCAGTATAAGCATCTAATACTGTCAAAAATGTATAGGCACCAATAAACTTACGACTGATAAACATAAACTCTTTTGGCGGTAAATTAAATTCAAAAGACTGCATGGCACGGCTAGCCTTTGATGAGAGGCGAGAATGCAGCTTACTATTTGCCCAGATATAGCGGTTGTCAGCATCTAGACATTCCGTTGGAATATCAGGGTTGGTCGCAGGATTGCTAAAGGGTTCGGTGGCCAATAAGAATAGGGCAGCAATATCAGATTTGACCTTTTGACTCATACTATCAAAGAAGTCATAACCAGTCATGGCTCGCATCATGGCCTGATGATCATGGTGATAGCCAGCTTTTAGTAAACCATGGGCGATGGTCAAAAGATGGTTGTCAAACTGACGTATCGCGCCAAAATCTAATAACACCAATTTGTCGATATCGTCTTCGTTTTCACTAACGCGTACCAGATAGTTGCCAAAGTTAGGATCTGTCTGCATCTCGCCCCAAACAAAAATCTCTTTCATCATGATTTCGATAGCGGCTTGACCAATGGCGTTACGGCGCTGATGCGACAACTGTTGCAGCGATGTAGAAACCACTGTGATACCTGGCTCGTAGGACATGCACAGTAGACGTTTTTTAGAATACGTGCGATTGATTTTGGGTACGATATAACGTGGATCATCTTTTAGACGCTCATAAAAACGCTCTGTCGTGGCCGCTTCTGCTTCGTAATCTACCTCATGATGGAGTAGGTCGCGTATCTCCTCAAACCAAGCATCAAGCGCTCGCGTTTGTGGCACGATGTTACTAACCTTTAATAACTGTTTAAACAAAGCCAAGTCTGAGTTGATGGCATCCGCGACGCCTGGATACTGGACTTTTAGCACGACTTGCTCACCTGTGGCAATAACGGTGGCACGATGTACTTGAGCCAAAGACGCTGTACCGATAGGGGTCGGATCAATCGTCAGCTCGTTTATTTTATCGCCCAACAATGTATGAAGCGTTTGCTCAATCGTTGGCCATGATAGCGTGGCGGTATCATCATTGAGCGTTTGCAGCGCACGCGTAATCTCGGGAGGCAGTATGTGCTCACCATATATTGCGAGCATCTGACCGATTTTGACCACGGAGCCTTTTAGTTTGCCAAGCTCGGTAGCAAGATAGTTTGCTTGTGTCTCCATAAAGGCTTGGTTGCGTGCGGTGCGGGCTTCTTTATTTAAAAACATACCAGACACGCTGTTGCCCGCCCAACGACGCCCAATATTTAAGGAGGTTTTGGCAATCGACATCCGGCGCTCAAACCCTGAGGTTTTTAGGTTATCGATAGAGTGCTTGGTACTAGAGGGTTTAGACGTATCGTGTGCCATAAATATAATCATTCATCCGGTTGCTATTGATTTGCGGGCATAAAACCTACAATACAAGGGACATGCGATGGTCGGTACAAAATTGTATCATAGAAACCGCCTTGGGTTGATGAAGCGATGCGCTCTGATAGCAGTTACTTTGTAAGCTCAGTGCATGAAGCTAGTCATCACAGATGCAGCATAAAGAAAATCAGATCTAGCATGACACTAGATCTGATCAGAGTTACGATAATAAGCTAAAACAGTAAATGGGGTAGGCTAAAGTTGGCCCGTATTTATCACCATTTTATGAGCGGCTGTTTTCGCGAGCGATAGCATGATGACCAATATCACGGCGATACTGCGCCCCATCAAAACTAATCGCACCAGTCACTGCCAACGCCGCTTGTTGCGCGTCCGAAATGCTATCTGCCAAGGCAGTCACGCATAGGACGCGGCCACCGTTGGTCACGACTTCTTTTTGATGATTGGTGTTTTGATCTTGCGCCTCTGCGTCAGAAAACGCGGTGCCAGCATGGAATACTTTGACTGAGTTGGCATTGTCGGCATCAAGCTTTGGCAAGCCTGCAATGACATCGCCTTTCGATGAGCTTTCAGGATAGCCTTTAGAGGCAATGACAATACCAAGGGCAGGGCGCGCGTCCCATTTGGCAGCACTCGGCAGCTGACCTGCCAGCCCTTGCGCGACCAAGTCGACCATTGATGACTGCAGGCGCATCAAGATTGGCTGAGTTTCTGGATCACCAAAACGGCAGTTGAACTCGATAACATAAGGGTCGCCTGATTTATCAATCATCAGACCTGCATATAAAAATCCGGTATAAGGATGACCTGCAGCTTTCATGGCATCAACCACAGGCTGAATCACTTTTGCCATCACTTTATCATGCACCGCTTGGGTGACGACGGGGGCAGGAGAATATGCGCCCATGCCGCCAGTGTTAGGGCCTGTGTCACCTTCATAGGCACGTTTGTGATCTTGGCTAGTCGCCATAGGCAAGATGTTGTCACCATCAATCATACAAATAAAGCTGGCTTCTTCGCCCTGCAAAAACTGCTCAATGACCACGCGACTGCCAGCATCGCCAAACTTGTTGCCTGCCAGCATATCATCGATGGCTTCGTAGGCTTGTTCGATCGTCTCTGCTACGATAACGCCTTTGCCTGCGGCCAGACCGTCTGCTTTAATAACAATCGGCGCGCCTTGCTCATCGATATAAGCTTTGGCAGCAGCGGCATCGGTAAAGCCTTGATAGGCGGCAGTTGGGATGTTGTTTTGCGCCATAAATTCTTTGGCAAAGGTTTTTGAGCCTTCTAGCTGCGCGCAATATGCCGTCGGCCCCCACGCTTTGATACCAGCATCGCGGCAAGCATCGACGATGCCTGAGACCAGCGGTGCCTCAGGCCCAACGATGACCATATCGATGGCGTTGGCTTGACAAAACTCAATCACACCGCTGTGCTCGCCATCGGTGTCATTTAATATGACATTTTGGCATTTGGGCTCTAGAGCAGTACCTGCATTACCTGGTGCGACATAGACATTTTTGACAGTGTCGTCTTTTGCACATTGCCATGCCAGCGCATGCTCGCGGCCACCTGAACCAATCACCAAAATATTCATCATACATTTTGCCCTTAGTATTATTGCCTTTAGTATTCGCCGTATTCAGCAAGAAATGTGAACCATTGACGCACTGTTAAATATACTGCCGTATTCTAACAAAAAAAGCGCAGCGATTGCCATGAGTATCCGCCCGCCAGCCTATATTGCATCATCTGAGTCCAAAACCACTGACTGTTTCATTAGTAAAGGTTATCGACATCGCGCTGATTCATGAAATGATGTTGTACGCTTTAGCTGACGCCTGAGGTGCGTTAAACTGCCATAGATTAACGGTGTTAAGTCTGACCGGCTATATGTTTTTTAACAGATGCATCAAAAAGAGAAAATCCACACAAATCAGATATAAAAAACGATAGCGTTATGGACAGCAAAATAGCACAGATTAATAAACTCAAATAAATATCAGTATGCTACATATATAAAAAAGGACAAAGGACATGCCAAACTCTCTGAATATCGCCGAAGAGCGAATCAGCCAGATAAGCGATATCGCCACCAGTTATGTACAAAAGGATAAATCGTCATTCGATCGCTTTATTCATAGCTATTATCAGCCGCTCCATCAAGAGACGGCGAAGGCTATCAGCAATGCTGACTTAGCTGGCATGGCACTTCATCACTTTACTTTGCTCAAAGCTTATGATGGCAGTAAGCCGCAATTGTCGGTGCTCAACCCAAAGGCCGAAGAGCAGCATTTTCATAGCTCACATACCGTCATTCAAATCGTCGCCTATGATCGCCCGTTTTTGGTCGATACGATTTTGATGAGTCTAGAGTCCGAAGGTATCGATGTTCATCGCACGTACAACATCATTATCAATGTTGAGCGCGACGCTGAGGGCAATCTCACTCACATTCATAACGCGCATGAAAGCGCCACCTCGCACCTATCGATGATTCATTGCGAAATCGCCTATCAGGACAGTGAAGACTTGGCCGCCCTCCAGCAAATGCTACTAAATAAAATCGACACACTCGATACAGTCGTTGGCGACTGGAAACAAATGCGTGCGCAATTGATGGAAGTCAAAAATGAGCTGGCTTGCAAGCCCTTGCCGGAGGTGTTTTATTCTCAGCAAGAGATTCAGGCGTTTTTAGAATGGATATTGGACGATCATTTTATCTTTTTGGGCTACCGCGAGTATCGTCTGGAGGGCGGGCAAGCTATCGAGGTAGATAGTGTCGATAATAAGGACAACGTCAATTCTCATGATAAGCCTGCGGACTTAGATTTGTTTGCGATCGGCAATAGTGGCCTTGGGCTACTGCGCGGCGCGGAGGAAGACAAGCTATCAGAAAGCTTTAGCCAACTGCCCAACGTCCTAAAGCAGCTACTGACCGAGCCGCGCGTCTTGATGCTGTCCAAATCAAGCCGAGTCTCGCCTGTACATCGCCCTGTTTATATGGATTTTTTGGGTATTCATAAGTTCGATGACAGCGGCAAGCTGGTCGGTGAATATCGCTTTATTGGGCTACTGACCTCACAAGCCTATCAGCTCACTGTGCAGCAAATACCGCTACTGCGCGAAAAAGCCAATAAAATCATGGCAATGGCGGATCTACCGCGCGATGGTCACGCCCATCACAAAATGATGCATGTCATCAACACCTTGCCTCGCGATGATCTGTTTCAAGCCAGCGTAGAAGAGCTCTATCCTATCGTCTCTGGCATCAGTCAGCTACAAGACAAAAAAAGCCTACGCTTATTTAGCCGCGTCGATCATTATCAGCGCTTTGTCTCCTGTTTGGTCTATATCCCGCGCGATAAGTTCAACACTGAGCTGCGTATCAAGGTGCAAAAAGTATTAAAAGAAGCTTATGGCGGCACATCATCTGGCTTTACCACGGAATTCAACGAATCGGCCCATGCCCGCGTACACGTCCATGTGCGCACCGTGCCAGGTCAAGTAAAAGAGGTCAATACCGCCGCGCTTGAAGACAAGCTCTCAGCGCTGATGCAATCTTGGAGCGACAATTACCAAAAAATGCTGCTAGATAATGTCGGAGAGCAGCAGGCCAATGCCTTAAACCGCCGTTTTATGAGCCATATCCCAGCTGCGTATCAAGAGCGTTTTGATGCGCGCACTGGTGTGGAGGACATCAAACGCTTGGCGGGTTTGAGTGATGAGCAGCCGATGATTTGGCACCTATACCAATCGACAGGCGACGCTAGTAATCAGCTACACTTAAAGCTCTACGGCCGCGAGCAGCCAGTTATCTTATCAAAAGTACTGCCTATCCTTGAGAACTTTGGGGTGTCGGTGATATCGGCGCAGACATATGAATTTGACTTGCCAGAGCAGCCCATCTGGATGCAAGAGTACGAGCTAATGCTCGAACACGTGGATGCAGTCAATATGCAAGTGGTGCGCGGTCAGTTTGAGGACAGCCTTAAGCAGATTTGGGCAGGGCTGGTCGAGAGTGACTCGTTTAACGAGCTGGTGCTCACGACCAAGCTAGATACCTTTGATGTGGTGGTGCTGCGCGCCTTATCACGCTATATGGTACAAGCTCGTGCGCCGTTCTCTAGTACCTATATCCAGCAAACGGTGGTCAAAAACAGTGATATCAGTGTGGCACTCGGTAGCCTGTTTGATGCGCGCATGAACCCCAAGCATGATGATGAGAATCGTACCAAAAAAACCGCTGAAATCGAAGAGCAGATCTTATCAGCGTTGGCGGATGTCGATAGCCTCGATGAAGACCGTATTTTGCGTTGGTATTTGGATCTCATCAAAGCCATGGTACGTACCAACTTTTATCAAACCGATAGCGAGGGTCAGCGTAAAGATCGCTTGTCGTTTAAGTTTTTGGCAGCTGATATCCCCAATCTGCCCAAACCCAAGCCCATGTTTGAAATATTTGTCTATTCGCCGCGCGTAGAAGCGGTGCATCTGCGCGGCGGTAAAGTGGCACGCGGCGGTCTGCGCTGGTCAGATCGTATGGAAGATTTTCGTACCGAAGTACTCGGCTTGGTCAAAGCGCAGATGGTCAAAAACGCGGTGATCGTTCCTGTCGGCTCCAAAGGTGGTTTTATCGTCAAAACCAAAACCATGGCTGATGGCCGCGATGCCTTCCAAGCAGAAGGGATTGCCTGCTATCAGACATTCCTGCGCGGTATGCTTGATGTCACCGACAATATCGTCGATGGACAGATCGTCCCGCCAGCCAACACCGTGCGTCATGACGAAGATGATCCGTACTTGGTCGTCGCTGCTGACAAAGGCACAGCAAGTTTTTCTGATATTGCAAACAGCATAGCAAGCGAGTATAACTTTTGGCTCGATGATGCCTTTGCCTCTGGTGGCTCGGTTGGGTATGATCACAAAGCCATGGGTATCACCGCCCGCGGCGGCTGGGAGTCGGTCAAGCGTCACTTCCGTATGCGCGGCATGGATATCCAAAACCGCGATGACTTTACTGTGGTCGGTATCGGTGATATGAGCGGTGATGTATTCGGTAACGGCATGCTCAGATCCACTCATACCAAGCTGGTCGCCGCCTTTAACCATTTGCATATCTTTATCGACCCCAACCCAGACACTGCGACGTCGTTTGCAGAGCGTGAGCGCTTGTTTGAGATGCCGCGCTCGACGTGGGATGATTATGACAAATCGCTTATTAGCCAAGGTGGCGGCGTGTTTTCGCGTACCGATAAGAGCATCCCTATCAGTGCTGAGATGAAAGCGCTGTTTGATATCAGCGAAGATAGCTTGGCGCCCAATGAGCTGATCAGCGTATTACTAAAGTCACCTGTCGATCTAATCTGGAACGGCGGTATCGGTACCTATGTCAAAAGTGAAAACGAGACGCACGCCGATGTCGGCGACCGCGCCAATGATGCTGTTCGGGTCAATGGTGGTGAGCTGCGCACGGCGGTGGTCGGTGAGGGCGGCAACTTAGGCTTTACCCAGCAAGGGCGTATCGAGTACGCACAGACGGGCGGACGCATCTACACCGATGCGATCGACAACTCAGGCGGGGTCAACTGCTCAGACCATGAAGTCAATATCAAAATATTGCTTGGCAAAGTCGTTGAGCAAGGTGATATGACCTTAAAGCAGCGTAATGAGCTGCTAGAGTCCATGACGGATACCGTGGCCGAGCTGGTACTGCGCCAAAACTACCTACAGCCACAGGCGATTGAGCTCAGTCATATCCGTGCAGCCGCCAACTTAAGTGATCATCAGCGGTTTATTCAAATGCTAGAGGGCGAAGGTCGTTTGGACCGCGCTATTGAGTATTTACCATCGGATGAAGAGATTGTTAAACGCCAAAAAGCTGGGGTAGGCCTTACCAATCCTGAGCTGGCAGTCGTCTTAGCGTATGGAAAAATGTGGGTATATGACAACTTGCTATTGTCTGATTTGCCAGATGAGCCCTATTTTATCAATGAGCTACGCAAATACTTCCCTGATGAGCTGGCGACGCGTTTCTTTGATGAGATGACCCAGCACCGCTTGCACCGTGAGATCATCAGCACCTACCTGACCAATAGTGTGGTCAACCGGTTGGGTATCGAGGCGCTGTTCCGCCTGTATGAAGAGACGGGGCAGTCACTGGCAACCATCGTGCGCGGTTACGCCATCAGCCGTGATGTCTTTAATATCTCCAAAGCATGGAAAACGCTTGAAGTGTTAGACAATCAAGTGGACGCCACGTTGCTATTAAATCTAGAGCTGCGTCTGCGTGATGCACTAGAGCATGGCGTGGTCTGGTTTATCAATGCCTTTGGTCAGGACTTACAAGTCGCTGATATGATTGGCCGCTTTAGCGACAGTGTGGAAAAACTGACCAAATCTGGCGGGTTTATTGAGCAGCAATTTGCCGAGTATTTGCAAGAAGATGCCACAAGCTTGATGCAAGAAGATTTGGCCGAAAATGATGCGACGATGTTTGCGATGTTGCCATATCACGTGGATGCGCTAGATGCAGCATTGCTCGCTGAGCAATATGATCGCCCTGTCGATGAAATCGCCACATTGTACTTTGAGGCGTATCATGTCTTGCAGCTCGATTGGATGATGGATAATATCGCCACCTTACCACAGCAAGACTATTGGGATCGCCGCGCGCGTCATGCGTTAGTCAATGAGCTGTCACGCAGCTTGCGTATGCTGATGGACGCGATACTCTCAAAACCAGATGCCAAGCAAGCCTTTAGTGAATGGCGCTCGCGTCATACAGACCAATTGGCAGCGACTGAGGCTGAAATGGATAAGCTTGACGCCATCGATGGTGAGATTGGTTTATCGACATTGTCCGTGCTAATGAGCGAGTTGAGTAGTTTGGTGACAAAATAGGCAATTTGGTAAAGGATGGACACAGCAGTTGCTGCTATCTTTTAGCATTCTTTTAAAAGCCACCGCTGATTATCAGCGGTGGCTTTTTATTGGTTGAACTTAGTTGAGTTCACTCAAGATCAATGACAAGATCAATGATCAGCGTTATTACTCTCAAACCCAATCTTACCTGCCTGCTTATACATATAGAGTAGCCTATGAGTCTTTTTCGGCGGTTGTTTTTACAACTCGGCGACAGCCTTGTCCGCTGATTTGGCTAAAGCCGCCTGAGAGTTTTTCGACCTTGATTTGCGTCAAGATACGATCTTTTAGGGCTTGTACGTGGGAGATGATTCCGATCAATTTACCTTCTTGCTGCAAATTGGTTAAAGTGTCGAGTGCGATATCAAGTGAGTCTTCATCAAGCGTACCAAAACCTTCATCCAAAAATAACGAATCGACACGGATATTATGACTGGCCATTTGCGACAGCCCAAGTGCCAGTGCTAGGCTGATGATAAAGCCTTCGCCGCCGGAGAGGTTTTTGGTGCTACGAACCTCACCGCCTTGATAGTTGTCAATGACATTCAGCTCAAGTGGGTTGCTGTCATCGTGAATCAGCAAATAACGGTCACTCATTTTTTGCAATTGCGTATTGGCATGGCCAATCATGACTTCAAACGTTAGGCCTTGGGCAAAGGTACGATACTTTTTGCCATCAGCCGAGCCAATTAACATATGCAGCTGCTGCCATACTTGTAGCTTCTGTCTTTGCTCATCAATAGCGATCAGCTGCGCCACTTGTGTATTTTTTTGCTGCTCGTTGTCTTTAAGCTTTTGATCAATGGCACCAATTTTTTGGTTTAACTCGTCGATGTCTGTTTGTATCTGCTGATATTGGTCAGCAAGGAGCTCTTGGCTTGCATTCGTCATAGGCGCAGCAAGACTTTGCGTCAGTGCTTGCTGCGTACTGTCCAGCTGCAGCTGAGCTTGATGCAGCGCAGTATCAATCGCTACTTTACGTCTATGTAGGGCGTCACGCTCCTCTTTGGGCAAGCGGGCTTTGACAAAAGCGGCTTCATCGACAAAATCGGACGCTGTGAGTAAGTCTGTAAAGATACTTTGCTGAGTGTTCAGCGTGGTCGTCGCCGACTGTAGCTCTGTTGCTAGCTGCTCCTCTCTACTCTTTAATTGTTCTAATGCCTGTTGTACGGTATCTAGCTGCCTTTGCGCTACTCTTTGCTTATCTTTAGCAGCATCGACAGCATTGCGTAATTTATTTTCTTCATCATCTGTATCTTTATCTGCAAAAATCTCTGTTCTATCTTGTTTTGATTGTTCAATAGTCTTGACCTTATGAGCAATTAAGCGCTCTAGCTCGTTGAGCGTTGTTTCATAACTGTGCAGCTGTGCTTGCTTGGTTTCAATCTGCGCAGTCAGGCTACTTAAGGTGTTGGTCAGCTGCTGTTGGCTGTTTTTTTTCTCATTAAATTGTTGTTTTAACTGACTTAAAGCGCTGCGCTGTTGCCGCAGTTTTTCAATATGATGGTCACATTCTGCGCTGTCTATTACGGTTTGCTTATCAAAACTATGACCCAACTGCGTAAGTGCGTCAGATAAGTCTGCCGTATTGAGCGCTGTGGTTAAGTATGCTTTATGTTGGTCCATGGGATACTTATTTACCACGGCTGAAATGGTGCTCAGCATAGGCGTTAATTCTGAGAAATTAGCAGTGATCTTATCTTTTATCCCAACAATTTTTTGTGAGTTAAGCTTAATGTCAGTCGTGAGGTTACTGATGTTGAGACTCACTGCCTGTAGCTGCTTTTCATCGACTTCAATCGCAGTACTGAGCTGTGCAGCAGTTTCAGTTAAATTGTCATATTCGATTACTATGGTTTTAAGAGACTGTTTATGTTCAGTTAGATCGTGTTTGGCGGTATCTAATAAGGATAAGCTAGGCTCTAGGTTCGCAGTAGCCGCATCAATGTTATCGTTTATCTGCGTAAGTGGGTCGATAATTGCTGCGATTGCTTCAGAGTGATTGTTTTTAGCCTCAAATAGCGAGGAAAGGTAAGCCTCAACATCACTATGTAAGGTTTCGGCTTGCTGCTGTAGTGGCCCCAGTTGTTGCTGCTGGTTATTCAGCGTCTGTTTTTTGGTGGCATATTCGATATTGTGTTTTGATAAAGCTTGTTCAAGGTTATCAATGACGGTCTCTAGTTCCGCTATTTGCTGCTGTGTTTGTTGCGTCTTAGAGGGTTGGTGTTGGCTGGTATCCTGGTGACTGCGGTCTAATAATGGATGATGCTTACCATAAGGATGCTCAGTGGCGCCGCAAAGCGGGCAGGGCGATCCATTTTCAAGCTCTGCTATGTAGTCTTCAAGCTTAGCGACCTTTTGTAGTAGATTCAGATGCTCTTGCTTCTCTTGCCGCTTGAGTTTGGCATCTTGAGTGTCTGATCGATGATCAGCAATGAGTCCTTCTAAGACCGTTAACTCTTCATTGAGCGTCGGTAGTGAACGTTTGGTATTTTCGATTTGGTGAGCAAGATCGGACAGCTGCTGTAACTTATAGCTGGCTTGTGCAATCTGAGTGTTGATTTGGTCGACTTGCTCTTGCTCATGACGCATACTTGCAAGCGATTGTTTTTCGATAAGTGCCGCTTGCTGCTGTTGTACGCTGGCAAGTTGCTCGCGTTGCTTGGTTATTAATAAACGATCTGAATCTTGTTGCTTAGACAGCTTATCGAACTCAGCTTGTAGCTGGCCGGCTCGATGGTCATACGCAAGTTTATCCGTAGTCAAGCCGACATTATCTGTTAGCAGCGTCTTTAATCGGCCACAGCTGCTATCAAAGGTCGCCATGTCTGTATCGAGGTCGTTTAGCTCTTTATAATCATCAAAATACTTTTCTAGACTGCCAAGCTGAGTCTTCGTCTCTTGCTCTGTTTGGCTGTGTCTGGCTATTTCTTGATGTAATCGTTTCGTATTATTGACTAAGTCGTCTTTACGTTGCTTGTCGTTTGCCAAAGAATGAAGTTGCTGTTTTATCTCAGCATCCAATTCGCGTGTTTTTGAAATAACAGGCAGAGTAGTTTGCAGATTATCTGTTGCTTGTTTTTCAATGGTAGTGATATCGTTTAAACGGGTCGTAACTTGTGCAAGCACTGCTTGCTGAGATGGAATATTACTGAGTAATTGATGTTGTTCACTGCTAAGCCGATTGACCGTCTCTCGGCTATAGCCAAGCTTATGAAACTGGCTGTCAATCTCTAAAGCTTTACTGGCCAGCTCCAAGCGCTTGGCCTCTGGAGTAAATTCTATCTGTGCATGCTGTGCTGCGGAAAAATCTTTTTGATAACTCGCAAGGCTCTGCTGTAGCTGCTCAACCTGCTCCAGCCACTGCAGCTGCTCACTTACGGTTTTAAAGCGTTGGCGCTGCTTACTTTGTTGCTGATTAAGCGTCTCAAGCTCTGCTGCCAGTCGTTTTTCATCCTCAGGACTCAGTAAAGATAGACTGTCCACGCCTGCCTGTAGTTTGCCAAGCGCTTCTTTTTCAGTACGGTGTCTTTCATGGACATTGAGCGATATTTTGGCATAGATGGCAGTGCCGGTGATTTTTTCCAGTATAGCTGCTCTATCACCAATATCCGACTTCAAAAATGCGGCAAAACTGCCTTGAGCCAGCATGATGGAGCGGGTGAACTGATTAAAATCCATACCGATAAGGTCTTGGATATAGGCGGATGTCTTGGACTTTTTTTCTTCTAAAATCTTGCCAGTTTTAACCTCACTGATCTCATGTCTAATCGGTAATAAGTTACCCTTGGCTTTTTTATGCGCGCGGTGCTGGTACCAGTAGCATTGATAACGTGTAGAGTCGATCTCGATGATGACTTCTGCTGAGCATTCACCCGTACCTTGGGTCATGATCTCGTTGGTTGAGCCGGTAATATCGCCCAATCGTGGTGTTTGGCTATAGAGTGCTAAACAAATCGCATCTAAGATGGTGGTCTTGCCAGCGCCTGTTTGCCCAGTAATAGCAAAGATGCCTTCATTCAAAAAAGCAGGATCATTAAAGTCAATGTGCCATTCGCCTTTTAGGGAATTGAGGTTTTTTAGTCGCAGTTCAATCAGTCGCATGAGCAGGTCTTATTTTTAGATAGGTCTATAGAGTGGTTATCAAAGTAGTTGACATGAGCGGCTGTTATTCCGCCTGAGTGTCTTCATGACGCAAGTTATATATGATTTGCTGATAGGCTTCTCGCAGGGCGTTTTTTTGTTCATCTGCGACCTTGTTCAGAAGCAGACAGCGCTCAAACACTTCCATCTCATCCAAGTCTTGTAGTGTCTCAGAGGTTTGCTGCTGGTTTAGCACTTTATTATAAGTGCGGGTATTTTTTATTTTTAGTACCTCACACCGCAAGCCATCTACCATCGCCTGGATATGCTCACGTAACTCGCTGACCAGCTCGTCACCTGTGTAAATCACTTCGAGCCAAACAGACTCCGTGTCATCTAAAGACTGAGCAGTGCTATCAATTGTCTGTTGGATAGACTGTAGATCACCTGAGACTTGTGCCAGTTTTTGAAACGTGGGAATAGGCAAGGAAGCGATCTGCATCTGACATGATTTGTCAAAATGTAGTCGCTGCGGTGGAGAGGTCATTTTTGAGTCAACATCATTTGAATTGAGGTCATCAACCTTGCTTTCTTGCTTTACATGGTGTTCGTCTACATTACTTTTGTCGCGGCCCTCATTGTCTACTGAATCATCAAAGCCAAACAAATCATCCATAAAACCACTCGTCTGATTGGCTACTTTTTTAGCCGCTTTTTCTACCGATGTTTCAATTGTGGCAACTGTACGGGTGATCTGAGACACATTGCTTGCAATGTTACGAGCAGCGGTATGGTTTGACATTGGTTTTTTATCACTAAACTCGTTTTTTACTGCGCCAAACTGTATGAGCAACACTTGTTTTTGCTGGCGCGCCTCACCAAAACCCATGGCAATCGGCGAGCCTGAATAGCGAATGGTCTCACGACCGCCGACCCGCTGCGGGACATGCAAATGCCCAAGGGCGACATAATCAAAACCATCGTCAAACATGTCAGCAGACACCTTACCAAGCGAACCGACATAAAGCTCACGTACGCCGTCATCATCGGTTGTTTTGCCACCAGCGGCGAATAGATGACCTGTGGCAATGATAGGGATATGCCGTTGATGAGCTTTTATTAATTTGGCCTGCTGTTCTCTAGCAATCGCTGCTACTTCATCATAGTGGGCGCGAATACCTTTGATAACATTGGCGTCTTTGCTATCCGCAGACTCGCCAGCGCTACTGCTACTTACATCACGGTCGCGCAGGTAGGGTACAGCGGCGATAATGCAATGCGGCGCGCCGTCTGTGTCATCTAATACCAAGACCTCATCGTTTAAGTCCTCGCAAGCGGTGCCAATGACATGGACGTTTAGAAACTTAAGCACATGACTTGGTGCGTCCAAAAATGTCGGAGAGTCATGATTGCCTGCGACGATGACGATATGCTGGCAACAGGAGCGTGAGACTCGCCCCAAAAACTCATAATACAGAGCCTGCGCTCGGTTGCTCGGTGTCATGGTATCAAAGATGTCACCTGCGACAATCAATATATCTACTTGCTGTGCGCTAATGGTGTCTTTTAGCCACTGCAAAAATGCCTCAAACTCTCCATAACGCAGACGACCATAAAGCCTGCGCCCTAAGTGCCAATCGGAGGTATGTAAGACAGTTAAAGGTTTTAAATTTTTCATAGGCGCGGCGCAAACGTGGTATCGGCAAGTGGGGATGTCATTGAGCGGAAGGGTGTTTATAAGCAAGCTGTCATTCTAGCAAGAATTGCTAGGCTTTGCTGTGTTGCAAGCGCATAAAAAGCCCTGCCAATAACATATTGACAGGGCTATATTATAGTCCTTTCGAAATCAAGCAAACATTATCCAATCACCAATTGCTCCAAACCTTCTTCTTGCTGCGCTGCCAAATTAGCGATCATAGAGAGCGCATGGGCTTGCTGGTCTATCGGCTTTTTTGCATCTTGGTCCGTGATAGCTGTTCCTGCACGTAACCAGTTAGTCTCTGTATCGCCGGCATCTTTATTGTGTTTGTTGTACCACGCCAAATCATCATGCATCGCCACCACATCTCCCATGATAAGCAAGGCGGGCGTGGGCAGCTGGTTTTGTTCTTGCAGCGCCACGATACTCTCAAGTGTGCCAGTTAATACTTGCTGATTGGGCATGCTGGCATTGGAGACGATGGCAATCGGCGTCTCAGGCGAGCGGCCAGCGTTTATCAAACCTGTCGTCAAACGTGCCAGCGAATGCAGACCCATATAAAACACCACGGTTTCATTGGTATCAAGTAAGTTTTCAAACTTCTCATTGGGCGCACCCGCCTTTAAAAACCCAGTGACAAAACGCACCGACTGCGAATGATCACGGTGGGTAAGGGGGATACCAGCATAGCTGGCAGCGGCATTGGCAGCGGTGATACCTGGTACCACTTGATAAGGAACCTCATGCGCCCGCAAGCTTTCAATCTCTTCGCCGCCACGCCCAAAGATAAAGGGATCGCCACCTTTTAGACGTACCACACGGCGGCCTTGTTTGGCGCTATTGATGAGCAGCTCGTTGATGCCTAATTGCGCGACCGCATGGTTACTGCGTTTTTTACCGACAAACACTTTATCGGCATCGCGGCGGCATAAGTCTAATACTTGCGGAGAAACTAGGGCATCATAGTAGACGATATCTGCTTGCTGCATCAGACGTAGCGCCTTAAATGTCAAAAGCTCTGGATCACCAGGTCCTGCACCGACGATATAGACTTCACCGACAGCTGCTTGAGCCTGATTAATATTGTTATGTTGAGTAGTTGTTAACTTATCTATTGCTACAGGCGCAGAGACTGATAGTGATTCTGTACTGTGGCTCTGTGAATGCTGGCTAGTCGTCGTAGCAGGACTATTAGTAGGGTTATGGGCATCAGGGTCAACACTATGATTAGCGCTATTTTCAAGAGCAGCTACTGTGCTGTCTAGATCTGCTTTTAGCTGGGCACTGGCCTCACGCTCATTACCGGCAAACATTAGCTGACTGACTTGACCTTCAAAGGCACGCTCCCAAAACTGCCGACGGCCTGTCAGGGTTGGTATTTTACGTTTTACCTCGCTACGAAACTCACCAGCCAGCTTGGCCAGCTTGCCATAACCTTGCGGAATGAGGGTTTCAAGACGTGCACGTAGTAGACGTGCCAGCACCGGCGCTTTGCCATTCGATGAGATGCCAATGATAATGGGATTACGATCGACGATAGCGGGGAATATAAAGTCACATAAATGCGGGGTATCAACCACATTGACGGGGATGTTGAGCGCGGTGGCATCAGCGTGAATTTGATGATTAAGCGTCTCATCATCAGTCGCCGCAATGATGACTCGTGCACCTGTCATATAGGATTTATTATAATTTTTATAAATCAGCTCGTGCTTATCGTCTGAGAGCAAGGCTTGTATCTCAGTGCTGATATCTGGCGCTAGAATGGTAATAGCAGCCCCAGCACGGCTAAGCAAATCTGCCTTACGCAGCGCCACATCGCCACCGCCCACGATCAGTACCTTGCGATTTTCTAGTTTAAAAAATAATGGAAAGGTGTTCATAGCATCACCAATTATGTATTCAATGTCGTAAAATATGCTTCCATTATGAGGTATCAGGCGCTACGTCTCATGCAGTGAATTGGCATTAGCATAGTCGTTTTCGTCATATTTATTATAGTTTTTGATGGAATGTAGAATAGAGAAGGGAATAGTGATAAGAGCGCTTGCGACAAAAAGGCTCTCTTACAAGAGTAAAAGAGCCTTTTAAACAGAGCTTTTTAAACGATGAATGACGGTAACGCTTGATTACAACTGCGTATGCAGACCGCACTCACGGCTTTCTTCTACCTTAGTTGGATCAAAGTAGTCATGCTCGTTTGGCAAGTTGTGCTCATCTAAGTACACATCCAAATCTGCATCGGTTTTTTCAAATAATGGTGCTACTTTTAGCACGCCGTCTTTTGATAAGCTAAGTACATCAAGACCTTGGCGGAATTCTGTTTGGTCTTTACGAATCGCGTTAAACCATACGTCAGGCTTTAGCTCAGCAAGGGCGCGGCGGAATGGCTCAAGTTTCACTTGTTCAGTGAACTCGCCATGTTGCGGGTTGTCAATGCCTGGGATACCATTCATGGTTGAATCACGGTATGCAGCGGTTTGTTTTGGGATATAAGTCACAACGTTGAGATCAAGATCACGAATCAATTTGTTGGCAAATTGATAGGTCGCATCGGTGTTATAGCCTGAATCTACCCACAATACCGTGATGTCAGGGCGCTGCTTGGCAACCAAATGCAAGATCGCTGACTCATAAGGACGGAAGTTGGTGGTGATGATTGGGTTTTTGGCTTGCGTCAGCGCCCACGCTACAATCTCTTCTGGTGATTTACCTTGCAAATCTTGGTTTGCTTGGTCGATATCTAGGTTTGGGTGTAATTGGCTCATAATACATTCCTTAATAATTGTTAATATAAAAATGGTTCTTTAATATCGCGTTTAGGTTTTTGAGAACATCGGTAATGCTGAAGCGTCTCGACCATCATAGCTACTGGCTAGGGCAGTGAAGGCTTGGCTAATATCAGATTTAGTATCATGCTCATTGAGTACAAAGCTAGTAGCACCAGCGCGCAGCAAATAAGCGATTTGATCACGACCAAACGCGCCTGCCATACGAATATCGCCTTCATAACCGAGCTGACGCAGGGTCTGTGCAAAACTAAAACCGCGACCGTCCACAAAACTTGGGACATGAATGACGATCAAATCTTGCGTCAATAAAAATTCTTTTACATCAGGCAGATCATCAGCATCGGTGTTGGATGTGATCCACACACCCAATCGGCTGCTGTGCTGCTTGAGGATATCCAATACTTGCTCTAGCAAACCGTTTGCCAGTTTTCCATCAGCATTTAATAAATCTGCTAATGGGACAAGTACATCAACTTTTTCTTGTTTGTGTAACAGCTCAAGCAAGGTCAGGTTTGATAACGCGATACCGTCAGGCAGCTGCGCTGTCGCTAGCGCTTGCCAAGTATCTTCGCCACTGATGTCTGCGCCATGGCTATCGAACACATGATGATTAGCCATAGACCTTCTCCTTAAAGGGGGCGATACCAACGCGGTCAATCACGTCACCAAAACCCTCAACATCTTGTTCGTTAGTGCCGCGTATATCGAGATACACATCTAAAATGGTTTGTAAGGTGCTGGCCACATCATCCGCTGGCACCGCTTTTCCTAAGATTTTGCCCAATTTGGCGTCATTACTAGAGTTACCGCCAAGGCTAATCTGATACCAGTGCTCGCCTTTTTTGTCCACACCCAAGATGCCGATATCACCTGTGTGATGATGGGCGCAAGCATTCATGCAGCCTGACATGTTTAGGCGAATATCACCAAGATCATACAAGTAATCTAAATCATCAAACTGCTTTTCGATTTGCTCAGCGATATTATGTGTAGTCGCATTGGCCAGTGAGCAATAATCCCAACCTGGGCAGACAATCATGTCGGTTAGGGTGTTGATATTGGCGCGTGCTAAATGCAAATCTGATAGCTGCTGCCACAATTCATAAAGCTCATTGGTTTGCACATCAGCGAATACCAGATTTTGCTGATACGTACCGCGCAATTCACCAAAGCTATAACGATCAGACAAATCGGCAAGCGCATCCATTTGCGCATCACTCAAGTCACCTGATGGCACATAACGACCGTCCACCAGTCCGGCTTTTAAAGAAATCACGACCGCACGGTAACCGTCCACCTTATGTGCCACAGTATTCTGGTTATACCAGTTGGCAAAGTCTTTATCAGCGTTTAGTTGTTGTTGTAGCTCAGACTGTACTGCGAGCGCATCAAATGACTGATAATCAGGCATACTGAAGTAACTGGCAGCGGTGTCAAAATTGTCATCCGTCAAGGTCAGCGGACCGTCTTTGGTGTGCGCCTCCCACTCAGCTTCTACCAGTTTGGCAAACTGATCGCCGCCTAAGCTGTCGACCAAAATCTTGATACGGGCTTTGTACTTGTTATCACGGCGACCGTGCAGGTTATAAACGCGCAAAATGGCATCGAGATAGCTGAGTAAATGCTCACGCGGTAAGAACTTGCGAATCGTTTTACCAATAATAGGCGTACGTCCTAAGCCACCACCAACGATCACTTCAAAGCCAAGCTCGCCTGCGTCATTGGTAACGACGTGCAGACCCACATCATGTACTTGCGTTGCCGCACGATCCGCTTCGGTACCGATCACTGCAATTTTAAATTTACGCGGTAAAAAGGCAAACTCAGGATGAAAGGTTGACCACTGACGGATAATCTCACAATAAGGGCGTGGGTCAGCGATTTCTTCCTTATGGATACCCGCGTAAGGATCGGTTGTGGTGTTACGAATACAGTTGCCTGAGGTTTGGATGGCATGCATCTGTACTGTCGCAAGCTCAGCCAAAATGTCTGGCACTTCTTCTAGTTTTGGCCAGTTCAGCTGAATATTGGTACGGGTAGTCATGTGCCCATAGCCTTTATCATACTTACGGGTAATCTCAGCCAATTTGCGTAGCTGATAGCTGGCAAGCAAGCCGTAAGGAATGGCAATACGCAGCATCGGTGCATAACGCTGGATATACAAGCCGTTTTGCAACCGTAATGGCAAATACTGCTCTTCTGGCAGCTCACCTGCCAAAAATCGCTCGGTTTGGTCACGAAACTGGGCGACTCGCTCTTCTACTAAGGTTTGGTCAGCGTAATTATATTGATACATGACGTAATCTCAATTTTGTTTTTGGTCTTAAAAGCAGCGATGGAAGCAATCTGATGTCTGTGCTCGTACATGGTAGCCTATACCACAAATCGCAATTTAAACAATTCAGGGTCACATCATATAAGCTTCTATCTATAAACATAAATTCCTTTCAGACATATCCATATCCAAAGTCAGCATAAATTTTCATAATCAAAGTTCGGTAGCCTATGCCTATTCGATTTATTCGCTGCTATAAGGTTAAAAACATGACATCTACTACTACGCCTAACCAGACATCAAAACTTGTACCGCCACATGGCAGTGCCGAGCTTAAACCACTGTTGTTAGAAGGCGAAGCACGCGAGCAAGCACTAGAGCTTGCCAGCACCTTACCAACCATTACCTTAAGCTCACGCGAGCGTGGTGATCTGATCATGTTCGGTATTGGCGGCTTTACACCATTGAATGGTTTTATGAATAAAGCTGATTGGCAAGGTGTGGTTGACAACATGCGCTTGCAAAGTGGGGATAATAAAGGTTTGTTTTGGCCCATTCCGATCACCTTGTCTGCACCAAAAGCGACGGCGGATAGTTTGAGTCAAGGCGACAAAGTCGCATTGGTCGCACAAGATGGCGAAGTTATGGGCATCTTAACAGTAGAAGAGACCTATACCATTGATAAAGAACACGAGTGTCAGCAAGTATTTACCACTACAGATCCAGAGCATCCAGGCGTCCAGCAAGTATTGGATCAAGATGATGTCAATATTGCAGGTAGCGTAGAAGTACTGAGCGAGGGCGAGTTCCCAACGCGTTATCCTGGTATCTATAAAACGCCCGCGCAAACACGTCAAATCTTTGAAGAGAAAAACTGGAAGACTGTGGCGGCTTTCCAAACGCGTAACCCGATGCACCGCTCACATGAATATCTGGCCAAAATCGCGATTGAGATCTGCGATGGCGTGATGATTCATTCATTGCTCGGCGCACTAAAACCAGGTGACATTCCAGCAGAAGTGCGTCAAGAAGCCATCAAAACCTTGATTGATAATTACTTCAAACAAGACACGGTGATTCAAGCAGGTTATCCATTAGATATGCGCTATGCTGGTCCACGTGAAGCCTTATTACATGCGTTATTCCGCCAAAACTATGGCTGTAGTCATCTGATCGTTGGTCGCGATCATGCTGGTGTAGGCGATTACTATGGCGCGTTTGATGCGCAAACCATTTTTGAACAGGTTGGCAAAGACGATCTCATCACCCAGCCGCTAAAAATTGGCTGGACGTTCTGGTGTAATGCTTGTAATGCGATGGCATCTGACAAGACTTGCCCGCATGACGCGTCTGAACACGTTAAAGTATCAGGTACCAAGCTGCGTAAAGCGCTATCAGAAGACATGGAAGTACCAGAGAACTTTAGCCGTCCAGAAGTGCTAGAGATTTTGCGTAATTACTATGCCGGTATCGCAAAAGACCAACGTGCTGAAGTCAAGTTAACTGGTGCATCTGCGGTATAGAGCAAAATTGATTTTTTGATAAACATCACTCATAAAAAAAGGTGGCAGAATATAAATCTGGCACCTTTTTTCTTATCTCATTTTATTATCTAAAATAGGCAATTAAAGCTATTAATTGAGCGCTAAACCACCCTCAAGCTTTTGATAGTCGCCAACGAGTGAAGCGCCACCCGAACAAAAATAATTCAGCGCGTACTTATCTTGGCTATCAATGGTCAACATCCCATCTTTAAACTGGAAAAAGGCGGTACTGTCATTGACCTTAGTTTGAAAAATGACACCGTGCGCCTCGTCTTGTCCCATTAATGTCGCTTTACCATCGAAGTGACAAGTTGGTTTTTTCACATCACCACGCGCTCGTACCTTAATATCAATTTGCTCGCCATTGTCTGCGCCGTCAGCTCTTATCATCACACCCACCCAATCATAGCCTTGGGCACGCTTGGCATAACCGTCAGAGGCGTAATCGCCAACGACCGTCTGCACCGCTGGTGTGACAGCAGCGTTTGGTTGCTGAATCGTTTGGTTATTAACGCTTGGCGTTACGTTATTACAGCCACTTAAGGCCAATAAAGCGATAGAGGTCGTTAAAATACCTACAAAAAAGCGTGACTGACGGGCATGACGAGGTGGAGACTTGATCATTGCATTACCTTTATTAAAGGGGTTAGTAAACAGGAAATAAGTGAAAGCGGATGGGCTAAGTTTTATCAGTGCAGCGCCTGATATACAACAAGCTAAGGGATAATATCGACTCTATAGAGGCTCGTCTAGAGCCTAAGCAATACCGTAACTTACTCAAAAGTGTCTGCTTATCACAAAACTACAAAAATACCGAGGAAAGACAAGCACTTTAGAATAACTAATAAAATTACTTATGCCAAGTTAATCACTCGATAAGCGTATTTGTCACTAAGCAATTGTCTCACAGGCTGTTAGCATATTGCTCATTATCCATAGAACCGAATTTCGAAACGCAAGGTTTTTATCCCTATTATTAGAGAACAACGTTCCTATCGAGAGCAAATATGCAGCCAAATAAAAAGAGCGGTCAAAAGATACCTCCCAAGCACATCAATGCGCGTGATACTTTCCTCATTCAACCTAAAGGCATCGGCACAGTGCTCACCAATCGCTTTAGTTTTACTATTAATTTTGCCAGCAGTTTTGGTCTTGGTAGTGTGCTTGCAGCGGCGGTACTGACCACAGGCTGCAACCTTACCGAAGCCAACCAAAATGACGCCGCAAACGAGGCAAAAAGTATTGATTTATTAAATGTGTCTTATGATGTCTCACGCGACTTTTATAAAGACTACAACCCGTTGTTTAATGCAAATTATCAGCAAAAACACCCAAGTATCAAGGTGAATATCAATCAGTCGCATGGCGGCTCTAGTAAGCAGGCGCTCTCTGTTGCCAATGGTTTGCAAGCAGATGTGGTGACCTTTAACCAAGAGAGCGATATGAATCTGTTGGTGGAAAAAGGTCTGGTCGCCTCTGACTGGCAGCAAGCACTACCAAATAATGCCGTGCCTTATACCAGTACCATGGTGCTTCTGGTTCGTGCGGGCAACCCAAAAGGTATCAAAGATTGGGCAGATTTGGCGCGTAACGATATTGCCGTAGTATTGCCAAATCCCAAGACCAGTGGCACGGCGCGATATGCCTTTTTGGGCGCTTATGGCTACGGCTTACATCATTTTAAAGAAAAGGTGCAAAGCCCTGCCAAAACCGATGTTTTTATCAAAAAACTACTGGCAAACGTCGTCACCTATGACAATGGCGCACGTGCTGCGACGACCAGTTTTACCCAGCGCGGCCTAGGCGATGTACTCATCACTACCGAAAATGAGGCCAATTTGGTCGCTCAGCAATTTGCCATGGGTCAGGTCGATATTGTCTATCCAAGCTACTCGATTGAGATTGCTAATCCAGTAGCAGTCGTCACTGCTGTAACTGACACAGCAGGCAAAACCAAAGCCGCAAATGCCTATCTAAAAGGCTTGTGGGACAAGCCTGCCCAAGAGCTGATGGCAGAGATGTACATGCGCCCAAGTGATGAGCAAGTCCTTGCCGCTCATAAGGACACATTGCCTGATATTGAAACGTTTGAGCCTGTCGCCGTCTTTGGTCCATGGGCAGAGATTATGGATACTTTCTTTGTAGACGGTGGTCGTTTCGATCAGCTGGCACGTACTAAGTAGTTATTTGGCTATTTAGTCATTGAGTTTTGGTTTGTATCAGGGCTTGTGTCCTCACTGGCAAGTGACGCGCGTGCAATACATATCAGGCGCTTGCCAGCAGGGAATTCATCGACTAGCAAACAGCCAGTTATACATGCAGGGTATTTAAACAACTTATTGATATAATTGGTTTTGTCTACTTGTTATTCACTTTTGGCAATAACATACGCATATTCATCATTAAACATAATAAGATGGCGCTGTTAGCATACTTGCATTACCTAACAGCATCTTTGAGGAAAGTATGACATACGCCGCCCCATATCAACAAAAAAGTAAAACTCGTAGCGCTCTCAGCATTGCAGGCATAGCCTTGAGCTTAGGTCTGGCTGGCTGCAGCAATAATGATGCAGTCGACACCACCGCAAACGCTGATGATACGGCGGCTGCAGAAGGACAAAACATCGAACTGCTAAACGTCTCTTATGATGTGGCACGTGATTTTTATAAAGACTACAACCCATTATTCGTTGAGCACTATAAAAGCGAGAATCCTAACAGCAATATCTTAATCAAGCAATCGCACGGCGGCTCAAGTAAGCAAGCCTTGTCAGTGGCCAATGGCCTACAAGCCGACGTTGCCACTATGAACCAAGGCTCTGATATCGAGCTACTAGAAAAAGAGGGTTTGGTTGAGTCAGACTGGGAGAGCAAATTCCCTGATAATGCCGTGCCTTTTACCAGCACCATCGTGTTTTTGGTGCGTAAAGACAATCCAAAAGGCATCAGTGACTGGGAAGATTTGACTCAAGACGGTCTTGAGATCGTTATGGCCAATCCAAAAGTCACGGGCAATGGTCGTTATGCCTTCTTAGGCGCTTATGGTTATGGTCTGCATGCGTTTAATAACGAAGAGGCGCCAGCCAAAAACTACGTAAAAGAGATGCTCAAAAACGTCAAAGTCTACGAAAACGGTGGCCGTGCAGCAACCACAACCTTTGTGCAGCGCGGTATTGGCGATGTATTAGTGACCTTTGAAAACGAAGCCAACTTGGCGGCGACTGATTTTGGTGCCGGTCAAGTGGACATCGTCTATCCAAAATACTCGATCAAGTCAGAAAGCCCTGTGGCCATTGTAAAAGCCGTCACGGACAAAAAAGGCACCACTGATGCAGCAAAAGCCTACTTGGACTATTTGTGGAGCGAGCCGGCCCAGCAATTGGCTGCTGATCTATACTTGCGTCCGAGCGTACAAAGCGTACTCGATAAAAACAGTGACAAACTGCCACCGGTTGAGACTTTCCGTCCAAATGATGTTTTTGGTTCATGGGATGAGATCATGGGCACTTACTTTAGTGACAATGGCGTCTTTGATCAATTAGCGATCAACGCACCGCAGTAAACAGTAAGCACTGCAGTAAACAATAGGCAGCGCAGCACCTAGAGCGATACTCTAGTGCAAGAGAAGCCGTGGTAAACAAAAAAAGGACATGGTCATCTACACCATGTCCTTTATACCGTAAGCTCAGCTGACCCAGCATAATTATTATTAAGTAGATTGCTCAATATTTTGTTACGTACCATTCGTTAGGCAATAGGACATCACTATGAGTGCAACCGCTTCATCCGCCCACAAAGCCCCTGCCAAAAAAGGCTGGCTGACCCGTATGCGTCAGCGCAACGTGCTGCCAGGGTTTGGGCTGAGCATGGGTATCACGGTTTTTAGCTTATCGCTACTGGTGGTACTGCCGTTTGCCATGATGGCCTATACCACGACGCAAATGGGCTGGACGGGATTTTGGCAGGCCATCAGCCAACCACAGGTGACGGCTGCGATTAAGCTGAGCTTATGGATGGCGTTTGCAGCGATGCTGACCAATATGGTGTTTGGTACCTTGGTCGCTTGGGTGCTAGTGCGTTATGAGTTTTGGGGCAAATCCTTAATCAATGCCTTGGTGGATCTGCCGTTTGCGCTGCCGACGGCGGTGACGGGTATCTCGCTTGCTACCCTGTACGCGCCCAACGGCCTAATAGGTCAATGGTTTGCCAAGTTTGATATTCAAGTGGCCTTTACACCTTTAGGTATTTGGCTGGCTTTGGTGGTGGTCAGCTTTCCATTTATCGTGCGGGCGGTGCAGCCGGTACTCGCTGAGCTGTCGGTTGAGTTTGAAGAGGCAGCGGCGGTACTGGGTGCCAATCGCTTGACCACGTTTTGCAAAGTGATCTTGCCTGAGATGATGCCAGCCTTACTGATGGGCGCTGGGATGATGTTTGCCCGTGCGACAGGTGAGTATGGCTCGGTGATCTTTATCGCCGGCAACATCCCGATGGAAACTGAGATTTTGCCGCTGATTATCATCAGTAAGCTCGAGCAGTTCGATGTTGGGGGCGCATCAGCCGTGGCACTATTTATGTTGCTGATTTCATTTACCATCTTATTGACCATCAATATCGTACAGTGGAAACTGTCTCGCCGCGTAGGAGCTCGCTGATATGCAGATATCCAATAGCTATGATTACCAAAGCAATCCTGCGACCAAAGACACGCCGTGGATACGTCGCACTTTTATTACCATTGCTGTGCTGTTTATGGTGGTGATGCTGGTCGTGCCGCTACTTGCGGTGTTTTATGAAGCCTTTAAAAACGGCTGGCAGCTGTATGTTGCTTCCTTGGTCGATCCTGAGGCCTTACAAGCGATTAAGCTGACCTTGATCACTGCCGGCATCGTGTTACCGATCAATATGGTGATGGGTATTGCGATTGCTTGGCTGGTGACACGTTATCAGTTTAAAGGTAAGCAGCTGGTCACCACCTTGCTTGATTTGCCATTTTCGGTATCACCTGTGGTCGCAGGCCTCATGTTTGTGTTGTTATTTGGTCTCAACTCTACTGTGGGCGGCTGGCTTGAGAGTATGGGTTTTCAGGTGATATATGCGGTACCAGGCATTGTATTGGCGACATTGTTTGTCACCTTCCCATTTGTGGCACGTGAGCTGATACCGCTGATGCAGACGCAAGGCGACAGTGAGGAGCAAGCGGCGCTGACATTGGGTGCGAGTGGTTGGCAGACTTTTTGGCATGTCACCTTGCCCAATATCAAATGGGCGCTGCTTTATGGTTTGATTTTGACCAATGCCCGAGCGATGGGCGAGTTTGGTGCAGTCAGCGTAGTGTCCGGTCATATTCGCGGTGAGACCAATACCATGCCGCTGCTGGTCGAGATTGCTTATAACGATTATAATTTTACCGCCGCTTTTGCCTTATCAAGTCTGCTTGCGGCACTGGCGCTGGTGACACTACTGATTCAGCAGGTCATGACCAAGATGCAAGCGCGCAAATTTGCCAAATCGGCACGTCTCGCGGCTGCGCCTGAGCTACCAGTGAGCGCCAATGCTACCAATGCGGCCGACACCTATAAAACGGCGGCGCAGGCAGCTAAGAGCTCGAGAAATGTGTAAACAACTGACGGCCTATACGAAAGATTGATTACCACAACGCTGTCGCCAGCATAGACGCTGCCACGATGAGCAAAAGTGAATAAGAGACACGATTATGAGTATTGAGATTCGCAACGTTAATAAAAAATTTGGCAGTTTTACCGCCTTAGACAATATCAATATCACCGTACCAACTGGCAAACTAACCACTTTGCTTGGGCCCTCAGGCTGCGGTAAGACCACCTTGCTGCGTATCATCGCAGGTCTTGAATACGCAGATTCTGGGCAGATATTATTTGATGACTTGGATGTGACCAATACCCCGGTACAAAAGCGCCATATCGGCTTTATGTTTCAGCACTATGCGTTGTTTCGCCATAAAAACATCGCCGAAAACGTCGCTTTTGGCTTGACATTATTACCAAAAAACAAGCGTCCTAGCAAAGCCGATATCAATAAGCGTGTAAATGAGCTATTAGAGTTGGTGCAGTTGCCCCAAGTCGCCAACGCCTATCCGCATCAGCTTTCTGGTGGACAGCGTCAGCGGATTGCGCTGGCACGAGCTTTGGCAGTCAAACCCAAGTTATTATTGCTTGATGAACCATTTGGCGCACTCGATGCCAAGGTGCGTAAAGAGCTGCGCACGTGGCTAAAAAACATCCACCATGAGCTGGGTATCACCAGCATCATGGTCACTCACGATCAAGAAGAGGCAAGGGCGGTGTCAGATGAGATCGTGGTGATGAACCAAGGACGAGTAGAGCAGGTAGGCACCTCAGAGGCACTGATACACCAGCCGGCCAATGCCTTTGTCAGTGACTTTTTAGATTTGGCTTAATCGGATACGGCAAACACGCCAGTATCTGCACACTAGTTGGTACATAAGCTATAAAACGCCATAAAAAAAGACCTATACAATTATAGGTCTTTTTTTATGGCGTCATGCCCATCTTATCTATTAGGCAAGCTTCATATCTGCATCCAACGATGTCTGCTCATGCGTGATCTCTAAGATCTCTTGACACCACTCTGGCAAATCATCGGCGACCTCGTACCACATCCAAGTCCCGTCACGCACACAGCTTAAGATACCCAGTTTTTTTAGGTGATTTAGATGGCGTGAGATGGTTGGCTGCGGCTGATCCAATATCTCAACCAACTCGCCCACACAGCGTGCTTCTTTTTTAAAAAGAATTTGAAATATTTTTAGACGAGTCGGATCAGATAAGACTTTAAACAAATCAATAGGTCGTATCATAAAGTTATTATCAGACATAGCATAATTCCAATAGGGCGTTGTTAATAGGGGGTCAATATAACAGCAGTCGTCAATAAAATCGATTAAAAATTGAGCTAAATTACAGTTCGTCGTTAATTTACTACCTTTGATACCATTCGGTTACATCGATACTTATATTTTGTTACATGAATTTATTTTTCAAAATATTTTTCTGCATTTATTTACTGCGTAGTCAAAGATAGGGTGATAAATACAGCAAACACTATTGAAAATGATAATAGTTATCGTTATTATATACCCATCACGTAAAGGAGCCAATCTATGTACGTATGTATCTGTAATGACGTAAAAGACAAGCAAATAAAAGCAGCGATCGCTTCAGGTATCGATACGCTCGAAGGCCTAAAAGACACGCTGGATGTGGCGACTTGTTGTGGCTGCTGTGAGCCTATGGTCAATGATTTTCTAGACGAGCATCATGCCAAGCTTGATGCGCTGGCTTATGCAGTGTAGGGTAGCACCAGAAACTACCGTTCCAAAAATCTTACTCAAACCTAGCCAATATTGACTATTAGATAGGTTTGACGTTTTCTTTCTGCTTCATTGTCACGCGCTATTTCTCATTTGAGATTTAGACTGACCACGACTCCACAGA
>NZ_CAJHBJ010000028.1:0-33772 GCF_904846595.1 Psychrobacter sp. HII-4 | reverse complement strand
TGGGCATAATCTCTTACACAGTGTCTAGACACTAAGGTTATACTCATACTCTCAATGCTCATGAATAATTACTTTATTTTATCAACTTTCGTTGGCAGTATTAAGCGGTTATTCAAGATACAAGGTTATAGCTGTCCCATAGGTCTATTGTGAGCTTTTGACGGTTAGCGAGGCTAAATTGCAGGGTCGATTTAAGGCTTTTCTTGCCTGACTGACGGGTTGCTAGGTGCTTAATCGCGGTCTTTTTAAAAGGAATCCAGCCCAAACTTCTTCTCTTAGCGTTTGGGTTGTTGGTGCGCCAGTTGAGTTTGGTTTTTTTAAACTGTTTACGAGCCTTGGCATGGGTTTCGGTCACTGCTTGCAAGGTTTGGCTGTGCAGATTTAGGTATTCACCCGCCCCTTTGGTATAAGCGGCCAAATCATAAGCTGAAAAGAATTTGCCTGTACACTTAAGATGTTTAAAACTAAGCTCATTGACGTAATTCCAGACAAAATTAACTGCACCAGCTAAAATATTTAGCTGAGTGGCGTGTTTGTCTTTGATGCGTAGCTTGAGCGTTTTCATGGATTAATTATGATATTAATGCAGCTGGGTATCAAGGTATTCGCAATATTGAGCGACAATGGGTGACGCCTGATATCTACGCCCTAGAAGGATGTGGTTTTACGGCGTTAGATGATAAAATGAGAAACGACAAAATGAGCCACTCATATCCGCCATTTATTACTTCTTATCATTCAGGCATGGCTATTTCTTTGAGGCCAGTTTTAAACTTCTGACAGCGCTCACTATAGTGCATGGCCGATAGTTTTAACATCGCTGCTTGCTCATCCGTTAGGGTTTTCACCACTTTGGCCGGTGCGCCCATGACCAGTGAGTTGTCTGGGATTTCCTTACCTTCTGTGACTAAGGCTTTGGCACCGATGATGCAGTTTTTACCGATTTTGGCATGATTGAGCACCACCGCACCGATTCCGATTAAACTATTATCGCCAATCTCGCAGCCGTGCAACATTGCCAAATGCCCAATCGTCACATAGTTACCTATTTTGACTTCGATACCTGCATCGGTATGGATGACGCTGTTTTCTTGTACATTACTATAGTCACCGATATGAATGCGCTCGTTGTCACCGCGAATCACCGCACCAAACCAGACGCTGGCTTGATGCCCCAAATACACATCACCAATCACTTGTGCGCTATCAGCCACCCAGCCATGAAAGGGGCTCGCAAATTCAGGGGTTTTGTCTATATACTGGTAAATCATAACGGTTCCTTGTCCTACTAAAAAACGCTTCGGTTAATTGGTCGATGTTGCGGTTCATGATGTTACGACTCATTGTGGCAAAGACAACTGTAGAAATCCAGCGCTATTCATCGTAGCCGCTCGCCCATCTGGCCAACTTAATTCTGACAACTTGGCACAGCGCTTGTGCTGTGTTAAAAATCAGCTGGCTATCTGCGTCTACATTGTATATAATGCGCAAAATCTGTGCCTAAGCGAGCGGACATGATGCAAGTTACCTATTCACTACCTAGTGAGTTTTGTAGTTTCCATCGATAATGTCTTCTCGCTTTTTTGTGGGCAACTTTTGTGTGCAGCCTATATTTTTCTTGAGGTTTATTATTCCCAAGACCTTAAAAACAAAGGCTTTACACCGACAGCCAACCACAAGCATCGTCACAGAACTCACAAATAATAGCGGAGGCAAACCTTGAATTCATCGGCAGAAATACAAGCAATTTTGGCACTAGCAGACGGTACGATCTTTCGCGGTGTCAGTATCGGTAGCCTTGGTCATCGTGTCGGTGAGGTGGTGTTTAATACAGCCATGACAGGGTATCAAGAAATCCTAACTGACCCAAGCTACGCGCGCCAGCTGGTCACCCTTACCTACCCGCATATCGGTAATACTGGTACCAACAGCGAAGATACCGAATCTGGCAACGGCCACCAAGTCTGGGCCGACGGTCTTATCATCCGCGATGCCACCATGGCAACCTCCAACTTCCGTAATTCTCAGTCGCTCAGTGACTATCTCCAAACCCATGACACCGTCGCCATCGCTGAAATCGATACACGCCAGCTGACCCGTCTACTGCGTGATAAAGGTGCACAAAACGGCTGTATCATGACCGCCTCTAATGGTGAGACTATCAGCCGCGATGACGAGCAACAAGCCATTAAACTGGCACAAGAGTTTGCCGGTATCAAAGGCATGGACTTGGCAAAAGAGTGCTGCACTAAAGAAAACTTCGAATGGACAGCGGGGACGTGGGATTTGTCTGACACACTGCTAAACCGTGATGCACCCGGTAGCCATGATAGCGGTACAGGCGGCTTTTTTAAGCAGCTTGGCACTCACATCGACTCTAAATACAACGTCGTCGCTTATGACTTCGGTAGTAAAACCAACATCCTGCGTATGCTGGTCGACCGCGGCTGTCATGTGACGGTGGTACCAGCGCAAACGCCGATTGCAGACGTACTGGCGATGAATCCAGACGGTATCTTTTTATCCAATGGCCCCGGCGACCCTGCCGCCTGTGACTATGCTATCGACGCGGTACGTCACATCATCACCGAGACAGATATTCCGACCTTTGGTATCTGCCTAGGCCATCAGCTGATTGGTTTGGCCAGCGGCGCTAGCACCATCAAGATGAAAACTGGTCATCACGGTGCCAACCATCCTGTACAAGATTTGGCCACAGGGACGGTGATGATTACCAGTCAAAACCATGGTTTTGCTGTCGATGAAGACACGCTACCTGACAACGTCAAATCGACTCACCGTTCACTGTTTGATGGTACCAACCAAGGTATTGAGCTGACCGACAAGCCAGTATTTAGCTTCCAAGGTCACCCAGAGGCCAGCCCTGGCCCGCATGATGCTGCGCCGCTGTTTGATAAGTTCGCTGAGATGATGGCAGCTGCTAAATCTTAAGCGGCCAAAGATTAAATAATGGATATTGACCCATAAATAATAAATATAACGCTTGAAGCACCGAGGGTGGTTCAAGCTACACCATATCAAACACGATAAGCTGAACTGACAATATCGTTATATTATAGATTACTCAAAATATCACCCAAACGAAGGTAGCCCTAACTATGCCAAAACGTACCGACATAAAAAGCATTCTTATCATTGGCGCAGGCCCTATCGTCATCGGCCAAGCATGTGAGTTTGACTACTCAGGCGCGCAGGCGTGTAAAGCGCTACGCGAGGAAGGCTACCGCGTCATCTTGGTCAACTCAAACCCTGCGACCATCATGACCGACCCTGTGATGGCCGATGCCACCTATATCGAGCCAATTACTTGGCAAACAGTCGAGCAAATCATCGCCAAAGAGCGCCCCGATGCTATTTTGCCGACGATGGGCGGCCAAACGGCGCTGAACTGCGCGCTGGATTTGGACAAGCACGGCATCCTTACCAAATATAACTGCGAGCTGATTGGCGCGACCAAAGACGCAATTGAGATGGCAGAGGATCGTGAGCTGTTTGACCAAGCCATGAAGCGTATCGGCCTTGAGTGCCCACGCGCCGAAACCGCTGAAACCATGGAAGAAGCCTTTGCTACCCAAGAAAAAATGGGCTACCCATGTATCATTCGTCCGTCATTCACCATGGGCGGCTCAGGCGGCGGTATCGCCTACAACCGCGATGAATTTATCGAAATCTGCGAGCGCGGTTTTGATTTATCACCCAACCATCAGCTGCTTATCGATGAATCACTCATCGGCTGGAAAGAGTATGAGATGGAAGTGGTGCGTGACAAAAACGACAACTGCATCATCATTTGTGCAATTGAGAACTTTGACCCCATGGGCGTACACACGGGCGACTCTATCACTGTCGCGCCTGCGCAGACTTTGACCGATAAAGAATACCAAATCATGCGTAATGCCTCGCTTGCGGTACTGCGTGAGATTGGCGTCGAAACTGGCGGCTCAAACGTGCAGTTCGGTATCAACCCAGACACGGGCCGTATGGTCGTCATCGAGATGAACCCTCGCGTATCACGCTCGTCTGCCCTTGCCTCAAAAGCCACGGGTTTTCCGATTGCCAAAATCGCTGCAAAGTTAGCCGTTGGTTATACCCTAGACGAATTGCAAAATGACATCACAGGCGGCAAGACGCCAGCTAGCTTTGAGCCGGCGCTTGACTATGTCGTCACCAAAATCCCGCGTTTTAACTTTGAAAAATTCCCACAATCGGACAATATCCTCTCGACGCAAATGAAGTCAGTCGGTGAAGTCATGGCAATCGGCCGTAACTTCCAAGAGTCCGTGCAAAAAGCCCTGCGCGGCATGGAAACAGGCCCAGACGGCTTTGATGAGCAAATCGATTTGACAAAAGTACCGGCTGACAAAGCGCGTTCTGAGATTATCAACCGTCTAACCATCCCAACGCCTGAGCGCATTTATTATCTGGCTGATGCCTTCCGCGTCGGTATGAGTGTCGATGACGTCTTTAATTACACCAAAATTGACCCATGGTTTTTGGTACAGATCGAAGACATCGTCAAAACTGAAGCACAGGTTAAAACCTTAGGCTTTGGCGGCTTAACTGAACAAAACATGCGTAGCTTTAAGCGTAAAGGCTTATCAGACCTGCGTTTGGCCAAGCTGCTCGGCATATCACAAAAGCAATTACGCAAAAAACGCTGGGATTTAGCCATTTATCCAGTCTACAAGCGCGTCGATACCTGTGCGGCAGAATTTGCCACCAGCACCGCCTACATGTACTCAACTTATGACAGCGAATGCGAGGCCAACCCAACCGATAAGAAAAAAATCATGGTGATCGGCGGTGGTCCTAACCGTATCGGTCAAGGGATTGAGTTTGACTATTGCTGTGTCCATGCTGCCCTCGCCATGCGCGAAGACGGCTATGAAACCATCATGGTCAACTGTAACCCAGAAACCGTCTCGACCGATTATGACACCTCAGACCGCCTCTACTTTGAGCCAATCACGCTAGAAGATGTGCTAGAGATCGTCCGTATCGAAAACCCAGACGGCGTCATCGTGCAGTTTGGCGGACAGACACCATTGAAACTGGCGCGCGCGTTAGAATCTGCTGGCGTAAAAATCATCGGTACCAGCCCTGATGCCATCGACCGCGCTGAAGACCGTGAGCGCTTCCAGCACATGATTCAGCAGCTAAACCTCGTGCAGCCATCAAACGCGCTAGCGACCAGCCTAGAAGACGGCTTGGTGAAAGCCAAAGACGTCGGCTATCCGTTAGTCGTTCGCCCATCATACGTCTTGGGTGGCCGCGCAATGGAAATTGTCTATAACGAAGACGAGCTAAAACACTACTTGCGTACCGCTGTACAAGCATCAAACGAAGCGCCCGTCCTATTAGACCGCTTTTTAGATGATGCCATCGAAGTCGATGTCGACTGTGTTTGTGACGGCACTGATGTGGTGATCGGTGGTATCATGCAGCATATCGAACAAGCAGGCGTCCACTCTGGCGACTCTGCATGTTCATTACCGCCTTACTCATTATCGGATGAGCTTTGCGATACCATGCGTGCGCAGACGGTAGCGATGGCAAAAGAGCTTGGCGTGGTCGGCCTAATGAACGTCCAATTCGCGGTAAAAGGTAACACCGTTTACATTCTAGAAGTGAACCCACGTGCCGCTCGTACCGTGCCGTTTGTCTCTAAGTGCATTGGCACCTCATTGGCGCAAGTGGCAGCGCGCTGTATGGCTGGCACGTCATTAAAAGATCAAGGCTTTACTACCGAGATTGTTCCTTCGTTTTACGCAGTAAAAGAAGCGGTCTTCCCGTTTGCCAAGTTCCCGGGGGTCGATCCTATCTTGAGCCCTGAGATGAAATCGACTGGTGAGGTCATGGGCGTTGGTAAAACCTTTGGCGAAGCGTTTTATAAGGCCATTATCGGTAGTAACGAGCGCCTGCCAGGCCTGCCTGTTGAAGGCGAAACCAAAACGGCCTTTATCTCGGTTCGTGATAGCGACAAGGCACAAATCGCCCCTATCGCGCGTCAGCTTGCTGATTTTGGCTTTAATATCGTCTCAACGACGGGCACGCAAAAGGTGCTCAGCGAAGCCGGTATTGCCAGCACTCAGATCAACAAAGTCACCGAAGGTCGTCCGCATATCGTTGATGCCTTGAAAAACGGCAAAATCGACCTTATTATAAATACGACCGAGGGCAAGCAGGCGCAAGAGGATTCATTCTCTATCCGCCGCAGCGCGCTACAGAATAAAGTGTTTTATGTCACGACCTTAGGTGCAGCGGATGCTGTCTGTAAATCTTATGCCATCGACTTGCCATTTGATGTCTATAAGCTACAAGATTTGCACGAGCAAGCAAAGGTGGTTGACGCGGCCCAATAATTTCAGTAGATTAAGCATTATCGTCAAGCAAATAAAACGCAGCGACAAAACGTGTCAAGCGTTTTGATACGACAATAATGCTTGAGAAGACGTTTACCAAGATAGACCCAAAAAGCATAGTGGCTAAACTGCGACTATGCTTTTTATTATGTAAGATCACGCGCGCATCTGCCCGTTGGTAAATGCGCCGACCCATGATCTGTTTAGCCTTTTCGTACCATGTACAAAGATCAGCAGAGCCAGTCAGACATGAGTAAGGACTACCCGTCGTAGCCTGCGCTGCGTTTGCCACCGCTCATCGTATCTTTATGCTTGATACAATATAACTCTTTATATATCAAACCCATTGCAACAACACAGACACCATCTCATCTGAGGTGGTGTGGTGTTATTGGTTTAAGGAAAAAACATGCAACGTTACCCCATGACTCCCCAAGGACACGCGGCGCTAGAAGCCGAACTAAAACAGCTAAAAAGTGTCGATCGCCCTCGTATCACCGCCGCCATCGCCGAAGCCCGCGAGCACGGTGATCTAAAAGAGAACGCTGAATACCATGCGGCACGCGAGCAGCAAGGGTTTTGTGAAGCGCGTATTCGCGACATCGAAGCCAAGCTCGGCGCCGCACAGGTCATTGACCCGACGACCTTGCCAAACGATGGCCGAGTGGTATTCGGTGTGAGCGTAGTCATCGAAAACATGGATACCGAAGAAGAAAAACAATACAAAATCGTCGGTGACGATGAAGCGGATTTTAAAGCAGGCAAAATCTCTGTCAACTCACCCATCGCTCGCGGTCTGATTGGCAAGTTTGAAGGTGATGAAGTACGTATCGAAACGCCAAAAGGTGTGGTGGAGTACGAAATCATGAAAGTCATCTATGAGCAATAGCGCCCATTTTTATCTGCTTAGGGCGTGTTGAAAATTCAACCATAGCACTGAAAGAGACTATTTGTGAATGTTCAACACGCCCTAATAAGTAGCAGGTATTATAGAAGCCTTTTTTATAGCAGTTACACAATGCCACTTTTATACTTAATTTGTTTTGCCGCATAATCATGACAAGTTTGCGTGCAAATCTCAAGTAAAGTGGCTCATTGATGCACTATTATTCAAAATAATGACGGCTTGATAGTTAAATAGCGCAGTTAAAGCGTGATTATAATTGACTGTCATCAGTACTCGATACCTCCGTTATTTGGCATGTATTACCGTGTCATTTAGCGGGGGTTTTGTTTAGGCCGTTACCTTTTGCCGCTTTATGATTGGTGATATTGACTGTTATTTTTTAAGGAGTCTTTTATGAGCTTGACATCGATACCTGTGGTTACTACCCACAAAACCATCCCCCAAAAAGCATCTGTAGCGATGGCGGTTTCTCTTTTTTTTACCGGTGCATTACTTGCGGCCAACTTAGTACATGCTGCGCCTGAAGTGACCATCAACGCATCTGCTGGCAGTAGCACGACCGTCGTTGAGCAGTATGCTGATGGCAAAACAGCCACTATTACAGCAACGCCCAACGGTATTACGATGAAAGACGGTATGCCCTATGCGGTCACGCAAGTGACCACAGTGCCACGCTATACGGTGCACCAAAGTGGCAACGATACGGTCGTGACCCAAGGCCGCACCACGGTCACTAGCGTACCTGTCACCGAACAGCCGACCCAAAAAACCAGCCGCGTCGATGTCATCACCGCTCCTACGACCACCGTCGTGACAAACCCGCCAGCAACGACGCAAATCGTATCCACCTCTGTAGATACCTTGCAATTGACGCCAACTTTTAGCACGCCTGGCATTGTCAATGCACAAACCAAGGTCATGAAGATATTAAAAAACAGCGATGGCCGCGAAATAGCCGTACCTGCCAACCATATCGCCCCAGGCGATGTGATTGAATATCACACCACTTATCTCAATACCACCGCACAACCCGTCACTGACATCAATGCCATGGTTTCTCTGCCAAATGGCGTGCAATGGCTGTCCTTAAATAGCCCGCTACCCACGCAGGCCACCACTGGCGGCGACAGCTATCAGACCATCCAGCAAGTTGGCAATACCGTGGTCATCAAAGAAAACTATTCTGGTCTTAAGTGGAATTTGGCTAACCTAAGCCCAAATGCTACTCAGACCGTTGTCATACGGGCAAAGGTTCAGTAAAGATTATATTTTAGAGTCTGGTTATTTAATCACTCTGAAAATGATAAAAGGTCTTGCTGGCTCATTTTATAGTCAGCAAGACCTTTTTATGACGTATCTTGCGACACTATCTGACGTTTTGTTTTGTATATTATCCTATAAATACAACGACTTAAGCCTGATTTTGCTAAAATACATACCTATAAATGATTTGGTAGATCACGCTTATGGCAACCATCAATTATGAACGACTACAAGGCAAGCTTAATATTTTGGCAGATGCGGCAAAATACGATGTGTCTTGTTCCTCCTCCGCTGGCACGCGCAAAAATCAAGGCGGTGGCCTCGGTGATGCCTCAAAGACAGGCATTTGCCACAGCTATACCGAAGACGGTCGCTGCGTCAGCTTGCTCAAAATCCTCTTAACCAATCACTGTATATACGACTGTGCTTATTGTACGTCACGTAAAAGCAATGACACCCCGCGCGCCGCCTTTACAGTGGAAGAAGTGGTGGATTTGACCATGCAGTTTTATCGCCGTAACTATATCGAGGGGCTGTTTCTCAGCTCAGGCATCTTTAAAAATGGCGACTACACCATGGAGCGACTGGTCGAGGTCGCCAAGATACTGCGTACTCGTGAGCGCTTTAACGGCTACATTCATCTAAAAACCATCCCCGGCGCGTCAAAAGAGCTATTGTTAGAAGCGGGGCTTTATGCAGACCGCTTGAGCGTCAATATCGAGATTCCTACCAAATCAGGGCTGGCGTTGCTCGCTCCAGAAAAATCTCACGACGAGCTAAAAGCGCCGATGCAGACGGTAAAAGAAGAAATCGTCACGATTCGTGAGAGCCGTAAAACCCATAAAAAAGCCCCCAAATTTACCCCAGCTGGTCAAACCAGTCAAATGATAGTTGGGGCTAGTAACGAGACAGACTTACAAGTGATTCAGCTATCGAGTCATTTTTATCAAACTTATGATCTCAAACGCGTCTACTACTCAGGGTACGTGCCGATGCTCTCTGACAATCGCCTGCCAGCGATAGGCACGCCGGTGCCCATGGTGCGCGAAAACCGCCTTTATCAAGCGGATTGGCTAATGCGTTTTTATGGTTTTGGCGCGCATGAAATCGTAGAGCCTGAGTCGCCATTTCTCGATTTAGACTGTGATCCAAAGCTCGCTTGGGCTATCCGTCATCGCGAGCATTTCCCTGTCAATATCCAAACGGCAAGCTACGAGATGATTGTACGCATCCCAGGTATCGGTACCAAAACCGCCAAAAAGATTGTGACAGCGCGTAAGTTTAATCAGTTGACCCTTTATCATCTCAAAAAAATGGGCGCGGCGGTCAATCGTGCCAAATATTTCATCGCCACCACTGGTAAAAACGAGCATCTCGCCCATCTGACCCGTGAGAACTTCCGCCAATATGTGCTGGCGCAAACACAGACCAAATATAAGGATCAGCGTAGTGGGCAATTAGCACTGTTTTAAAAAGGAGCATATATGCTAGAGCTGGCCCCAAACACCGCGTACCCTGTTGGTCAATTGGCACCCAGTATTGTGCTTTATGAGCCAAGTTTTGAAGGGTGGTTAAGTGCTGTCTTCTATGTTTATGCTAATAAATTACATGACGATGAAGCACTACAATTAATTGCCCAAGACTGTTATGTACCCTCATTGATTGCTCAAGCAACCAGCGTTGTGCCTAATGAGGAACATGCTGAGCGCGTGCTAGTCAAGCTAAACCAGCTGCTCGGCCGCTCAGGTATGCGCAACTTACTGTGGGGGTTTTTATCAGAAAAAGAGCACATCGGCACAACGTTATTTTGGGTGGTCAAATACGCCATCGATTATCCCAATCGCCATATCATGCAGGATGTCGGCAATTTGCATGTGCTCGAGCTGGTGCAAACGGTCAAATCTGTCGGCCGTGAAAAACACCGCATGGAAGCCTTTGTGCGCTTTGAGCACACCACCGATGATATTTACTTCGCCCGCGTGGAGCCGGACTTTAATGTGTTGCCACTCATAGGTGAGCATTTTCGGCAGCGCTATCAAGACCAGCATTGGGCGATTTATGATATAACGCGCGGCTACGGCATTTATTATGACAAAAGCAACAGTACAGCCACGCGCCCTGCCGCCTTGCAGACCATCACCGATCTAGATGATGCCGTCCTGCGCCGCCCTGCCAGCATTCATAGCGCAGATGAGCGGCGCTATCAGCAGTTTTGGCAAGGCTACTTTACCAACGTCAATATAACTGAGCGCAAAAACCCACGCCTGCATCGGCAATACTTACCGCAGCGCTACTGGAAATACTTGAGCGAAAAACAAATACTACCCAATGCCGAGCATATCCAAAAGCGGCGCTAATGTTTTTTCGTTCCCATCCTTTATCTTCGTGGTTGAGTTTTTGCCACTTTTAACTGACAATAGCAACTTAATATTTGATTTGGTGACCCTCGCTGCTATGAAAGTGATGCGCTTATTATCGTCTTTAAAGCATGATGAATCCGAGCGCGGTATTTTTCATCTTGGCCGCGCCTTGGTCAAAAACGGGCACACCTCTATCATCGTCTCAAGCGCCGATGAAGAAAACGATCTGGTCAAACGTCTCAAGCGTGATGGCAACCATTATCATCAGCTGCACATGAACAAAAAATCATGGCTGTCGTTGCTGCGCGTCAACGCCCTACGCCATCTGATCGAAAAATACGACCCCGATGTGATACATTTGCACTCGCGTACGCCTGCATGGATACTACATCTGGCCTTACGCCGCACGCGCCTAAAGCGCATGCCCAAGCTGGTGTCGACCATGTACGGCTTTTATCCGATCAATAAATACTCCCAAGCGCTGCTCGATGTCGACGTCATGATTACTGTCTCCGATAGTGTCACCAACTACCTAAAAAAAGGCCTGCGCCGAGAAGACGCAGGACCCAAGGTCATCAAACGTATTTACCGCGGCGTCGACACCCGCCGTTACCCTTATCGGCACAATCCATCTGTCTATTGGCTACGGCACACCTTTGCCGAGTATCCTGAACTTGAGCACAAAAAATGGCTGGTATTTCCCACCGTCATTGGTAATGAGTATGGTCAAGAGTGGCTGATTGATATTTTGGGCAATTTGCAGGAGCAATTTCCCAATATTCATGTCATCATCATGGACGATGATTATAGAGATGGTGACGTGGTACACGAGGACTTTCGGCAGCGTACCAATACACTTGGGCTGGCCGAGCGCATCACCTACGTGGGTAGCAAGCGCAATGACATGCGCGAGTGGCTATCAGCGGCCAATATCGTCATGGCGCTCGCCAATGAGCCTGAGTCTATTGGTATCAACGCCCTACAAGCGATTCACCTAGGCACCCCCGTCATTGGCTGGGATCAAGCGGCATTCAGTGAGATATTACAGCCGTTATATCCGCAAGGGCTGGTCAAAGAGTACAATGCCAAGGCACTTTGTAAAGCGGTTCGCAATCAGCTAGAGAGTGTCACGCGCCCTGAGATGACCACCAAATTTACCATGCGTGAGATGATTGAGGCGACTCTTGAGGTTTATCAATCACTGTATGACGCATCACTGGCTGAGGAGCAAGCGGCACAGGACGCCGCAGCGGTCAAACGAACCAATAAAAGCATTAAGCGAGTAGCAAAATCCATTTCTGAGTCTACTTATGTAAAAATCGACCCAATCGATAGCCATACAAAAATTAAGCTGAGTAAAGAAAAACCCAAGCCGAAACCAGAAACACCGTCACAGCCAGAGTTAGAGTCAGGGCCGACCACTTTAGATTCAGACACTTTACGTTCAGACGCTTCAAGCGCTAAGGCAGCAGACGACACAGTATCAAACAACAACCCACCATGACAGCAGCGCTGACTTAGTAAGTCGTCGGCGTGTGCGCACTGACGATACGGGTGATACTGTCGCTTGGGTTAATAAAAGTATGTGGCTTCATCGTATCGATCACATAGCTGTCACCTTGATTGAGCAGATAGGTGGTCTCTTCGACACGGATCAAAATCTTGCCTTCAATAACCGTGCCGATCTCCTCGCCCTCGTGGGCGATTTTTTCTTCTGTCGAACTATTAGGCTGATAAGTCTCAATCAAAAACCCCAAGTTTTTTGTGGTGCTGCAGTTATACACTTGTTTTAGCGACACCCGACTACCCGCCTCACTCAGCTCTAGCAAGTCTTTTGGTGTGACCACCACACGGGCTTTTGGCTCTTTCCACTCATCACTAAAAAACGTGGTCAGATCAGAGCCAAGCACAGTCAAAATCGCCTTTAGCGTATTGACCGCTGGGCTAACTTTGTTGCGCTCTATAGAGCTGATAGAGGTATTGGTCAGCCCTGCCAGCTTGGCCAGCTTGCGCTGTGAGTAGCCTTTGGCCAAGCGTAATTGGTTGATTTTTTTGCCGATATCTTCTTCAACAGACGCCTCTGTCTCGGCGGGCGCGGCGCTCGGCAGACTATCGTCTCCTGCGTCATCATCGCTGCAAACACTGTCGTCATCGGCCCCCTTATCATCGCCTTCATTATCGATTCCTTTACTGGCATCGGCATCGATATTCGCCTCATTATCGGTATCGGTACTGGCGTTACAGCTGGCATCAGGGGTGTTGGTATCTCTAGGATCTTCTTCGTTATTCAGTGCGTTGTTTGCTGGCATAGTGAATAAATTCCGTGAATAGAAACTTGGACAAGTTGTCTTTTTCATAGTTTAACTCAGGATGCCACTGCACACCAATCATAAATGGATGCTCAGATAAGCTTATCGCCTCGACTAGGCCATCAGGTGCCAGCGCCTCTACCAACAAGCGCTCACCGACTTTATTGATGGCTTGTTTGTGCAAGGAGTTTACATGCCATTTTTTGCCAAACGCCGCCAGCCTACCTGCAGGCTCGATGATGACGTCATGGACGGGCTGATACTGCACTTCGAGCGGCTGACTGCTGTCTTCTAAGTGCGGCTCATAAAACCCTTCTACCTCGCGCCAATCAGGGTGAAGTGTGCCTTTAAAATGAACATTCATCTCTTGCAGACCACGGCACACTGCTAGCAGCGGCGTGTTTGTCTTGTCGGCGTAGGCGAGCAGCTTAAAACTCAGCTCATCGCGCCCAAGATCTTGCTTGGCTTCGCGGTGCGTCGCTCCGTACCGCGTCGGCGCCACATTGCTATAACTGCCCGTCAATAAGATCCCATCGACCATAGCCAATAACGCCTCAAAGTTGCTGCTGTCCGCTGCGGTATTTGGCAGTAAGATGGGGTTGCCGCCGTAGAAGTTTACCGCATCGATGTATTTTTGATATACCGCTTGTGAGGGCTGACCGTCGATCATTTTGTAGCATGACACGATAGCGATAATCGGTTTGGCGTTTTTCATAATTGCGTTCCTTTGTCCGTCGCTTTATCTAGGCAGATATGCTCTCTTACCTGATGCAATCCTTTGTTTAGCTAAAATCTAACACAACTTCTCATAAAATGTAAACTATAAAACTCAATATAGGATGTATTAATATAAAAACCATCAAAGTTAGCGATTTTACGATAATTTTAAATAAAAATTGACAACTATAGTTTTCATGCATATATTGGAAGTTATCAGCAACGGAGTAATCACAACCGCAGTAACAATAAAATTCATAGGAAGAATAGACATGACGACAACCAATGGAATGGTCGAATCTGACAATAACACCGAATACGTTTATGTGGCCGCTGGTGACATTAATGGTTTACTTCGCGGGAAACGCATTCCTTTTAATCAGATGGAAAAAGCAGAAAATGGTGCGATACGCTTACCGCTGTCGATCTTAGGCGTCGATATCTGGGGTGCTGATGTCATCGAATCCTCTCAGTGCAACGGCGATATAGACGCCATTGCTCGTCCTACCGGCCGCGCCGCCTACCCGTTACTCAACACCAGCGCCCCGTCAGCGCTACTACCAGTCTGGCTATACACCGAAGACAATGAGCCTTATTATGGTGACGCCAGACATGTACTCGATCACATCAGCAAAAAATTCAAAGCGCTGGGCCTGACGCCGGTGATGGCGACAGAGCTAGAATTTTATTTGGTCGACTATACCGAAGGCGAAACCCCCAGACCGCCTATCAGACCCAAAAGCGGCCTACGTCTCAACAAAACCTCCATCCTCAGTATCAATGATTTGCTGCAGTTTGATGAGTTTTTAGATGAAGTCTATGCCCAGTGCAAAAAGCTTGATATCCCTGTCGATGCCGCCTTGGCCGAAAACGGCTGTGGTCAGTTTGAGATAAACCTACTACACGTCGACGACCCATTAAAGGCCGCTGATGATGCGATATTGTTTAAACAAGTGGTCAAATCTGTCGCCGCCCGCCGTCAGCTGACAGCAACCTTTATGGCAAAACCGTTTGGCCTGCAGTCCGGCAATGGGTTTCATGTACATTGCAGCTTGTTGGACAAGGACGGTAATAATATCTTTGACGATGGCACAGATGAAGGCTCTGACATGTTGCGTCATGCGGTCGCAGGCCTGCTCAAAACCATGGCCGACTGTACCCTGCTCTTTGCCCCGCACGTCAACTCTTATCGCCGCTTCACCCCCGGTACCCTTGCCCCCAACAATATCTCATGGGGCTACGAAAACCGTACAGCCGCAGTCCGTATCCCTGGTGGCGATACAAAAGCGCGCCGTATCGAGCACCGCGTCTCTGGCGCTGATGCCAATCCTTATCTGGTTTGTAGCGCCGTGCTCGCAGGGATGCTCTATGGTATCGAAAACAAGCTGGCCGCGCCTGAGCCTATCAACAGCATCACCTATGACGATACGGAGCTCAAGACCCTACCCCTAGATTGGTTATCAGCCATTCGTAAGTTTGAAAGTAGCGATATCATTGACGCTTTGTTTCCACGCGAGATGATCGAGCTGTTAATCGCGGTCAAAAAGCAAGAAGCCAAACGCTTCGCCCAGCAAGTCACCAATCTTGAATACCTCACCTATTTACAGGATGTCTGATATGTCAAATAGCAACTTAAATGCTCATGCAACAATGCCGCAAAATTTGCCATCCAACAACACGCGCAATATTCCGCATTATTCAAATCAAGGCCAATACCCTGACAGCTATTATGCCGCCAGTCGAAACCCAAAGCCGGACAGACCGACGCTTAAAAACGACATTCAAGCAGAAATTTGTGTGGTGGGCGGCGGCTATAGTGGCCTATCAACAGCACTGCACCTCATCGAGACCGACCATGAAGTCGTCGTCCTCGAAGGCGCGCAAATCGGTTGGGGTGCCTCAGGGCGCAACGGCGGTCAGATCGTCAATGGCCTAAACGCCAGCCTACAAAAAATCAAAAAATCCTATGGCCAACAAAATGCTGACTTCGTCGGTCAGCTGGTGACTCGCGGTGGCCAAATCATTCGCCGGTTTGTCACTGATTATAATATTGACTGCGATTTAAAAGAAAAAAACATCTTTGCCGCCCTCAATAGAGGCCAGCTAAAAGACTTACAAGAGACGCATGCCCTTTGGGAGCGCCACGGTATGCATGATCGTGAAATGCTAGACAAAAACGGCATTCAACAGCATATCAAAACTGATGCGTATGTCGGCGGCGTCATCGACCACTCAGGCGGCCATTTGCATCCACTCAACCTCGCCCTCGGTGAGGCGGCAGCAATCGAACAAGGCGGCGGCACCATCTACGAAAACACCCTAGTGGTGGATATTGAGTATGCCGATGACCACATCAAAGTCATCACCGAGTTTGGCTCAGTGACCTGTCAGCAGGCAGTACTGTGCGGCAATGCCTATCTAAATAAAGTCATTCCAAAGTTGACGGACCGCGTCATGCCGGTATCGACGCAGATTATCGCCACCGAACCGCTAGGCGATCTGGCCGATCAGTTGCTACCGACCGATGTCTGTGTCGAGGATGTGCGCTATATTCTTGACTACTATCGCCTCTCAGCGGACAAACGCATGCTGTTTGGCGGCGGCACGGTCTATGGCGGCCAAGACCCCGCCGATATCACCGCCAAAATCCGCCCAAATATGAACAAAATCTTTCCAGAGTTACGCGATGTCAAGATTGACTATGCGTGGAGCGGCAACTTTGCCTTGTCGTTTTCGCGAGTGCCGCAGATGGGCAAACTACATGAGCGGGTATTTTTCGCTCATGGCTATAGCGGACATGGCGTCACCGGCTCACATCTGTTTGGACAAATACTCGCCGATGCCATCAATGGCAAAACCAAAGAGTTTAATACTTTTGCCAAAATACCTTGGATTCCCTTTCCTGGTGGCCGCGCCCTACGTGTGCCCTACTCTGTGATGGGCTCTTGGTGGTATGCGCTAAAAGACACCACAGGCTTATGATGGTATCAATCCCTTGACGTGTACTCAGCGCCTCAAGACGAGGTACTTATCAAGCGTCAGTCTCGCTTTTTGAGTCACCCGTTCTCGCGTTTGGTCTATTGCTACACCCCCTTATCATAACAACGGATTGTTGTGATAAGGCTTGGTAGAAAGTGGGTTTGCCTGCTGTCTACTGGGCGTCAATCATAAAATAGAGCTTGTTCTATCAAACAAAGTTTTACAGGGAGCGTAAGTATGAACATGAAACTCAATGATGCTGTCGAGGGGCAATATCATAACAAACGAGTCTTTCTTACCGTCATCGCTGCAGTCGCCATCTATCTGGCGTTTGCTTGGTTATCGTCCAATCATGACCCAGGCGAGTCTTGGGGCGCGTTGTCTTTATTACCCACCTTGTTGGTACTCATCACCGCTATCGTCTCTAGACGGCCATTTGAATCCATGATCGCAGGCTGTGTCGCAGGTCTTGTGATGCTCAACCCCTTCGATCTGGTATCGCCGTTTGCTGATAATATGTCGATGGTCTTGGGCAATGAGACCATTATTTGGATTATCTTAGTTTGCGGCTTGATGGGCGGTCTGATTCAGCTCCTTGAGATTAGCGGCTGTCTCGATGGCTTTAGCGAATGGCTCCAAAAAATCATCAAATCACGGCGGCAGTCTTTGCTTGCCACCTTTGCCCTTGGGGTGATTGTTTTTATTGATGATTATCTCAACTGTCTGGCGGTATCGACATCGGTCAAAAAACTGACCGATGCCTATAACGTCTCACGCGAAAAACTGGCTTATATCGTCGACTCAACCGCAGCGCCTATGTGTATCATCGTTCCCATCTCGACGTGGGCAGTATATTTTGCGGGCCTACTAGAAGAAAATGGCGTGGCAGGAGATGGCGAAGGCATTGGGCTTTATATCAGTGCTATTCCGTACATGGCCTATGCTTGGTTTGCCTTACTTATCGTGTTTTTGGTGGCGTATGGCGTCCTTGGCAATTGGGGACCGATGAAAAAGGCCGAGGCGCGTGCCAAAGCAGGCAAGCCTGTCCCAGAGGATTTTGTAGAAGAGCAGCTGGTCTCAAACGTCAAAGCCAAGCGCAAGCTATCATTTAAAGCCAACATCATGAACTTTGCCTTTCCCATGATTTTGCTGATTATCTCGACCGTTTATTTTGAGATTGATCTGCTGCGCGGGGCGTTATTGACTTGTTTTGTGACCGTTGTTCTCTACTGGGTGCAGGGTATTTTGAGCTTTGAGACCCAGATGGAGGCGGTATTTAAAGGCTTTAAAGTCATGCTCTACCCTCTCTCGACCGTCATTGGTGGATTTTTTCTAAAAGCCATCAACGATGAGCTTGGCATGACCACGTATGTGATTGAAGCCATCACCCCTTATATGACGATTGTCATTTTCCCTGCGGTTATCTTTGCGGTCATGGCGTTTTTGACCTTTGCCACCTCATCGAGCTGGGGTCTATACGTCCTTGCCATGCCGATTGTCTTTCCGATCTCATTGGCCTTAGGCGTCAATACCCCGCTTATGATCGGCGCGCTGCTGTCTGCCTCATCATTTGGCAGTCATGCTTGTTTCTTTAGTGACTCCTCATTACTCGCCGCCCAAGGCGCTGGCTGCTCACCCATGCAGCATGCGTTTACCCAGTTCCCTTATGCGATGCTCGGCGCGGTGTTATCTGTCATTACCTTCTTAGGTTTGGGCTTTATGATGGCATAAGCTTGGCTACCGAGCAGGCAATATATGAGCGATACCGGTCAATATTATGTTAAGTACTGCGCGATGCAGACTGCTCGGCAAATAACGGACAAGTGGGCAAGGACGCTCTGGTCGTCGCCCATTATTTACCACTCTGTCGTTAGGATTGGCCCTCAAGGCAAGCAATGCCTAGCGACATGGGCCCAAAATGGCTAGATTTGATACTAACCTAATTGGATACTGACAAGGAATAAAAACATGCGTACTGTTACCGTTGCGGCCACTCAAATGACTTGCGGCTGGGATATACAACAAAACATCGCCGCCGCCACCGACTTGGTGACCAAAGCGGCCAACGCTGGCGCCAATATTATCTTGCTACAAGAGCTGTTTGAGACGCCTTATTTTTGCCAAGTACATGACTTTGATTATTTTAAACTGGCAAGCTCAGTCGAAGATAACGCCGCTATCACGCATTTTAAAAAACTGGCCAAAGCGTTAGATGTGGTGCTACCGATTAGCTTTTATGAAAAATCAGGCAATACTTTTTTTAATAGCGTCACCATCATCGATGCCGATGGCGAGATACTGGGCACCTATCGCAAAACCCACATACCAGACGGTATCCCTTATGCCGAAAAATTTTACTTCACCCCTGGGGATACAGGTTTTAAAGTCTGGGAAACCCAGTACGCCAAGATAGGCGTCGGTATTTGCTGGGATCAGTGGTTTCCTGAATGCGCGCGCAGTATGGCGCTTATGGGTGCCGAGGTTTTGTTGTATCCGACAGCGATTGGTGATGAGCCCACACTGGGCATTGACTCAAAAGGACATTGGCAGCGCTGTATGCAGGGGCATGCGGCGGCCAACCTAATGCCTGTGGTGGCCGCAAATCGTATCGGCACAGAGACCATTCGCCAAAATACTCATGACAGCACTCTGCAATTTTATGGTAGCTCATTTATCACCGATGGGCGCGGCGAGATTATCCAAGAAGCATCAACAGATAGCCAAGAGGTCATCACAGCAACTTTTGACTTAGATAAGCTGGCAATCGATCGCCGGCAATGGGGCGTGTTTCGTGACCGCCGCCCATCGATGTACGCCACTTTGCTCACACATGGCTAATGGCATACTGACTCATAAGACTGTCATAAGATTGCAAACTGATTTGCCTGAACCCGAGGTACGTTTATATGTCATTACCTTCCAATTTACTAATCACAGACTCTGTGCCGCAGCAAGACGGCTTTTTTATGCCAGCAGAGTTTGCGCCGATACAAAAAGTCTGGATAATCTGGCCATACAGGGCCGATAACTGGCGGCAAAACGCGGCTCCGGCGAAGGCCGCGTATGCCGATGTCGCGCGGGCGATTCGTAAGTTTTGTGACGTCGGCGTATTGGTCAGTCCTACTGACTATCTCGCCTGCCGCGCACGCTTACCCGCCGATATCGAGGTTATCGCTATGCCCAGCAACGACGCATGGGCGCGTGATATCGTGCCGACGTTTTTGCTCAACGATAAAGGTGAGCTGCGCGCTTGTGATTGGACCTTTAATGCTTGGGGCGGTGACTATGACGGTCTATACTCACCTTGGGAGGACGATGACAAACTGGCCGCACGCCTGTGCGAGTATCTAGATATCCAGCGCTATCGTACTGAGGGATTTGTGATGGAGGGCGGCGCGTTTCATGTCGATGGTGAAGGCACTCTCTTGACGACTCGTATGTGCTTGCTGAGCGCTGGACGCAATCCGCAGCTCAGCGAGCGGCAAATCGAAGACCAGCTAAAAGCATATCTGAATGTACAAAAGGTGCTGTGGCTCGATGACGGTATCGACCCCGACGAGACCACCGGCCATATCGATGATATCGCGTGCTTTGCCCGTCCCGGTGAGGTGGTTTGTCTATACACCGACGACCCTGAGCACCCCTTTTATGAGGCGACCCAGAAAGCCAATCAGCAGCTATCTACGATGACGGATGCCAAAGGCCGACGCTTGACGGTACATCAGCTGTGCTGCACCAAAGTACCTGTCACCCTACCCGATGACTATGAGATTGAGCAATTTGACGATGCCAAAGCGCGCCATGCAGGCGATGTCTGTATCGCCTCGTATGCCAATTTTTTGATCTGCAATGATGCCATTATCGCGCCGCAATATGATGATGTCCATGACAGCTTGGCCATTACTCAGCTTGAAAAAATCTTTCCACAGCATCAGGTAGTAGGCGTACGTACCAAAGAGATTGTCTATGGTGGTGGTAATATCCACTGTATTACCCAGCAGCAACCCAAATGCCTTGCTTAAACAGATAAACTTAAGCGACTAGGCAAAAAACCTAAACGGATTTTAACGCTAACTAAGGAATATATATGAGCGACTATCAAGTAAATAACCCAGCCACGGGCGAAGTAGAAGCCACTTATCCGGCCGCCTCTGAGCAAGACATCCAAAACGCCATTGAGCAAGCCGATAGCGCTTATCAAGACTGGCGTCAAGCGTCATTTGACGAGCGCAGCGCTTTATTGCACAAGGTCGCTGATCTATATCTTGAGCGCCAAGATACGCTGGCGCGCATCGTCGCCACAGAGATGGGCAAACCCGTAGCGCAGGCCAAAGGCGAGATTGGCTTGGTGGCTGAGATTTATCGCTACTATGCCGATAATGCCGAGCAGCTACTTGCGCCAAGTACCCTCAAAGTTGATAGCGGTCGCGCCTCCGTCGAGAAGCACCCTGTCGGGGCGTTACTTGGCATTATGCCGTGGAACTACCCTCATTATCAGGTCGCACGATTTGCCGCGCCAAATCTCATGGCGGGCAACACCATTATCCTAAAGCACGCGCCGCAGTGCCCCAAAACCGCAGAAGCCATCGTCGATATTCTAAAGGACGCAGGCTTGCCTAAGGGCGTCTACAACAATGTGTTTGCCACCAACGAGCAAGCCGCCACTATTATTGAAGACGAGCGCGTACAAGGCGTCTCGCTGACAGGCTCTGAGCGCGCAGGCCAAGCAGTCGCCAAAATAGCTGGCGGCGCGCTCAAAAAAGTCGTCTTAGAGCTTGGCGGCTCAGATGCGTTTATCGTCGCGGCCGATGCCGATATCGAGCAAGCCGTCAAAGGGGCAATCTCAGGGCGGTTTGGCAATACCGGACAAGCCTGTAATGCAGCCAAGCGTCTGATCATCATCGAGTCGGTCTATGACAAGTTCGTTGAGGGCTTTACCAATGCCGTCCGCGACATGACACTGGCAGACCCCCTTGATGAGCGCACCTTTATCGGCCCAATGTCCTCAAAAGCCGCCGCGACCAACTTACAAGCACAGTTAGACAGCGCCATCAAAGCCGGCGCCACGGTACTGGTCGAGGGCGGGATGATCAAAGACAAACCCGGCGCATGGTTTGCGCCTGCCGTTCTGACTGATGTCGATGAGTCGATGGATGTCTACCTTGAGGAGTTGTTTGGTCCTGTGGCCGTCGTCTATAAGGCGCGTGATATCGAGCATGCTATCCAGATCGCCAACGACGTGCCATTTGGTCTTGGCGCTTCTATTCAGACGCAAGATGTTGACTTGGCTGCTGATATCGCCGACAAGCTAGACGTCGGTATGGTGACCATCAACGCCCCTTCTGGTAGCGAGGCAAATACGCCATTTGGCGGGGTCAAACGCTCAGGGTTTGGCCGCGAGCTTGGCACGCTGGGTATCACTGAGTTTTTAAACCATAAGCTGATTCGTGACAAGTCTTAATGCACCTTGGCTACGCCCAATGACAAAATAGCAGCCTAACATGAACTGTCAGGCTGCTGTTTTGGGCAATGAGAAGCCCTCTGTTTTTAAGCTTTCTTTCTATTTTCAGAGCAGCTCTCTTCACCGATCTTAGCGTTTAGGCGGGTTGTCCTTGAGCCACAGTTGGTTGACGATCTTTAATTGACGCAACTCTTCTGCCATGATCGACTCACTGATACCAGGGTATTTAATACGTGCATAGCTATATAACACAATGCCCAGCACCGTCCAGCCAAGGAAGATCCACCACTCAACTGCGGTCAGTGCTGATGGCATGCCTGGCATATATAGCATCAACAGACCAATGCTCAGCGCAATCGTCACCATACCGACCAGCTTACCTGCCGGTATCTTAAATGGACGTACCATATCAGGCTCGCGGTAACGCAGCACCAAAAAGGAGATCGCCACACAGCTATAAGCGATGACAATCCCAAAACCGCCTGCATCGACGATCCATACCAGCATCTTGCGACCAAATAATGGCGCAAGCGTCGCAAGACCTCCGATTAATAAGATCGCATTGGCGGGTGTGTTATATTTAGGATGCAGCTTGCCCAAAAACGCTGGCAACATATGTGCTTTTGACATGGCATAAAGTAGACGGCTGCCACCAATCAAAAAGGCATTCCAGCTGGATAAAATACCCAGTACACCGCCGATAACCAATAAGATACCAGCCCACTTGCCCTGCCAAGCATTGGTCATCGCATCTGCGGTCGCAAGCGTTGAATTCTCTGCTTGTATCAGCGGTAAAGTGGTGCCCACACTCCACGCAATACCCACATACCACAACACCGCCACAATGATAGAGACAATCAAAAACTTACCAATATTGGGACGCGTCAGGTCAATCTCTTCTGCTGCCTGCGGGATGACATCAAACCCAACAAACATAAAGGGCACCATCACGATGACGGCCATAATACCGCCGATACCAGCGATAAAGGCGGGGGCTTGTACAGAGTTTGCATTTTCAGGATTAAACAGTACCGCACCGATAAACAGTAGCGTACCGACAAATAAAATACCCAGTACCGCTGTTTTTTGGAACCATGCACTGACTTCCATACCACGAATATTTAGCCAAGTGACAATAATCGAACCCAGCATCCCAACGCCTACCCAGGTGGCATAGACATCCCAGCCGGCGATGGTCCAAAGATAGCCTTGGTTGTAATTGGGAATAAAATACTCGACCACCGTTGGCAGGGCGACCGCTTCAAACGCCACCACCGAAAAATACCCAAATAAAATGCTCCATGAGCAGATAAAGGAGACATTTACCCCCAGTGCTCGATGCGTATAAGTATGCTCGCCGCCTGTAATCGGCATAGAAGCGGCCAGCTCAGCATACGTCACACCGATTAGTATCACGGCCAAACCGCCTATCAAAAACGCCAGCATTGCGCCCCACGTTCCTGCAGACAAAATCCAACCGCCAGCCAAGACTACCCAGCCCCAGCCAACCATAGCACCGAATGCTAAGGCAATAATATCTAGCGTCCCTAACGATTTTTTTAATTCAGACATAACCTACTCCTTGTCTGTGTGTCATCCGTGTGAACCTTTGATGGTTACACTATCTTTTGTTTAGCGGGATAGTACCCTTCATAATTATCATATATCCCTTTTTGTCCATGCCGTCGTTTGTATCTTGCTTAATAGGCAAACGACAAAAACAGCAACGGCGTCTTGACTTGCAAGACGCCGTTAGAAAAAATGTACTCAAAGCGAGTGCCATCATGGGCAATCTTGCTGTATAAACCTAACCCTGCCAACCAAGAACACCGCTTGATTGACAAGGGTACATCACACCATACAGGATTCAATCGTAAGCCAAGGTAGATGACCACCGATTGAGTTAAAAACATAAACTAGGCGGTTAAGATATTTTTGATGATATCTAGGCCTTCTTGGAGTACTTCATCTTCGACTGTCAGCGGCACCATCACACGGATGGCATTGCCGTACATACCGCAAGAGGCAAGCAGCAAGCCTTGCTCAAAGGCTTTGGCTTTTAGGTCAGCAGTTGCTGCGGCATCCGGCTTACCATCACTATCGATCAATTCAAATGCCAACATCGCGCCTTTGTAGCGGATATGACCGATAGTACTTAAATTTAAGCCTTTTAAGAAAGTGGCGATTTTATCGCCAATCTCCACACTACGCGCCAGTAGGTTTTCTTCTTCGATGACTTCCATCACGGCCAAAGCGGCCACACAGGCAAGCGGGTTGCCAGAGTATGTGCCGCCCAAACCGCCAACTTGCGGCGCATCCATGATATCAGCACGGCCGATGACCGCAGAGATAGGATAACCACCTGCCAAACTCTTGGCACTGGTCATAAGATCTGGCTCAACGCCCAATTGCTCACCAGCAAACAAGGTGCCTGTACGAGCAAAACCGCACTGCACTTCATCAAAGATAAGAACGATGCCATGCTCATCACAAATCTCGCGCAGCGCTTTGGCAAATGACGGCGTCACTTGGTGAAAACCGCCCTCGCCTTGTACCGGCTCGATGATCATCGCCGCCACTTCGCTAGGGTCGATGTCTGCTTGAAAAATCATCTCAAGGCTATGCAGGGCTTGGGCTTCGGTGACGTTCAGCTCTTCTGCTGGAAATAAAGCATGAAACACAGGGCCCGGCATCGGACCGAAGTTCTTTTTGTATGGTAGTACTTTACCTGTCAAGCTCATGCACATGGAGGTGCGGCCATGCCAGCCACCGACAAAAGAGATAATACCTGGACGCCCAGTTTTGGCACGAGCAATCTTGACGCAGTTTTCGACCGCCTCTGCGCCAGTGGTCAAAAACAAGGCTTTTTTGTCACCGCTGATGGGCGCTTTTTCGCAGAGCTTTTCGGCCAGATCGACATAGCACTCGTAGTTCATGATTTGCGCGGCAGTATGGGTAAACTTGTCTAGCTGCTCATGGACGCGCTGGGTGATTTTGGGGTGGCTGTGGCCGGTGTTAAGTACAGAGATACCGCCGATAAAGTCGATATAGCGATTGCCTTCTACATCCCAAACTTCTGAGTTTTTGGCTTTTTCTGCAAACACAGGAAAGGCCACACCAAGTCCAGTTGGTAGAATAGCTTTACGGCGCTCGAGTAATGATTGATTGGTGATTGTCATAAGAAGGTCCTTTTTCTTTCTTTTTTGCGTAGGTGCCAGTTGCGTCATGGCGGTTTATGGGATCAGTACAAACAATAGATGGGACGCATCACTCTGACGAGCGTCTGAGTCCCTTGAGCTGCGACGATGCCGCATTAAAATTAAATGGTTAAATAAAAAGCAGCGTATGCTAGGTGCGATTAGTCACTGACATCAGAGCACCAGTACTTGGTCACTACATACTCTTCGATGCCGTATTTTGAGCCTTCGCGGCCAAAACCTGATTGTTTGACACCGCCAAATGGAGCAACCTCTGTGGAGATAAGGCCGGTATTATGACCGATAATGCCGTACTCCAGCCCTTCTGTGACACGCCATGAGCGCGCATAGCTGCCACTATAAAAATAAGCGGCCAAGCCGTAGATGGTGTCATTTGCTTGACGGATGACATCTGCTTCGTCGTCAAAGGTAAAGATGGTGGCGATGGGGCCAAAGATCTCTTCAGAGGCGATATCCATCTCAGCGCTGATATCAGTGATGACGGTTGGGTTGTAAGTCAGCTCTGAAGCACCGTTGGTGCTGCCGCCAGTGATAAGCGTCGCGCCTTTGTCTAAAGCGTCTTTTAGCAGCGCTTGCACTTTCTCCAAAGCTTTTTTGTTGATCAACGGGCCGATATCCACGCCTTCGTCCATACCGTTGCCGACGTTGAGCTCAGCGACTTTTTTGACAAACACGTCAAGAAACTTGTCTTTGATGCTCTCTTGTACATAGACGCGGTTGGCACAGACACAGGTTTGACCGGCGTTGCGATATTTAGAGGCGATTAAGCCATCAGCGGCGGCTTCTAAATCAGCATCATCAAAAACGATAAATGGGGCATTACCACCCAGCTCGAGCGACAGTTTTTTGATGGTTGGCGCGCACTGTGCCATCAAGGTACGGCCCACTTCCGTAGAGCCAGTAAACGATAGCTTATGAATGCGTGCATCACTGGTGAGAATATCGCCGATGGTGGAGGATTTGCCCGTGACCACTTGGATAACGCCTGCTGGGATACCTGCTTGCTCGGCCAATGCGCCAAGGGCTAGCGCCGAAAATGGCGTTTCGGTTGCAGGCTTGATGATCATGGTGCAACCTGCTGCGAGCGCCGGTGCCGCTTTGCGGGTAATCATCGCCGCTGGAAAGTTCCAAGGGGTGATGGCGGCGCAGACGCCGACGGGCTGCTTTAGGATGACATGGCGCAATTTTGCTTGGTTGGCAGGGATGACATCGCCGTAGACGCGTTTGCCTTCTTCGGCAAACCAGCGGATAAAGCTGTTGGCATAACCCACCTCGCCGCGTGACTCAGTCAAGGGCTTGCCTTGCTCTGCGGTCATGATGATGGCCAAATCTTCTTTATTGGCATCGATCAGGTCAGCCCACTTTTGTAGTAGGGTGGCACGCTCTTGTGCGGTTTTGGCAGCCCAAGCGATTTGGGCGTCGTGAGAGGCGACCACGGCATCGTTGACATCTTCAGTGGTCAAGCTTGGTACCGTACCGATAAGCTCGCCATTAAACGGATTGCTCACATCCAGCGTCTCTTCGCTGCTTGCGACATGCCAGCCGTCTTTAATCAAGCACTGCTGTTTGAGCAAATCTGGGTTGGAGAGTGGTAACGTATGTGGCTGTTGTGACATTGTGACGCTCCTTGTCAGTAATAGAGTGTAGAAAACACTACGACTCTATCGCGGTACATAAATAACGGTCGATAACAGGATTTATATGATCTATATAAAAAGAGTCTATATAAATAATGATTGATAACTGATTTATTGTTCAATATACTGAACAATCATTCTATATATGAGACATCATTATAAGAACGATGCCCAACCATTTGCAACCCCTATTATCATTTTCGTGATAATTTATGGCGTTATTTTTTTATCACCTTCATTTTACTGACTTTTATAGGTTACTTATGAGCACAGCCGCCGTCCCTGCCTTGGACAAAACCTTTCAAATACTAGATTTGATCACCGATAGCAGCCAACCACTGACGGCTGCTCATATTGCTAAGGCGCTGGATCTACCGCGCAGCTCCACTCACAATATCCTGCAAAGCTTGCTGGCCAAGCACGTCATTTATAAAGACAGCGACAACCGCTTTCATTTAGGCTCATATCTGATGTACTGGGCGGGTAAATATGAGCAGCAGCAAGGCGTCGTTCAATTATTTAAAGACCTTATTGTCCAGTACCCCATCCTTTTGCAGCATACCGTGACGTTGTCTAAGCTTGATTTGGGAGAAGTGGTGTTTTTGGCTTGTCATGAAGCGCCTGCGCCACTTGGTTTTACTTTTCGCGCGGGTGTTCGCGTGCCTGCAGTGTTTTCGGCCACAGGCAAAGCCATGCTCTCTACCTTGTCGATGGACAGCATTCAATCCATCTATGCCAGCGGCTTTCCTAAACCTATCACGCCGCATGGCGTCGATAACTTTACTGATTTGTCGACCGAGCTGTCCGCCATCAAAGACAGCCGTATCTCACTTGATGATGGGCAACTGCGTGAGGGCATGTATTGTCTTGGTACCTATATCCGTAACGCCTCAGGTCATGCTATCGCTGGCATGGCGGTTAGTTTTTTGCAAGCAGAGTACGAGTCCAAGCGCGCTGACGTCAGTGCCGTGCTGATTGAGCTGGCCGAACAAATTGAGCAGCGTTTGGGCTTTATAGCGAAGCATTCAGCATAGTAGCTACTTAGTTGCTTCCATAATTACTTGCTTCTGTTCTTAATTAAAAGAAGGGGCTAGCTTAAACAATCCCATCAGCTTTTAGTTTGGCGATCATCTCGCTGTCATAGCCCAACTCTGCAAGCGTACTATCGGTATGTTCGCTCAGGCGCGGCGGCGGCGTACGATAACTGACCGGCGACGCCGACAGCTTGATCGGGCTACCAAGCGCGCGCACAGGACTGCCTTGCTCGCTAAAATCGACCACCATTTCGCGAGCCAGCGCTTGCGGCATGGCTAGAGCTTCGCTGATATTATGGATCGCCCCGCAAGGAATGCCTGCCTGCTCCAAAGCCACCAACCAATATGCGCGCGGCTGCTGTGCAAACTTCTCGGCCAGCGCCTCACATAGCTCGTCACGGTGCGTCACACGGGCAGGGTTGGTCATATAGCGGCTATCTGTATGCCAATCCACACCGAGTAGCGCGCAGAGCTTGGCAAACTGACTGTCGTTACCACATGCCAAGATAAAGTGTGCATCGCCTGCCCCCGCAAACACTTGATAGGGGACGATATTGGGGTGCTGGTTGCCGAGCCTTGGTGGTATTTGGTTCGACGCCAAATGATTCATGCCGACGTTTGCCAGCATGGCTAAGGCGCTGTCTAACAGGGCCACATCGACATGCTGACCAAAACCGGTACGCTGACGCGCCAGTAGTGCCGCTTGGATACCAATGGTCAGCTGCAGTCCTGCAAACAGATCCACCACCGCCACCCCGACTTTGTGCGGCTCGCCATCACTTGGCCCTGTGATGCTCATCAGCCCTGATAGCCCTTGAATGATATAGTCATAACCCGGACGCTTGGCATCAGGCCCTGTCTGCCCAAACCCTGTCAAGGATGCATAAATCAAGCGCGGATTACCCTGCTTGAGACTGTCATAATCTAAGCCGTACTTTTTTAGACCGCCTACCTTAAAGTTTTCGACGACGATATCGCTGTCAGCAGCCAACTGCTTGATGATGGTTTGACCCGCAGCGGTGGTGATATCGACCGTTAGGGATTTTTTATTACGATTGATGGTGGCGTAGTAGGCTGATGTGCCGTCGCTGAACTTAGGCGGTGCCCAGTGCCGTGTCTCATCACCGACATTGGGACGCTCGACCTTGATGACCTCAGCACCCAAATCCGCAAGTACCTGCGTACAAGAAGGACCTGCCAATACTCTTGATAAATCGAGCACCTTGATACCGTGCAATGCCCCTTTTGCCATCTCAGTCATAATCATCCCTTATCATTTGGTGTGCGCGTATACGCTATTTTTTATATACATACAATTGTGATGCGTCATCTCATGACCTATCGCTCCAGATAAACAAATGACGCATCGCAACTAAAAAATGTACGCCACTGCTCAGCAAGCACTAGGCCAAGCAGTAACATACATAAGATCAGCGGTACTGATTAATAAAACGCTTGCAAGCCTGTTTGCGCACGCCCCAAGATTAAGGCATGGATATCGTGCGTGCCTTCGTAGGTGTTGACCGCCTCTAGGTTCATGACGTGGCGAATGATATGGAACTCATCAGAGATACCATTGCCGCCATGCATGTCACGTGCCACACGAGCGATGTCTAGCGCTTTACCGCAGTTATTGCGCTTGATCAGTGAAATCATCTCAGGGGCAGCGTTGTCTTCATCCATCAAACGGCCAACGCGCAGTGCCGCTTGCAAGCCAAGGGCGATCTCTGTTTGCATATTGGCAAGTTTGAGCTGCACCAACTGCGTTGCAGCCAGTGGACGGCCAAACTGCTTACGATCTAGCGTGTACTGACGCGCCGCTTGCCAGCAAAACTCAGCTGCGCCCATCGAGCCCCACGCGATACCATAACGGGCTTTGTTTAAACAGCCGAAAGGCCCTTTGAGTCCGCGGATATCTGGGAAAGCATTGGCTTCAGGGACAAACACCTTATCCATGACAATCTCGCCTGTCACTGAAGCACGTAGTGAGAACTTGCCTTCGATTTTTGGTGCTGATAAGCCTTTCATGCCTTTGTCTAAGATAAAGCCACGAATGTCGCCTGCATCGTCTTTTGCCCAAACGACAAACACATCGGCGATGGGACTGTTGGTGATCCACATTTTATTGCCTGTCAGCTCATAGCCGCCCTCAACCGCACGCGCTCGCGTCGACATAGACGCAGGGTCTGAGCCTGAATCCGGCTCGGTCAAACCAAAGCAGCCGACATACTCGCCCGTTGCCAGTTTTGGTAGATACTTCTCTCTTTGCTCCTCTGTGCCATACGCATGGATAGGATGCATAACAAGGCTTGACTGTACGCTCATCGCCGAGCGGTAGCCTGAGTCCACCGCCTCTACTTCCTTGGCAATCAAACCATAAGCGACGCTCGACAGACCTGCACAGCCATAGCCTTCGATGGTGACACCCAACAGCCCCATCTCGCCCATCTGGCGCATGATGTTGCGGTCAAAATGCTCATTGCGGTTGGCGTCGATGATATTTGGCATCAGCTCTTTTTGAAAAAACTGACGCGCACTGTCTGTCACCATACGTTCTTCGTCAGTGAGCTGGTCACGCAATAAAAACGGATCTTGCCAATCAAAACTTGGACGCGTAGATGTTGCCATGTGGGTCTCCTTGATATCGATCTTCCTGATCGATGAGTAATAATAAATGGATGGTAATAACGCTGATAACCGGACTCAACCAATTATTGACTTTTCAATTCCGCTGTGCGAAAATTAGTTTCATAATACAAACTATTTAAGCAAAATTTTGTCATGCTGTAAACCTTTATCAAAAAAATGAGGCAAAAATGTCTAATTCTTTAACAGCTGCCCCCTCTTTACTGACGCGTATGAGTAACGCTCTCACCCAAAGCAAAGACGACAATGACCGTCAATTTGTCACCGCGCTTGGCCGCGGGCTGATACTACTGGCCACATTTGAGCAGCACGAGCAGCTGAGCCATCAGCAGCTTTGTCAGATGACTCATCTACCAAAAGCCACGGTGACTCGCCTGATCCATACGCTTCTCACCCTTGGGTTTTTGCGCACGACAGAGCACGGACAGTATGAGCTAGGCAGTAGTGCCGTGCGCCTGAGTGCAACGGCATGGAGTCGTCACGATATGGTGGCGACCGCCGAGCCGCTGCTACGGCAGTTTGCCAGTAGCAATGAAGTATCGGTGAATCTGGCCACCGAAGTCGAAGGCGAAATGCGCTATCACGCTTGCTGTCGTAGCCCTGCTCGCCTGTCGGTCAATTTGCAAGTCGGCTCAGCCGTGCCTGTCGCACGCACTGCCATTGGACGCGCTTTTTATGCCGTAAACTCGCCCACAAGACAGGCCATGATTCGTAATAATCTACAAGCGCATTTACCAAAAGAAGAGTATGACCGCGCGCAATCTGCGTTAAGCGAGGCGACAGAGCACTATGTAAAATACGGCTATACGGTATCAGATGGGGAGTTTTCTACCGATATATTGGCAGTTGCCGTTGGCGTCTTTGATATCGCAACTGGGCAGTATGCATATTCGCTCAATGCCAGTGTGCCGAGTGCCAATTGGCAAGCGGAAGAATATGCAGCGATGATTGTGCCGAAATTGCAGGCGTTGGCTGAAAGGGTTGGTAGTGGGGTTTAGAAAAGTTGAGTGGATTTATTTATTTTTTAGCGGTGTATAAAGGTATTGGTAATGCGATGAGAGCACAAAATGATTGGGTGGAAGTGCTATATAATTTTGGCAAGTGGTTTGTGTTAAAGAATGAGAAACGCTAAACTTTAAAGCAAATATCAATAATAATCAAAGTATTGGAGTCAACCATGAAACTTGCCGAAGCCCTCCTCATCCGTAGCGATATGCAAAAAAAGCTCGCTCAAATTAAAGGGCGTATTCGTAGCAATGTCAAAGTCCAAGAAGGCGACGCGCCAAACGAAGACCCAAACGCATTGATGATTGAAGCCAGTCAAGTCATTACTGAATTATCGGCTTTGATTGAACGTATTCACCGAACTAACGCTGTCGCTCAGACCAATGAAGGTCAATCGATGCTGACACTATTGATCGAACGTGATACCTTAGAGATGCGTCATAAGTTATTGATTGAGGCCATTGAAGCCACTGATACCGAGGTTGACCGTTATAGCCCTCGCGAGATTAAATGGCATATTATGGTTTCGGTTGCCGGTTTACAAAAACAAGCCGACGACATCGCGATGAAGCTGCGCAAAATTAATATCGTCATTCAAGCCAATAACTGGCAAATTGACCTTGTAGAATAAGTATTTTTAAACCATTGATATGAGAATTTTCTGTCCGTTTTATTTATTTAACAATACTATTCGATAATAAACGGATAGACTGCCCCTTTGGAACCGACTGGGCGAGTGTCAGACCCCAAACCGCCACAGCAGGGGGTTGAAAACATACTGTAGTGGCTGCTACGCGTTGCGGGCAGACGCTTTTTTTACCATTCATGCCCTGCACCCGTCACAACTCACAAGGCACTATTTAGACCTTAGTACCAGACACTGACAGTCGGTTTCAATCTTATTTTTAATGCTTTTCGTTATTGCCATTGAGTGCCTTTTCCTTATCTTCGGCGCCAAATCATCAGCAGAAAATCATTTGAAATAATCAATCAGAGCCGATTACGTCTAAAAACTGTTATTTTGAGCGCAAAATTAGCACTCTGTTACCCAATTAAACCGTCGCAGTGATATCATATGTGTATGATGTACGCGATAAATTTAAGCATTTAATCTATTCTTAATAACCATGTTTATGACATGGTTATTTTGTTATGGATGCTTGATTTTTTTATCGCCGCATTCTTATTATTTTCGTATCATTGTTGAGTATTGCTATGCCCCAATCTCGTACCAATCTAAACCCAAAGCCAAAACACGATTCTCCTTATCTGGTCAGCTTACTTTTGCGTTATAGCACATTTGCTGCTGCAATCTTGCTATGCTTGTCAGGCCTATTATTGATGAATGGATGGCTAGTCTTTTTGGGTGGTATTGGCGTTGCACTTGGCGTTTATGATTTGCTACAGTCAAAGCATGCCATTTTAAAAAATTATCCCGTTGCTGGTCACATTCGTTATGTACTTGAGGATTTTCGTCCTGAAATTCGCCAGTACTTTTTAGAAGATGACAAGGCGCAGGTACCATTTGCTCGCCAGCAACGTGCTTTGGTGTATCAACGGGCCAAAAACGTCAGTGACACCAACGCCTTTGGGACGCTTGACAACCTATATACGCATGGTAAAGAATGGTTTTTACAATCTGCCGTTAGTCAACCGTTAGAAAATAAAGATTTTCGAATCATTGTTGGCGGCGAGCGCTGCAAACAGCCTCATGATATGTCAGTGTTTAATAGACCTCTTGCAAAAGTAGCAGAGAATTTTACAATAACTGAAACACTCATAACTTTTTAGGAACCATGCCAAACATAGATAAGCTACTCAAACAAAGTGACGCTGGTTTTAAACGTTATACA
>NZ_CAJHBJ010000027.1:0-36090 GCF_904846595.1 Psychrobacter sp. HII-4 | reverse complement strand
TTGAAACATTTTAGGGGCATTGCCACGCGATATGATAAGCTCAAAGATAGCTATGCAGCGGCGGTAATGCTCGCTTGTGTCTTTATCTGGTTGCCCCTGATTTGAATTCTATACACACCCTAGTGAAAAATGCGTTATATGCATCTAAACTGTCTGACAGTGTTATAAAAAAAGAGATACCACAAGTTTTTTCCAAAATTAGTGAGTACTCTAAAGCCCGTTCCGATGTAGACTTAACTATTATTATTCCAGTCTATAATTGTGCTGATCTTCTCGACAGCACCTTGCAAAGCTTAACTCAGTTCAAGAAAATAAACAGTGAAGTATTATTGATGAACGATGGTTCGTCGGACGATTCATTAATGATTTGTCAAAAATATGCTGAGCAATTTGATAATTTTTATATCTTTACTCAGAATAACAAAGGTGCAGGCGTTGCGAGAAATGCAGTTATTCCTCTAGCAATAGGGGAATACACGTACTTTTTAGATGCTGACGATACTATTGAGATAGAAAATCTAGAAGAGGCGGTATTGCAGGCACGAAATAGTAGCAACGATCTTCTTTTGTTCAAATATAAGATTGATTATTTTGATAAGAATAAGTCTAGAGAGATGTTTAATTCGGATCAAAAGATTTGGAATAAATTATTAGTCTCCAGTGATAATAATGATAAAAAAGTACTTGCATCAGGTTTAATTAACTATCCGTGGAATCGCATCATTGCCACGAAGCTATTGCATGATGAAAATATATTCTTTGGCAAAACTGTCGTGCACAATGATGTGCCATATCATTGGCACAGTATTATGGCCTCTGAAAATATTGGCATATTAGATGAAGTGGTGTGTCATCATCGTAAATTTGATGAGCGAGAGCAAATTACTAATATCAAGGATAGTCGGCGATTGATGGTATTAGAAGCGTATCGTCATACTCATCACCTGATCTCAAAGTACAAAGGCTTTGCTCAGCTATTGCCAGTATGGAAAGACTTTATTACTCACTTATTGACGTGGGCAGAAGATAAAATTCCTGATGCCGATAAATCATATTATAACGCTAAACGTATAGATATCTTAAGTGAGCTCAATCATCTATGCAGTAATTCTGATGAGATAGAAATTGGTAATATTGATACCGAAGTCGGGTTTTATAGAATCATAGGTAACAGCATATCTGGGCTACATGCTGAAAACCAAGCAGAAGAAAACCTAGAGTACATATTAAATAACGAATCTAGCGTACAGAATGTCACTAAGTACTTCGTTCTTAATAGAATCTTTGATGACAGTCATAGACACAGATTATTAAAAATATTGAAAGATAAGCATGCGAACTATTTAGAAATAGCTTTTGATCCTGATGTATTCAAAAAGATAGGTTACGACTTTGGTAGTCTCCCAGATAGCTATTACTGGTTTGCTACTAAAAAAGATAAGTGGGCAGAAATCGTATGCAACACAGCCGTTAGAAACTTTAAAAATGCTTATCTTATGAATAACAATGGCGCCAGAAACTTCGCTCTCCAACATGGCAAGAGTCGCTTTGATTGGATAATGCCTTGGGATGGCAATTGTTTTTTACCTGACGATAGCTTTAAAAAGCTTCTATCATCTATGGCAGTTAGAAATGGCTCATATAAATATGTAGCCACTCCAATGCAGAGGGCGACAAGTGAGGACTATATAGACAGGGACGCTCTAGTTACTAATGCGATCGATGAGCCACAGATATCGTTTAGACGAGATGCGAAAGAAGTGTTTAATGAGGACAGAGTTTATGGTAATCAATCTAAAGTTGAATTGTTTAAGCGTTTAGGATACAAGAATGATAGTTGGGATAAGCTGATTAATCTTTATCCTTGGAGAAAACTTAAGTTTATACCTTCGTCTGAGCAAGGGCAACTTATCGAAGCTTCTGGCGTTTTTAGACTATACTCTGGTAATAATCAGGCTGCCACTAATGGTGAGAATAGGTCTCACACTCGCTCATTCGGTATCATAGAGACCATTGATAAGGTAGAGGCAGACCAGATTGCTGCTACTATCACTATGAAAGCAAATCGTATCCAACCCTTACTAGCAACCAAAATAACGACGTTAGCACCTAAAAACAAGCTTGAGAAACTGTTTGAAAATAACTTCTCTAACAAGATTGATGATATTAATAAGCTAAATAGCAAAGATAGAGTCTATGCGGTGGTTTATGCTTTTTCTCAAAGTAAACTGCTTGCAGTACACGCAGCATCAGTGAATATTAAAAGGCTTTACTTTAAGGAAGGCATCGACCTTGCAAATATGGATAAGTTTTGTGCAGTATTGAATAATCTGACGACAGCACTCGTTTGCAGTTTGATAAGCAAGGATTATGTAAAAGCGGTAAAAATCAAGCTAGACTTAGCCATGCTTTTATATTATTACCACTTTAATATGCATGACTTGAATTTTAAAAGCAGTCGTCATGCCAAGCATATTGAACAGATGATCGCGATAGTGACTGATATTTTTGACGAAGTCTTTGAATACTCATTCCATGAAAACTTTAAACACACATTTCAATAATAAAAGACAAAAAGGACTAAATATGAATATCGCAATGGCAGGTGCAGGACTATCGTGTGCCGTGATTGGCAGAGAGCTTGCAGAAAAAGGGCATACTATCACCATATTTGAGGCACGCAGTCATATCGCTGGCAACTGTCACACAGAGCGTGATGAACAGACTGGCGTCATGGTCCATGCCTATGGTCCACATATTTTTCATACAGACAATGAAGAAGTATGGAATTATGTGAATAGATATGCGAAGTTCCAACCCTACACCAATCGTGTGAAGAGTACTACCCAAGGTCGTGTTTATTCATTACCGATTAATTTGCTGACTATCAATCAGTTCTTTGGTGAGACCTTATCTCCTAATGAAGCAAAAAGCTTTATAGAGTCAAAAGCCGATATGAGCATTACCGATCCACAAAGCTTTGAAGAGCAAGCGTTGCGGTTCGTCGGTAATGATCTTTATGAGGCTTTTTTTAAGGGCTATACCAAAAAACAATGGGGGCTGGATCCAAAGAAACTGCCCGCCAGTATCCTAAAGCGCTTGCCTGTGCGTTTTAATTATGATGACAACTACTTCTCGCATCGCTTCCAAGGCATGCCACTAGAGGGCTATAGCGCTATGGTGGCCAATATATTGGATCATCCTAATATCACCGTACATCTAAACAGTGGCTTTGATCGCTCACAAGTAGCAGATTATGATCACGTGTTCTACTCGGGTACGATAGATGGCTATTACGATTATGAATTTGGCCGCTTACCTTATCGTACTTTGGATTTCATCAAAAAATACGCTGAAGGCGACTTTCAGGGCTGTGCTGTGATGAATTACGGTGATGAAGCGGTACCATATACGCGTATCTCAGAGCACAAGCACTTCGCCACATGGGAGGAGCACGATAAGACCGTCTATTTCGAAGAATATAGCCGTGAATGCGAGCCTACAGATATCCCTTATTATCCTATCAATCTATTAGAGGGTAATGAGCTGATTGCTAAATACAAAGATAAAGCGGCACAGGAAGATAAGGTCACCTTCGTAGGTCGTTTGGGTACTTTTAGATATTTAGATATGGATGTAATTATTAAAGAGGCTTTAGAGACAGCCGCTCAATTTACGCTATAGTTAAGGCTGTATTATGAAGCATAAAGAAATACTCTATCTATCTTCTGAAAGTAAACTGGACTTCCAGTCTTTTTTTGATGGTTATGCCTTTTTTGGTATTGACCTAGTGATTGGCAATCAAGGGTTTCAGCAGCTCTCAAAAAAGACAGATAACCGCGATAAATATGAAGATGGCAACTACTTATTGATAGAACGACAAGATAATGACAGCTATCAGCTAAGTCGAGATTATCACGGTTATTATCCGATATTTTACTACCAGTCAGAGGACTATTGGTGCATCAGTAACTCTATCATTTATATGGTCGAGAGATTAAAAGAGCAAGGCCGCTCTATTAGTTTCAACGCACCCAATGTTGAGATATGGAAGAGTCACTTAGCTTTTGCCCTACAGCTGACCTCACATCATACTTTTGTCAATGAAATAAAAGTGCTGCCAGTCAATAGTGATATTGTGATAACTAAAGACCACGCGAATAGCGATATTGCATTGGTCAAAAGAGAGCCAAGTCCAAAGCATAAGCAGAGCTATCGCGAAGCATTGATAGAGTGCTTGGAAGTATGGCGTGGCCGATATCTAACCATTATGTCCAATAACAAAATAGCTTTGCATCACGACCTAACGGGGGGGTTAGATAGCAGATGTTTATTATCATTTATAGTAAGTAATATAGACGCCGCAAAGGGTGCTAATCAAGACAATCAGCTTAGGATTAATTCAGAATCACAACATACAGAAGATTTTAAGATTGCAAAGCGGCTGGTATCGCTATTTGATTTGAGTGTGAATGCTAAGATCAATGACGACTATAAGTCAGCCTCAGTCGATGCTAGCGAGAGCTATGCTGTCTGGAAGTATTTTAATATCGGCCGCTATGCCCCCATTATTTTTCGTCTGACTGATTTTAGCCCCCACTATCTGGAGATGGGCGGTGAAGGTGGTGAGGATAACAGAGCGTTTTATGTTGGCACTGCCGGCGGAAAGTACAGGAGTCTGCCTGAGTATCTAGAAAGATACAAACCGTTTTTTACCTCAGAGACTAGGTATCTGCAATGGATAGATCAGGTAAATCAAAGCGCCTATGCCCTTAATCACGATTATCATATTGGCGTTTCTATATTGCATTATAGAGAGTTTAGATCCAATCATCATACGGCAAAAAACCCTAAAAGTAGATTTAAGGTGGCACCACTCGGTAGCAAGTATTTCGACAGACTGTGCCAACTGAGTGATGACGATGCGCTACAGTCAGGGCAGGTGTTTTATGACGTCTTGTACAATAATCATAAAAAACTACTGTACATACCCTTTGATCGACCTTCTAAAGCCATAAAAGATAAGAATATTAAAAAACTGACAGTCGTAGAGGCAAAAAAAGCAAAAAATCCTGGCATGATATATTGGTCTGATGATGAAACGGCTTCCGATCTGTTTTGTGAGATGCCTATCGAAAGCAGTGATATAGATGTGCGTTCACCACTACAGATATTGCATGATGAGGCGTTAGCATCGTTAAATAATAACCAATCGCTGATTGAATATTATTTTGGAAAACCGGCCGTTGCAGAGTTTTATAAATGTTTTGAGTCCATCGACTTTAAAAAGGCACGCAACAACTTGCATTCTCAGGGAAGCTTTTTGCATGCATTGATGGTGATACAAATCATCAGTGAAGCCAAATAGATTGCATCCCAGAATCATATAAAGCTTTATCACGATAAATATCGTAGCTATAGTAATATCGTTTTACAGGTTGTGTATGATTTTTATATTTAATGCCTTACAGGCAATAAGTGATATTTAGACTCCAAAAAAGGCCCACCATGAAGCATAAAGAAATACTATATCTATCTTCTGAAAGTAAACTGGACTTCCAGTCTTTTTTTGATGGTTATGCCTTTTTTGGTATTGACCTAGTGATTGGCAATCAAGGGTTTCAGCAGCTCTCAAAAAAGACAGATAACCGCGATAAATATGAAGATGGCAACTACTTATTGATAGAACGACAAGATAATGAAAGCTATCAGCTAAGTCGAGATTATCACGGTTATTATCCTATATTTTACTACCAGTCAGAGGACTATTGGTGCATCAGTAACTCTATCATTTATATGGTCGAGAGATTAAAAGAGCAAGGCCGCTCTATTAGTTTTAATGCACCCAATGTTGAGATATGGAAGAGTCACTTAGCTTTTGCCCTACAGCTGACCTCACATCATACTTTTGTCAATGAAATAAAAGTGCTGCCAGTCAATAGTGATATTGTGATAACTAAAGACTACGCGAATAGCGATATTGCGTTGGTCAAAAGAGAGCCAAGTCCAAAGTATAAGCAGAGCTATCGTGAAGCGTTGATAGAGTGCTTGGAAGTATGGCGTGGCCGCTATTTGACTATCTTAGCCAACCATCAGATGGGGCTATGGCATGACTTAACAGGTGGTCTGGATAGTAGGTGTCTGTTTTCGTTCATGGTCAATCACCTAGTGATGGCAAAGGATGCAAATCATAATGGTAGACTCCGAGTAAATTCGAACCCAAAGCATACAGAGGATTTTAAGATTGCAAATCGGCTGGTATCGCTATTTGATTTGAGTGTGAATGCTAAGATCAATGACGACTATAAAGCAGTCAAAGTGCCCGCTAGCGAGAGCTATGCTGTCTGGAAGTATTTTAATATTGGTCGCTATGCACCCATTGTTTTTCCTCTAACAGACTTTAGCCCTCACTATATGGAGATGGGCGGTGAAGGTGGTGGGGATAACAGAGCGTTTTACTTAAATCAATCTAATAGTAAGTATGCCACGCTGCTTGAGTTTATAGAAAAAAGATATAAAAGGTTTCTTTCTACAGAAGAGCGATATGAAGATTGGATAAGCCAAATAGAGAAGGCTTGCTTTGAACTTGAAAGTGACAGTCAAATTGATATCTCTATTTTGCATTATAGAGAGTTTAGATCTACTTGCCATACCATCAAAAATCCCAAAAGCCGATTTAAACTGGCACCGCTCGGTAGTAAGTACTTTGATAGACTTAGCCAACTGAGTGATGAGGCAGCCTTGCAATCTGGTCAAGTGTTATATGATATTATCCATAATAACTGCGCTGAGCTACTCTATATCCCATTTGACAAGCCAGAAAAGGCAATGACAGATACCAATATAAAAAACCTATCTGATGTGATGGTAAACACTCCGACAGAGCCAGGCGGTATCTATTGGTCTAATGATGAGGCTGTCTCCGATCTATTCTATGAGCTTCCTATCGAGCCTATCAGTGATCAGACCACCTCGCCGTTACAGATACTACATGACAAAGCTTTATCGTCATTGCACAGCAATCATGACCTGATTGAATACTACTTTGGCAAACCTTACATAGATTTTTTCCAAGAGAAATTCGATACGACTGACTTTAGAAATTCAGGCCAACATTTACATGCCAAAGGCAGCTTTTTACACGCATTGATTCTCATTGAGTTTTTGAGTGATTTTAAAGAGTAAATGAGAGATGGGCATTATAATCAATACGTATTATTTTTCATAAGTGAGCAATATATATTATGCAAAAAGATTTAATCAAAGAGCTGTGTCTGACGCAAGATCTAATAGATATAGCAGGTACTGGAACTGCATCACAAAGCTCAACGTCTAAATGGTCCAAAGAAAATGATGCTCAGCGAGCAGTTAGCGGTAAAGAATTTAAGGATTTTGCCTTTCATACAGATATGGAGACAAATCCATGGTGGCAGGTTGAGTTTGAAATGCCAGTTGCCGTTGAATATATTATTATAAACAACCGTAAAAGAAGTCCTTTTGATGAGAGAGCCTCTGAATTGAGTATTGTTGCTTACGATAATGAAGATAATGAAAAACTATTACATTCAGGGACAATGTATTTTGGTAGTGAGGATCGAGGTTGTCCTTTAATTATTCCTTTGAAAGGTAATGTTTCATTAAAAAAATTAAGAATAACCTTATTAAAAGAAGATTACTTACACTTATCTAATATTAGTTTCTTAATATCAGACCCTTTAAGGTCTTTTGGTGATAAACCGGTTTTTATTGCTAACCGTGGAGATGGGCTAGGTGAACGGCTCAGAGCCTTATTAAATAGTATGGTGCTGGCAAAAGAGTTTGATGGTCATTTTATATTTTCTTGGCCTCTGTCGTTCTCAAAGAGTGAGTTTCATGCTATTGATAATCCTGAAAATGTGTTTGGTCGTGATTTTATAGATAGTTATTTAGTTACAAGAGACGTATTGAATAGGTGTGAAATAAAAGATTTAAGAAATACAATGGATTTTATATCTTGTGATAATGATGACTATAAAAAGATAGGTATTAATTTAGATCAAAATTCTCTTAAAAACCAAATCAAAGATAAAAACCTACAACCAAAAAACCTAATCTCAGAATATAAACTAGCTTTTGAAAAAATAAATTTTAATGAAGGTGTAACTGAAGCAATCAATCTAGCTAAGTCAGTACAACTAAAAGATAAAGTATTAGGTATACACTTAAGAACAGGCGATATTGTTTATAGTGATTACAGATATATGGATAGATACTATAACAAAGTAGTGCCATTTTATACTGTTGAAAGCTTGATAACGCGATACTTGGAAATGGGTTATGATATTGTTTTATTTAGTCTGGATAGTAGTGCTTGTCGATATTTTAAAGATAAATATGGAGTTGTAATATCTAATGATTTAATACCAGAAGAATATGATGATATACAAAGAGCATTTTTTGATATAGTTTTAATGTCTCGCTGTACAGAAATAGTTGGCGGCTTATCAGGCTTTGCTATCTTATCTTCTTGGATTGGGGGTAGTAAAATTTCAACATATAAAAAAATCTTGTCTGAAGAAGAGATAAAATCTTCTTTTACTCATTCACTGAGCGAGAATGGTGTTTTATCTTCAGGTTTTATTTCTCCTTTACTAAAGTCGTTTTCAATTGCCCACTACTTACAGAGTTTTAAAGACTTCAGTTCTATAATAGAGAGAATTGAACTGCTCAAAAAATGTATAGAAATTGATAATGGTAATAATTATTATAGACTACTGCTAGCTTTAGATTATTATAAAGAAAAAAACTTTAGTGCGGCAGATGGTATATTACTTGAAGCCGTAAATAGTACAGATAAAAGCAATATCAAGTGGTTGGCTAAAACAAAATTTCCTAAAATTACTATCTTATCTATATATACTTTAGAGCTTGAAAAATATGCTTCACAAGGCAGTATAGTTGCAGCTTATGTTGCTTTTTTAAGTCGCTATTATTATGATGAAATTGATATGAATATCGCTTTTTATAAGGATTTTATTCAAAAACAACATAATAATAAAAACTCTATAGATACTGAATTTTTGAAAGAAATTCAGGAAAAAGTAAACTTAAAAGCTGAAAATTTATAAAAAGGAAAAGTAAATGAAAAAAGCATTAATTACAGGTGTAACGGGTCAGGATGGTAGCTACCTAGCAGAGCTGCTACTTGAAAAGGGTTATGAAGTGCATGGTATTAAGCGCCGTGCCTCATCTTTTAATACTCAGCGTGTCGATCATATCTACCAAGACCCACATGAAAGAAATAAGAACTTTCATCTACATTATGGTGATCTGACTGACTCTTCTAACTTAACTCGCATACTTTCAGAAGTACAGCCAAATGAAGTGTATAACCTTGGAGCTCAGAGCCATGTAGCGGTGAGCTTTGAGTCACCAGAGTATACTGCCGATGTTGATGCTATCGGTACACTGCGCTTACTAGAGGCCATTCGCTTTTTGGGATTGGAAAAAAAGACTAAATTCTATCAAGCCAGTACCTCTGAGCTTTATGGTTTAGTTCAAGAAGTACCGCAAAGTGAGACGACACCTTTTCACCCACGCTCTCCATATGCAGTAGCAAAAATTTATGCCTACTGGATCACCGTAAACTATCGTGAAGCTTATGGTATGTATGCTTGCAATGGTATTTTGTTCAACCATGAGTCCCCACGACGTGGTGAGACATTCGTTACTCGAAAGATTACTCGCGGACTGGCCAACATTGCGCAAGGCTTGGATAGCTGCCTATATATGGGTAATATTGATGCCTTACGTGACTGGGGACATGCCAAGGACTACGTCCGTATGCAGTGGATGATGCTACAGCAGGATGTGGCAGACGATTTCGTCATTGCAACCGGTGTGCAGCATAGCGTAAGAGAGTTTATCAACTGGTCAGCAGCTGAGCTTGGTATTACCTTACGCTTTGAAGGTGAAGGCGTCGATGAAGTCGGTATCGTCACTGACATCACAGGTGATAATGCACCAGCGCTCAATGTGGGTGATGTGATCCTAAAGATTGATCCAAGATATTTCCGTCCCGCTGAAGTAGAGACCTTGCTGGGTGATCCAAGTAAAGCTAAGAAAAAGCTTGGCTGGACGCCAGAAATTACGGTACAAGACATGTGTGCGGAGATGGTACAAGAAGACCTAAAAACCGCTAAGCGTCATGCTTTATTAAAAGAGCATGGTTACGACGTAGCTTTAACTATAGAGTAATTATCATGAAAAAAGTATTCGTCGCAGGACACAAGGGCATGGTAGGTTCAGCCATCACCAGACAACTATCACTAAGTAATGATATTGAAATCATTACTTGCGAAAGAGGTAAGGTTGATCTTGTCAATCAATCACAAGTGCTGGATTTTCTTCAGAACAATAAAATAGACGAGATATATCTAGCAGCTGCGAAAGTAGGTGGAATTCAAGCAAATAATAATTATCCAGCTGACTTTATTTATGAAAACCTGATGATTGAAGCAAATATTATTCATGCAGCGCACCTAAATGATGTGCAAAAATTGCTGTTTTTGGGTTCAAGTTGTATCTACCCTAAGCTTGCTGAGCAACCGATGCAAGAGACGGCATTATTAACAGGCACATTAGAAGAAACAAATGAGCCCTATGCAATCGCTAAGATAGCAGGAATTAAGCTTTGTGAGAGCTATAATCGACAGTATGGACGCGATTATCGAAGCGTTATGCCGACCAATTTATACGGTGTTAATGATAACTTCCATCCAGAAAATAGCCACGTTATCCCAGCTTTATTAAGACGTTTTCATGAAGCGAAACTCAACCAACTGCCCGAAGTCATCGCTTGGGGCACTGGTCGAGCGATGAGAGAGTTTTTGTATGTTGATGATATGGCAGCTGCTAGTATTTTCGTCATGAATTTAGATAAAACAATTTATGACAAACATACAGAACCGATGTTAAGTCATATTAATATCGGGACAGGCGTTGACTGCACGATTAAAAAGTTAACAGAGACGATTGCCAAGGTCGTAGGGTATACGGGTGATATTGTGTGGGATAGTTCAAAACCTGATGGTACACCTCGTAAACTGATGGATGTCAATCGATTAAAGTCACTAGGGTGGCAATATAGCATCGATTTAGAGCAAGGACTTAAGCAGACTTACGATTGGTTCTTAGATAATCAAGAAAGCTTTAGAAAATAGTATTATGTATTTAGATGACTCGAAGTTTGAAATTGTTATTCAGAACACGCCTTTAGTATCGATTGATCTAATCATTAAAAATGCTCAAGGTCAGGTATTATTAGGGAGAAGGAACAATCGCCCAGCACAGGGGTACTGGTTTGTGCCTGGTGGTCGTATTCGCAAAAATGAGACGCTAGCTCAAGCATTCAAGCGTTTGACATGCGCTGAGCTAGCTCAAGAGTTTTTATTGGGTGAGGCATGCTTTTTAGGCGTGTTTGAGCATCTGTATGCAGACAGTGTTTTTGATAGTGAAATATCAACGCATTATATCGCTCTAGGGTACCAGCTGATTGTGGATGTTAGCTTTGATACGCTTCCTTTGGATCAGCATCATAAGTATCAATGGTTTGCGATAAACGACTTACTCAATGACGCTCATGTACACGAAAATACCAAAGCATATTTTTAGCATCAATAACCGACTCCCAATCAATTTAGGATAAGTATTATGATTCTCCCGATAATTATGGCAGGTGGAACGGGAAGCCGTTTATGGCCGTTATCACGTGAGCGCTTTCCTAAGCAGTTTCAAAAGCTATATGGTCAGACAACGATGCTGCAAGCGACTGTATTACGGCTACAAGGTTTGGAGTGTTTACCGCCATTGGTTATCTGTAATGAAGAGCATCGCTTTATCGTCGCTGAACAGTTGCGACAAATCGGGCAATTAGACCATAATATTATTCTTGAGCCTACAGGCAAAAACACCGCACCAGCAATCGCGCTTGCCGCTATTTACGCTGCAAAGCACGAAGACAATCCTGCTTTATTAGTTTTAGCGGCTGATCATGTAGTCTTAGATGAAGATGCCTTTCGTGCAGCGGTTGTACAAGCGCAAGTACCTGTAAAACAAGATAAGCTTGTTACTTTTGGCATTGTGCCTCAGGCTCCTGAGACGGGCTATGGGTATATTAAGTATAACCCCAATGCTGGTGAGCAATCAGGGTTTACAGTCGAGCAGTTTGTTGAAAAGCCTGACTTGGCTACAGCTAAAGCCTATCTAGATAGCGGCAACTACCTATGGAATAGTGGTATGTTTGCCTTCAAAGCACAAAATTACTTGAACGAATTAAAAAATCACCGTCCAGACATTTATAGTGCTTGTAGCAATGCCATGCAAAGTGTTGATATTGACTTGGATTTTATACGTATAAATAAGGAAAGTTTCTTTGACTGTCCTGCCGAGTCAATAGATTATGCGGTCATGGAAAAAACGACTAATGCAATTGTCATTGCGATGGATGCGGGTTGGAGCGATGTAGGTGCATGGTCGTCTCTATGGGAAGTTTCTGACAAAGATAAAGATGATAATGTCATAACAGGCGATGTGCTGACTGTTGATAGTCATAATAATTATATATTTGCAGAAACAGGATTAGTAGCGACAGTGGGCTTGGATAATACTATTGTTATTCAAACTAAAGATGCAGTGCTAGTCGCATCCAAAGATAAGTCGCAAGAAGTCAAGCGTATTGTCAACCAACTAAAAGCAGATAAACGTCAGGAACATAGTGTCCACCGTGAGGTCTATCGGCCTTGGGGTAAATATGACTCTATCGATAGTGGCCATCGTTATCAAGTTAAGTGCATCACGGTCAAACCTAATGAAAGGCTGTCTGTACAAATGCACCATCATCGTGCTGAGCATTGGATTGTAGTATCAGGTACCGCTAAAGTCATCGTTGATGGTCACGAAAAGCTAGTGACTGAAAATGAATCTGTTTATATACCATTAGGTGCGACGCATTGTTTAGAAAACCCTGGTAAGGTTGATCTTGAGATGATAGAAGTGCAGGTTGGATCGTATTTGGGGGAAGACGATATTGTCAGATTTGAAGATCGGTATGGTAGAGCATAATATCTTACTTTAACAGTCTCTAATATATAACCAAAGACAATAAATAGGTTTTTTATGAAAATAACCATCGTAGGCACAGGATACGTCGGTCTATCAAATGCTGTATTACTGGCACAGCAGCATACCGTCACTGCATTAGATATCGATCAAGATAAAATCAATAAAATCAATCAGCGTCAGTCACCTATCGATGACAAAGAAATAGAAAACTTTCTAGCTCGTAAAGAGTTAGATCTGCATGCGACGACAGACAAAGTACAAGCTTATACCGATGCAGACTATGTATTGATAGCCACACCGACCAACTATGATACAGACACCAACTGCTTTGATACTAGTAGTGTCGAAGCCGTCATCAAGGACGTACTGGCAGTCAATCCCAATGCCTTGATTATCATCAAATCCACCATCCCTGTTGGCTTTACGCAAAGAACGAAAAGAAAACTAGGTATTGATAACCTTGTCTTTGCTCCTGAGTTTTTACGTGAAGGCAAGGCGCTATACGATAATCTATACCCTTCACGTATCATCGTCGGTGAGCGGTCAGATCGTGCTCAGGTATTTGCACAGATGGTGGCAGAGTGTGCAGTGAAAGAAAACCCTGCTATTTTATTAACCAATAGCGCTGAAGCGGAAGCCATCAAGCTATTTGCCAATACCTATCTGGCGCTGCGGGTCTCTTACTTCAATGAGCTGGATACTTATGCTGTGGTGCATGGATTAAATACCGAACAAATCATCAAAGGCGTCTGTCTAGACCCAAGGGTAGGAGATTTTTATAACAATCCCTCCTTTGGTTACGGTGGTTATTGCCTGCCCAAAGACACACAGCAGCTACTGGCCAATTATGAAAACATACCGCAGAACTTAATACAGGCGGTGGTATCCTCAAACAATACTCGTAAAGAGTTTATCGCTCATGATATTATGTCGAGCAAACCCAAAACCGTGGGTATTTATCGCCTTATCATGAAAGCAGGCTCTGATAATTTTCGTGCATCAGCTATCCAAGGCATCATCGAGCATTTAAAAAGGTTGGGTGCGACTGTCATTATCTACGAGCCAAAGTCTGATGAAGACAGCTTTTTAGAATGTGAGATGGTGGATGAGCTAGAAGTATTTAAGCGTAGAGCAGATATTATCGTAGCCAATCGACTGTCAGAGGACTTATCAGGCAGCTTAGAGAAAGTATATACTCGAGATCTATCTGGTTCGGATTATTGATTAGGTCGCGATTTGGAGTACTTTTTTTATGTCAAAAACAGACAGTTTACTCAAGCATTAGCAGTGTTAACGCCTAGGCTGCGCTATATGACTGCCAAGCGCCGTTGGTATGCTGGGCGCTTGGGGCTGCATCGTACGATTTTACAGCATGCTGCATGGTTGCCAGTAAAGACGCCACGTCAGACAGTGGTGTCTACTATCGCCCATATCAAGCGTCAAAACTTCACTGACGATATGGCCAAAAACCATATAGAGCATATCTTATATCATAAACGTTACCGTCAGTTTCATCATGAGTTGATCAAAGAGATAATATCATTTTATCCAAAAGTGGTATTTGATTTTTTGAAAGGGCAGAAAGAAAAGTCAGGTACGTTAGATAGTTCTTATTATCAGGGTCTATATATTGCGCTTTTACAGCAGCATGATCCACTAAGTACTCATATTGATCATTATTTAAGTGCTTTTTTGGCATATCCAGTAGATGCCGAGTATGCAGATAAAAGCTGTCTTTACAGTAATATCGCCCTTCATACACCACTGGCGAAGCTGGCCAATTTAAATCAAATGCTTACTCATCATCAGCTTGATCGGATAGCGCTGTCCGATGAGCAGCAGCAATTCATGGTGACTAATCTAAGTGTGATAGAGCAACTGAACGAGCAGAAAAAGTCACAAGATAATAATCACCTGCATAAAGTTACCGTTATCGTTACCACTTATAATGCCAGCGAGACAATTGAGAGCTGTATTCATAGTTTGCTGATGCAGACGTGGCACAACTTAGAAATAATAGTCGTTGATGATGCCAGCACTGATGATACACTACAGCGTTTACGGTCTTTGAACAGTCGCTATAAAGATTTAACGGTCATTGCTCTACCGAAAAATGTAGGGACATTTGCTGCCAAAAGCATTGGTGCACAGTATGCGACAGGTGAGTTTTTAACCTGTCAGGATTCTGATGATTGGGCGCATCCACAAAAAATTGCAGAGCAAGTACAGCCATTGATAACAGACGCTAGAGTTATGGTTACGACCTCTCACTGGTTGCGATTAGATCATGAGGGTCAGTACTATGTCAGGCAAGTGTATCCCTTTATGCGCCAAAACCCCGCTTCTCCCATGTTTCGCTTGCAGACTGTCAAACAAGAGACGGGGTTATGGCATATCGTGCGCACAGGGGCGGATAGTGAGTTTTTTGAGCGTTTAAAGCTAGTCTATGGCAATGAGCGCATCGTAGTTGTTAAAAAGCCGTTGACCATCGCCAGTCACCGTCCAAACTCACTCATGACCTCGGAGCAGTTCGGGATCTACAATCGTACAGCGGCCCTGTTTCGCTTAGACTACTGGGAGGCGTGGCGATTATGGCATATAGACAAACTTCATCAAAAAACCAGTTTGACGATGCCAAGTGTCGAAAAACAAGCCAATGCGACACACGCTTTATTTGATGGAATACCAGATAGCATTAAAGTAGAGATGCTGAGCTTAAAAGAAAGTTTGGATGCACATACAGTGTTGAGTAAGCTTTGATGTGAGCCTTAGGCAAAGAACTTGATTAAATACTAACGATAAATATTAAGCCAATAGGATTGTTGAGTCATGAAAAACATCACCCACGCCGTTATCCCCGTCGCAGGCTTTGGTACCCGTATGCTGCCACTGTCCAAATCTGTGCCCAAAGAACTACTGCCACTGGGCAATCGCCCCGCCATTCATTATGTGGTCGAGGAAGCCATCGCTGCTGGTATCAAACACATCGTCCTCGTCGGCCATGCACAAAAGAGTGCGATCGAAAACTACTTCGATATCAATGCCGAGCTAGATACGCAGCTGCGTCATAAAGGCAAAGACGCACTGGCCGATAGCCTCAATTGGCTGCCAGAGGACGTGACGGTGTCGATGATCCGTCAGGGCAAGGCATTGGGGTTGGGTCATGCGGTATTAGCCGCCCGTCCCATCATCGGCGAGCATGACTTTGCCGTGTTATTGCCTGATGTGGTGCTCGATCCATACACCACCGATATGAGCGTGGACAACTTAGCCTTTATGATCGATGCCTTTGCCAACGATGGTCATTCACAGATATTGGTCGAGAGCGTGGCAGATGAGGATGTGCATAAATACGGTATCGCTCAGTTAAGTGAAGACCATAGCGCTACGAGCGATATGGAGGATCAAGTAGAGGCGAATGCGACCTTTAGCGTTGCTGGGTTTGTAGAAAAGCCGAATCTGGCCGATGCCCCATCGAGGTTAGCGGTCGTGGGTCGTTATGTCTTTAGCCATCACATCTTTGATTATCTGGCGCAGACTACCGGCTCGGTCGGCGGTGAGATTCAGCTGACCGATGCCATCGATGCCTTGATTAGTGAATCGGGGGTCAATGTGACGACGATGCGCGGCGACAGCTATGATGCAGGAGACATGCGCTCATACATGCAGGCATTTATCTACTTTGCCGAGCAGCAATTGGCAAAAGGTCAGTAGCCTATGAAAACAGAAAATTCTTGCTGCTGTGGTCCTCAGTCGCCAAATTGGCAGCGCTTGCAATCGCTTGCCAAGCAAACATGGTCCCTTGAACGTTTGTTTGTGCAAGACCCTCATCGTACCGCGCGCTTTAGTGCCCAAACAGGCGCGCTGTATATGGATTATAGCAAACAGCTTATTGACGAGACGGTTTTGACAAGCCTGCTGAGTTTGGCGGCTGGCTGTGATTTGTCAGCTCGCATTGAGGCGCTGATGCAAGGCGCTGCAGTTAATACCAGTGAGGCAAGAGCGGCATTACATACCGCACTACGATTGCCAGCCACGGCCACGCTGCAAGTCGGCGAGCAAGATGTAGTAACTGATGTGCATCGCAGTCTGGCACAAGTGGCTCATATTTCTGAACGCATACGCAATGGTACATGGCGTGGGTTTTCGGGCAAGGCCATTACTGATGTGGTCAATATCGGCGTCGGCGGCTCTGATCTTGGACCTTTAATGGCGACGGCAGCGCTTGATGAATGGGCAAACACACAGATAAAGGTGCACTTTGTTTCTAACATGGATGGTACCCAGCTAGACAATTTGCTTAAGCACTTGAACCCTGAGACCACTTTATTTATTATCTCGTCCAAATCCTTTGGTACGGTGGATACTTTGTCCAATGCCAAGACGGCCTTGTCATGGCTGCTTGCTACTGCCAAACGCCATACAGGTACAGAAAACAGCGTGCTGCGTCGGCATTTCATCGGTATCTCTGCCAATAGCGAAAAGATGTGCGCTTGGGGGATTCATCCTGAGCATCAGCTACAGCTATGGGAGTGGGTCGGCGGACGTTTTTCTTTATGGTCAGCGATTGGACTAGCGATTGCTATTCGTATAGGAATGGTGGGCTTTAAAGAGCTACTTGCTGGTGCTCACAGTATGGATGAGCATTTTTCGCAGGCTGATTTTTCAGAGAACTTACCGGTCCTATTAGGGCTGCTTGCTGTATGGAATAGTACCTTTTTGCACGTCAATGCGCATACAGTATTGCCTTATGATGGTCGATTGGGCTATTTGCCAAGCTATCTAACGCAGCTGGAAATGGAAAGTAATGGTAAGTCCGTTACTCAGTATGGGGATCGTATTAACTATGATACCTGTCCTATTCTATGGGGAGAGATTGGCTCCAATGCTCAGCATGCCTTTTATCAGCTATTGCATCAAGGAACGCAGCAAGTGTCATGTGATTTTATCGCATGTGTGCGCCGTTATCATGGTCCACTAAAAAACACAGCACTACAGCAGCAGCATGAGTTGTCATTGGCTAATTGCTTGGCACAGAGCCGAGTGCTAGCATTTGGTAACGCTGCAATTAGCGAAGATAAGGTAGACGCCTGCGTAGAGATGGATAAGTATAAGCACTATCATGGAAACCAGCCATCTACGACGGTGCTGATCGATGAGTTGAATCCGCATAGCCTAGGCGCACTGATTGCACTTTATGAGCACAAAGTCTATGTCATGGCCAGTATCTGGGATATCAACCCCTTTGACCAATGGGGGGTTGAGATGGGTAAGCAGATGGCGGAGTCCGTATATCATGCCATGCAAGATGAGCGTGAAGGGCAGTTTGATAGCTCCACCGATCAGCTGCTACGCCACATCAATCAGCTATCTTCAAGCCTATAATCATCAGTTTACAAGGTAACATCATGAGCATGGATAATAGTGATAAGCGTTCATCTGACCCGCGGGGCTGGCAAGCAAAGCCAGTAAAGGAACCTGATGTCTGTGTGCTGGTCGGTCATAGTATCGAGGCCATCACCAGTGCGGTGGTGCTGGCAAGCCTCGGTCAGTGCGTGCATCTGTATGCTGATAAAGTCCTACTGGCCCAGCAGTTAGAGCAGTATGGTTTTGAGCATCATCTGCAGGCACTGTGGCAGATGTATGAGCAGCAGCAGCTGATCAGTCACCACGCGTTACCCAATAGTGCAGACCAGCTGTTGCAGCACTATGATAAAACGGGCGATGGCACTCATAACGACGTTGATAATCCGCCCAAACCAGCCAGCGTGGCGCTATATTGGCTATTTTTAGACAGTATTGACGCGATATGGCTAGAGGACGGCTGGATTACCGCCTTTAACCACAGTCATCAGCAGTCGCTACCGCTGATCATGAGCGGTATTCAGGCATTAGGGCAGGTGGCCGCACTGGCACAGCGGCTGCAGCGGGCGTGGGTGTATTATGTGCCCTTTGTGTTTTTAAAAGACGGCGATGCTTATAGCTCGATGTTAAACCCTTCCTTGTGGCTACTAGGCGAAAAAACGCCAGAGAGTAGTCAGCATTTGGCGGTATTAAAACCATTGATGCAGCATGCAAGCGCGTCCCATCATGCCGATATCGCGACCATTGAGTTTGCTCGTAGTAGTATCATGGCGATGCTGGCGACGCGGGTGAGTTTTATGAATGAGATGTCACGCTTGGCAGATAGTCAAAACGTCGATATTGGGCAAGTCAGCCGTATCATGGGTTTAGATCAGCGGGTGGGCAGTAGTTACTTACAAGCTGGGTGGGGCTTTGGTGGCAACACTCTGCCAAGCGAGCTGCAGCAGCTGCAGCAAACTAGCCAAACCCATCGTTTAAATATGCCGCTCTTAGAGTCGGTCATACATATCAATGAAGATCAAAAAGAGCTGATATTTCGTAAGTTTTGGCAGTATTTTGATGGGTTTATCGATAATAAAACCGTGATGATTTGGGGCGGTAGTTATAAGGCTGGCTCAGGACGCACCTCAGGCTCGGCCATTCATCCGTTACTCGCTTTACTATGGTCGTACAATATCCGCACACTGGTCTATAGTGATAAGGCGCAACATGAGCTGACCGTGCTGTATGGGCAGCAGCCGCTGCTGGAGCTGGTTACCCAGCCTTATCAGCATCTAGCAGAGGCTCAGGCTATTTTTATCATCAGTTGGTCGCCGCGCGATCAGTTAGACATTGGCAAAATCAACCAGTACGCCATGCCGATATTTGATGCGCAAAATGCCATGAGCCGCTCACAAATTGCAGCCTTGGTGGGGAGTTATATGGGCATCGGTCGTGCGAAATAAAGGCGCGCTCATATTCACTAGCGAGCCTTTATTATCTGACCATTAACGCTCTTTGTACCAAGGTACAGGCTTTACGCTGGCATCGCCCCTTGTGCCGCCAGCCACTGCTCGATCTCTTGTATCTTATCCGCCAAAAGTGGCTGATCGCCGCGCGTTTCGATATTGAGCCGAATGAGCGGCTCGGTATTAGAAGCGCGCAAATTAAAGCGCCAGTCGCCAAAGTCGAGGCTTAGGCCGTCAAGAGTGGTTTTGCTGGGGTTTTGGTCAGCAAACTTGTCTTCAATGGCTCTAATAATAGCGGGCGCGTCATTTGTGGTTAGGCGAAAATTCATCTCGCCTGAGCTGGGGTAGGCATTGATATAGCCGGTGACCAGCTCCGACAGCGTCTTACCGGTGATGGAGAGCAGTTCAATGGTCAGGAGCCACGGAATCATGCCGCTGTCGCAATAGAAGAAGTCACGGAAGTAGTGATGAGCGGACATCTCGCCGCCATAGATCGCGCCCGACTCGCGCATGACTTGCTTGATAAAGGAATGCCCAGACTTACTGATGACCGCCTCACCCTGATGCGTGTCAATCACCGCTTCGGTGTTGTATATCACTCGTGGGTCATAGACGATGGACTCGTTTGGATATTTATTTAAAAAGGCCTGCGCCAGCATACCCACCACATAGCTACCATCGATAAACTCGCCTGTCTCGTCGAACAAAAAACACCGATCAAAATCGCCATCAAAGGCAATACCCAGATCAGCTTTGTGAGTCAAAACCGCTTGCTGCGTCGCGGCTCGGTTGGCGGTAATCATCGGATTGGGGATGCCGTTGGGGAAGCTGCCATCTGGCGTATGATGCAGTGTGATGATGTCGATCGGCGCGCCCGCTTGCGTTAATTTGTCAGTCAATAAATCAACGACAGGGCCGGCGCTACCATTACCAGAGTTGATGACCAGCTTTAGCGGTTTGAGCTTATCGGTGTCGATAAAGGTCATCAAGTGATTGATATAGGCGCTTTTATCCGTCAGCACCTGCAATGCCCCTGATTTATCACTGCTGGTAAATTGCCCAGACTCTGCCAATGCCTGAATCTCGGCCAGACCATCATCAGCGCTGATGGGTTTTGACTGCTCTTTGACCAGCTTTAGGCCGTTGTAGTTGATAGGATTGTGACTGGCGGTGACTTCGATACCGCCTAAAGCCGCATAGTGGCTGGTGGCAAAATACACTTCCTCAGTACCGGTCATACCAAGGTCGATGACATCGACGCCTGCATCGACTATCCCTTTGATGGCTGCTTGTTTCAGCTTCTCACTTGAGTGGCGAATGTCGCTGCCGATGACGATAGCGGGTTTTAGCGTCGCCAGCTCACTGTCTTGATTAGCGGCCGCTTGCTGATACCGCTGAAACAATATCTGTGCAAAGGCGCGACCAATACGATAAGCGATGTCTTCATCGAGGCTAACGCCGAGCTCACCGCGAATATCATAGGCCTTAAATGAGCCAATCGTCATCGGTGGAAACTCAGGCGCTGGTCGATAGCTGGGGGTGGTAGAGGTGGGCATAATGATATATTCCTTTAATAAACAATAAACAATAAACAATAAACAATAAATAATAAACAGTGAATGGCGGTATTTATCATCCAGCGCCGTAAAACCACGTCCTTCTAGGGGCGTGGATATCAGGCGTCAGCCATTGTCGCCCAGTATGGCGAACCCCTTGATAACCAACTGCATTGAGATCATAATTATTCCATGAAAACGCTCAAACTACGCATCAAAGACAAACATGCCACTCAGCTCAATATCTTAGCTGGGGCGGTTAACTTTGTCTGGAATTACGTCAATGAGCTTAGTTTTAAACATTTACAGCGCACAGATCAATTCTTTTCAGCCTATGACTTGGCCGCTTATACCAAAGGCAGTGGCGAGTATTTAAACTTGCACAGCCAAACCTTGCAAGCGATTAGTGAGGTTCACGCTAAATCCCGTAAACAGTTTAAAAAAGCCAAACTCAACTGGCGCACCAACAACCCAAAGGCCAAGAGAAGAAGTTTGGGCTGGATTCCTTTTAAAAGGACAGCCATAAAACACCTATCAACTCGTCAGTCTGGCAAGAAAAGCCTTAAATCTACTATTCAGCTAAGCCTCGCTAAAGCCAAAAAACTTACTATAGATCTATGGGACAGCTATAATCTCTCGCTCTACAACATCAACACCTGTGAGCTGGTACAAGATGCACGAGGCAGATGGTATGCCTGTATCACCGTCAAAGAATTTCCAAAGATTAAGTGCGGTACTGGCCAAGTCGGTATTGATCTAGGCTGTAAGGATTCAGCGGTCAGTAGTAATGGCGATGTTCTAACCACTAAGCTGACCCATCAATACGCCGAAAAACTGGCCATTGCCCAAAGAGCCAAGAATAAAAAAAGGGTCAAAACCATTCACGCCAAGATTAAAAACACCCGTCAAGATCTGATCCATAAATTCACATCAAAGCTTGTTAAGGCCAACAGCCTAATCGTTGTTGGTAAAATCAAATCAACATCATTCACTTCATCCAAACTGGCCAAATCCGTCTATGATGCTGGTTGGTTTGAGATTAAACGGCAACTGGATTATAAATGCGCGAACGCAGGTTGCCACTATATCGAAGTCAATGAAGCGTACAGCACCCAAACCTGCTCGTGTTGCGGCTCTCGCCAAGACAGTCCGAAAGGTAGCTCAGGGCTTGGTATAAGAGCATGGTTTTGTCGTTCTTGTAAAACGACCCATCAACGTGATGTTAATGGAGCAAAAAACATTCTCGCGGTCGGGCTTGGCCGTCTTTAGTAGGTATCCCCTCACTTTAGGGCGGGGAGGAAGTCAAAAGCCAGTTGCTATTCAATGATACACTAGCTGTCATAGGAACCAACCCGCAAAAACAAGAGCATCTTTTATGAAACCGTTAGAGCAAACCACGTTGCCAGCCACGCCTGTACAGGGCACCCCTGAGGCCACCGGCCAGATTGATGACTTACTTGCCTTGATAGCGCGTCTGCGTGCCGACTGTCCGTGGGACAAAAAACAGACCAATCGTAGCCTGATTCCTTATGCGATTGAGGAAGCCTACGAGCTTGGCGAAGCAGTACAAGCGGATGATGACGAAGATATCAAGGGCGAGCTGGGTGATGTACTGCTGCAAGTGGTATTTCATTGCCAGCTCTACGCTGAGCAAGGGCGTTTTGATATGAGCGATGTGATTGCTACCTTGCAAGAGAAACTCATCCGCCGTCACCCGCATGTGTTTGAAGCGGAGACCCTGACAGACGACGCGGCGGTAAAAGCGCGCTGGGATGAGATAAAGGCGGAGGAGCGGCGAGTCGATGAAGCGCGGGGCAAACCGCGTCGGCGTTTGGATGCGACGAAGGCAGGTAGCGCGCTGATGCAAGCGCAGTCGGTACAAAGCCAAGCGTCAAAACTGGGCTTTGATTGGGAAGGAGTGGTAGGCGCGTTTGAGAAGTTAGAAGAAGAGATCGAGGAGTTAAAGGCGGAGGTTAGGGATAAATCCAAGGCGGAGATAAAAGCCAATATTAGCGATATCGAAAAAGAGCTGGGCGATTGTATGTTTGCGCTGGTCAATGTGGCGCGCAAGCTCAGCCTTGACGCCGAAGCGGCAACGCTGACCTGTGTGCATAAATTTAAATCACGCTTTGGCTATATCGAAGCGCAGCTGGCGGCGGCAGGCAAGCGCCTAGAGGATAGCGATATTGAGGAAATGGATGCCTTGTGGGAGGCGGCAAAACGACATGAACGCTCATCATAAGCCTGGCTTGATCGGTGCTATGCTCAGCATAGCTGTCAGCGCAGTCAGTGCGGCTGCTGCTGGGGCAGTGCTTATCATGACGCTCATGCTAAGCGAGGCTTTGGCAGCGACTTGTTTTGCCAGTCCGCAGCAAGCATACGCGTCTTTATTGGCGCAAGATGCCGCGCAGTTGCAAGCACGCACGCAAACGGTGGTCAATATCAATCGTGCTGGTGAGGGCGGGCTGGTCTCGCTGCACGGTATCGGTAGTAGTAAGGCGCAGGCGATTATTTTATACCGCGAGATGTTAGGCGGTTTTCAGACGGTCGATGACTTGGCAAAGGTCAAAGGCATCGGTCAGAAGACCGTTGAGAAAAACCGAGCGCGCATCAGCGTACAAGATGAATAAAGGCGTTTGGCAATAATCAAGGCGAATATTGACAAAATAGCACGTAAGTAGCGGTCATAACACACCCAGCAGGCGCAAAATTTGTTAAACTAGTCGTTACATCCGCCTGATAAACACTGTGTCTGTTAGGGGTGATCAAAGAATACCGGCGAGGAGTAGATGCATGGCCGAGCGTGCCGCCAAGCAGTTAGAACTGAATAAATCTGAATTACCCAATTCCATTACTGAAGTCATTGCCACATTGACCCGAGCTGGGTTTGATGCCTATATCGTCGGGGGCGGGGTGCGTGACACATTATTGGGTCTGCGTCCAAAAGACTTTGACGCAGTGACGGATGCCAAGCCGCATGAGATCAAAGACGTCTTTGGAAAGCGCTGCCGTATCATCGGTCGCCGCTTTCAATTGGCGCATGTGTATTCTGGCCGTGAGCTGATTGAAGTGGCGACGTTTCGCGGACCACCGACCAACAACGCCAATACCAACCAAGATGGTATGATTTTGCGCGACAATGTCTGGGGCGATATCAAACAAGACTTTGCCCGTCGTGATTTTTCTATCAATGCGCTCTATTATCAACCACTCAAAGGCGTGGTCCATGATTTTTGTGGGGCGCTTGACGATATCGACAATCGCATCATTCGTCTGCTTGGCCACGCGCCTACTCGTATCGAAGAAGACCCTGTACGTCTGCTACGGGCGCTGCGTTTTAAGGCCAAGCTTAGCTTTGAGTTTGATAAAGAGCTCTCCGAGCAGTTCCACGAAAGTAATTGGGCACTGCTTGAGCAAATCTCGCCGCACCGTCTCTATGACGAGACGCAAAAGATGTTTACCGGTGGCTATTTGGTGCCGCTATTGCCGTTATTGTTTGAGTCAGGGGCGATGGATAGTCTGGTCATTTATCCACCTGCTGAGCCAAGCGCACTGGTCAAGCAAGTGGCGATCAATACCGACAAGCGCATCGCTGCTGGCAAAAGCATCAATCCGGCGTTCTTTTATGCGGCGCTGTTGTGGGAAAACTACCTGCACCAGCTAGAAAAAGCCAAAAAACGCAACATGCCTTTTGCCGATGCGCAACTGCACGCCGCTGGCAAAGTCATCGACCGTCAGCGTATCAAAACCGCCATTCCAAAGTTTGCTGAGCAATTTATCCGTGATATCTGGATTTTGCAGCCCAAGCTATCTGCACCACGTAACAAGCAAATCGTCCAACTCTCTGAGCATCCACGTTTTCGCGCAGGCTTTGATTTTTTATTGCTGCGTGAGCAGTGCGGCGATGCTGAGCACCCATTGTCTGAGTCGACCAACGGTATGGGCGAATGGTGGCAGACGTATCAGACGCTCTCCACGTCCGAGCAGCAGCAAGCCATCGCTGATTTTGATGAAAATATCCGCCGCGGCGCTTACAAAAAAGGCCAACGCGGCCGCGGGCGCAATCGCCAAAACCAAAAGTCAGATAGCAGTATCGATAGCGTGACAGATACCGCGTCGTCCAAACCATCAAATGTACATCAAAAAGACAGCGCTGATACAGGCGGTATTCCTGCGCGTCGTCGCCGTGCCAAATCACAGCCAGCGACTAGCAAATCAAATAGTCAGCCAAACAGTAAGTCAAGCGCTGGTCGTCATGATGACAATCAGCCATTGTCGCAGGACGAGGCGGAGCTGGCACAATTGCAGCAATTGTCACTGGCCGCTATCAAGCAGTCGCATAAAAAGCCTGCCGCGCCAAAGCCGTTGTTTGTCATCGAGCACGAAAAAGTCGTACCGCCGCTAAAAAAACAGCTGCCGCAAGATAAAGAGGCGCGGCTTGCTGTTCAAGACAAACAGCAAGCCGCGCCTAAACAGCCGCAAAAACGACCGCAAAAACAATCAAAGACGCAAGTAGAAAACCCATCCACAACACAGCAGACGCCATCGGCTCAAGCCGTTAGCTGCGAGGATAAGCACACAGCCGTCGCATCGATGTCAGATAAGCCTGCGCTCACGGTTGCCCAGTCGCCAGCACTGGTGAGTCTCAATAATGCGCCGATACCTTATCAGCGTCGCCGCCGTCAGCCCAGCAGGACTGCTACTACGACCAAACCGCAAGCGACCGATGCCAGCGAGCAGACGCCCGTAAAACCGGCTAAGGCTTATGCAAAACAAGCGCCAAAACCTGCTGCTCAGTCTACTACCGAAGCTGAGCCGCCAGCTAAGCGCGGCACAGACCATAAAGAAGCCGCTACCACTAAAAAAACAAAAACGTCCGCGCCCAGCGCAAGCAAAAAAACACAAACTGCAATGCCTCAGCCGCTCATCAGTCTGATAGAGACGGATAAAGGCCCGATACCCGCAAAGCGCCGTCGTCGTCAGCCTAGTGCTGAAGGCGCTTGATCGGTGACTGTGAGAGCCAATGGTATGAATAATCGCCTTCATAACAGTCAAAGTGCCGATGGTGCTGTAGACGTCAATAGCACACATGGTCACAGCAGTAATCAGGACGCAGCAGAGTGGGCATGCGCCTATGTGGGGTTGGGTAGTAATTTGGCCAATGAGCTGGGCTCGCCGACCGAACATCTACAGACCGCCCTCAACGCGATACAAGCGCATGCGCAGATACGTCATCTACGGGTATCATCGTTTTATGCGTCAGCGCCGATGGGGCCACAAGACCAGCCTGACTTTATCAATGCGGTCGCGGGGTTTGAGACGACGTTATTGCCGTTGGAGCTATTGGCGTTTTGTCATCAGCTAGAGGCACAGGCAAAACGGGCGCGATTGCGCCGTTGGGGCGAGCGCAGTTTGGATGTCGATATTTTGTTATATGATCAGCTGCAAATGACGGACGCTAAGCTGACCATACCGCATGCTGGATTGTGTGAGCGTAACTTTGTCTTGCTACCGCTACGTGAGATAGCGCCAGAGCTACAGGTATTGGGCAAGCCGATTGCGGACTATCCACCAAGCTGCGATTGGACAGGTCTCAAGTTATTAAAAAGTAACTCATGAGCGGTGCGCTCGCTAGATATTCAGCTGATAATCAAAGGAATTGAGGGCTATATGACGACGTTATCTACGCTAAATAAATTTAAAAAAGAAGGCACCAAGTTTACGTGCCTAACCTGCTATGATGCGATGTTTGCGCGGATGATGGACAAGGCGCAGATTGACACGATCTTAATCGGTGATAGTTTGGGGATGGTTGTTCAAGGCCATGACTCAACGCTGCCAGTTACGGTTGACGATATGGTTTATCATACCGCCAATATCGCTCGGAGTAACAGCAGCGCTTTGATTTTGGCGGATCTGCCATTTATGAGCTACGTCACTTTGCCAGAAGCGGTGGCCAATAGCCGCAAGCTGATGCAGGCGGGCGCGCACGTGGTAAAGATAGAAGGTGGTCGCGAGCTGTGCGAGCTGGTCACGACCTTAGCGCAGGCAGGCACCCCAACGTGTGTGCATTTAGGGCTGACGCCGCAGTCGGTCAATGTCTTTGGTGGCTATAAAATCCAAGGCCGCGGTGAGGCAGCAGCAGACAAGCTACTGGCTGATGCCAAAGCCGTCGTCGACGCAGGCGCAGCGCTGCTAGTATTAGAGTGTGTGCCCGCTGAGCTGGCCAAAGCGGTGACTCAAGCAGTCGCGGTGCCAGTGATCGGAATCGGCGCAGGCGCAGATACTGATGGTCAAGTGCTGGTCATGCATGACATGCTCGGTATGGCGCACGGCCGCGTGCCGCGTTTTGTCCATGATTTTTTGACCGATGAGCGCAATCGTGCTGGCAGTATTGAAGGCGCATTTGCCCTGTATCAGCAGTCGGTACGTGAGGGCAGCTTTCCTACCACCCAGCATCAATTTAGCTAGTTTTAAGTTGGATTGATGATAGTTTGACAATTCTAGTGAGTTTGACTTTGTCTTTGGGCAATTACGATTATTAAGAACAGAAGGCTTTATCATGCCAATCATTTATCAGCAGATATCAGACTTGCGTGCAGCGCTGCAGCCGCATCGCACTCAGCAATCTATCGCTCTGGTGCCGACGATGGGCAATCTGCATGATGGCCACCTTGAGCTGGTAAACATCGCCAAGCAACACGCTGATATCGTGGTGGTAAGTATTTTTGTCAATCCCACACAGTTTGGTGAAGGTGAAGATTTTGATAGCTACCCGCGCACGCTGGACGACGATGTGGCAAAGCTTGCCACAGTGGCAGCGGACTATGTCTTTGCGCCCAGTATCGAGGAGATGTATCCAGTCTTGCCGCCCGCGACAGCAGTGCTGGCAGGGACGATTAGCGCGCAGCTATGCGGGCACTCACGTCCTGGACACTTTGATGGGGTGGGTATCGTGGTGTCAAAACTGTTCAATATCATCCAGCCTGATGCGGCAGTGTTTGGACAAAAAGATTACCAGCAGTTGGCGATTATCAAGCAGTTGGTGCGAGACCTTAGTTATCCGCTAGAGATTATCGCCGCGCCCATTGTCCGTGCTGCTGATGGTTTGGCGCTATCATCACGCAATCAGTACTTAACGGCCAGCGAGCGGCAGGTGGCTCCTGTGCTCCATCAAGCGCTGCAAAGTTTGGCGCAGCAATTACAAGATATAAAGATAGCGCCGCAAGGCTCGATATTGCCGCACATAACGGCGCTACTTGCACAGACGCGTGAGCACCTCACAAATGCAGGGTTTACTGTTGACTATTTACAGATAAAAACCGCTGAGCTGGATGCTATTACAGAGGATTTTGATAAAGATAAGCAAGACATGGTTATTTTGGTAGCGGCATGGCTTGGGCGCGCGCGTTTATTGGACAATCAGCTAGTGACGCTTAAGTAGTCATTATGCAATTCGCCGTCATATCATTAGACATCGTAATATCGCAATGTGCAGGAAGCAATAGCGTCAACTACCGACAACAATTGCCATAGCCGCTCTGTGGCAAAAGCAAGGCCGCTTTTATGATGGCTGAGTAGAGTGGTTTAGTATGTATGGCTTGGATAACCTAGGACAGGTGGATGATGGACATGGATCAACACAATAGCAATCAGCAGGCTTTGGAGCAAGTGCGACGGCCAGCCGCCGCACTTGCACTTAGCATCCTTGTTGTCTCAGGCCGCTCAGGCTCTGGCAAAACATCAGTGCTCAATATCTTAGAAGATCTTGGGTATTATTCTATCGATAATTTGCCTTTGTCTTTGGTGCCACAGGCAGTTCACAAGCTGGTGAGGGAAAGCGGTATACGCCGTATCGCCCTTGGAGTCGATATTCGCACACCGCGCGCTGATTTGTCTAACTTTGCAGAGACTTATGAGGCGCTAAAGGCAACGTATGGCAAGCAGGCGGTCAAAGTCGTTTATGTCACCGCGCAAGAGCATACTTTAATCGCGCGGTTCAATGCCACTCGCCGTGTCCATCCGCTGATGTCGCAAGATGTGGATAGTGATAATGCCCGTCATATCGCCTTTAACCTGCCAGCGGCTATCAAAAGAGAGATAGAGCTGTTAGAGCCGATAGCAGGTCACGCTGATATCAGAATCGATACCAGCAGCTTAAATATCCATCAGTTAAAAGACAGCTTACGTGCGCATATCGGCATGGACAATCAGATTGTCATCAATCTTTTGTCTTTTGGGTTTAAGTATGGCAGCCCTATCGATGCTGATTTTGTCTTTGATGTAAGGGTGTTGCCAAACCCGCATTGGAACCCTGAGCTGCGAGCGGCGACTGGTCTAAATGCAGAGGTCGCCACATTTTTTGCCGACTATCCAGAAGTGGCAGAAATGACCGATGATATCGATCAGTTTTTGACGCGCTGGCTGCCTGAGTTTTTACACAACAACCGTCATACCGTGACGGTAGCGATTGGCTGTACAGGCGGCAAGCATCGCTCGGTGTTTATCACAGATGCTTTGCAGCGCCGTTTGGCACAGAACATGCCAGCAGGGGTCAAGGTGTTGGCCAAGCATCGCGAAAAAAGCCGGTGGTAAACTCCTAGCAGACGTGCACTTTATTATTTTACTATTCATCACTTCGGAACGCTTTTATGATTGACTGGTCAGAACAGGAGATGCGCGTCTCGCGCACAGAACTCAAAAAAGCCCATGAGCGCTTGCAGCAGTTATCCATACCGCTTGCAAGCTTGTCGAAAAAACAGCTAAAAAAACTGCCAGCCAGTGATTATTTTATGGCTGAGCTGATGGCATTGGCGGACATCACCAGTGCCAATGCGCGCAATCGTCAGACCAAGCGTGTGGGTAAGCTTATCGGCGAAGAAAACCGCCACGAGCTTGTCAAAGCGTTGTTTGATGCCTATTTTCCAAAAGAGCAAGTCTCCAAAATCGAGAGCTGGTATGATCGCCTTAATATCAATGACGAAGGCACGCTAAAGCAGTTTGTCAAACAATACAAAGCTTCTGAGCGCAACAGCATGTATCAGCTGTTGTTATGGATTGAGTACGCCAAGCACATGCAAGATGATGAGCTACTAGCAGAATCAGAAGCCGATTTGGCCAGTTATATACGAGAAGTGGCCATCTTGTCGCAGCTCAAAAAATAACTGCCCAGCGTCGCTACCAATACTATAAATTCTATAAACGCAAACAAACAAAAAAGCCAATCATCAAATGATTGGCTTTTATTTATAGGCTTACTATCAGGATATGCGCTAGCGCTGCGATAAGACCGAAGCACTCGGTTAAATTACTTGGTTAAAGGGCTGGGTTTATTTCTTTTCAGCGCGTGCTTTGTCGACCAAATAATCAACGACCTTGGGTACTTTGGCGCTTTCACCGGTGACAACGTATTTGCCTTGTACCACGACTGCTGGCACCCCTGAGAGCTGATAACGCTTTGCGCCAGCTTGTGAGCGGCCGATTTTTGTACCGACGGCAAACGAGTTATATAGGCTGTTAAATTTCTTTTCATCCACGCCTTTTGACGCATACCACTTGCTCAATGATGCTTGGTCAAAGAGTTTTTTGCCGTCTTTATGAATGGCATCAAACAAAGCGTCGTGGGTTTTGTTTTCAAACCCTAATAGCTGGGCGGCATAAAAACCGCGGGCATTGGCTTCCCAAACAGGGTTTAGCGCCGCTGGGGTTTTAAAGAACGCGACATCTTTGTCTTTGGTTTTTGCCCACTTTTCCATATGCGGATTGAGGACGTTACAATGCGGGCAGCCATACCAAAAAAACTCACGAACAATGATGGCGTCACCGCTGATTTTTTCTGGATTGTCGAGCACGCGATAGTCTTTTCCGGCGACATAGTCGGCAGCTTGTGCGCCCATAGTGGCAAGTCCAATAGCCATAGCCAGACCAGTCAGTGTAATGACACGTTTCATACTTTATCCTTGAGATGTATAAACTTAGGGTGATGATGGGTTTTATCGCTTAAACAGGCCAAAAGTGCTAAAAGCTGTATAAACGATATAGTGTCGAGTACGGTCGACCTACCATAGAGTAGCGCCTATGATAACGTAAAACATAGGCGCTTGTGAATCCGATTCTTAACGAATGGTTGTAAAGCTGTGAGCGAATCAATAGCCATGACTCACAATCCGTGACGATGTACCTCACGACAAAGCCGCTACTCTCATGCTAATATTGAGTGTATCGTTGTGCGCGTTGTAAACGTTGTACGACAATCGCTTCATATACGACACTTATAATGACAATAAAGGAAATATCATGAGCTCAGTCCATGCCTCTTCGTCAACTGCCAATGAGCATACCGATAGCCGCGTCAATGATGCCGAGACTAACAGCATCAATGTGGATGCCAGCGAGGTTGATAAATTTAATAAGCTGGCAGGGGAGTGGTGGAGTAGCACGGGCGCCTTTGCGACATTGCACGAAATCAACCCACTACGCCTCAACTGGATAGAAAAAAATATCAAACGCGGCTATCAAAGCGCGCAGTCCTCTGTTGATGAGCAGCACACTGATAAGACCGCCGAGCAGGGTCTGGCGGGCAAAAAAGTACTGGATGTGGGCTGCGGCGGCGGGATATTGTCAGAGTCAATGGCACGCCGCGGCGCAGATGTCACAGGCATTGATTTGGGAACCGAAAACCTAAAAGCTGCCGCCCTCCACGCCGAGCAAAGTGGCCTTGGGCACACGCTGCGCTATCAGCATATCCCTGTAGAGACGCTGGCAAAAACGCACGCCGGTCAGTTCGATGTGGTGACCTGCATGGAGATGCTGGAGCATGTGCCGGACCCTCAGTCGATTGTGCAGGCGTGTTTTGAGCTGCTGGCACCAGGCGGGGTGTGCGTGCTATCGACGATCAACCGCAACCCCAAGTCTTATTTGTTTGCCATCATTGGCGCAGAGTATGTGCTGCGTCTGCTTGATCGCGGCACTCACGATTATGCCAAGTTCATCACCCCCGCTGAGCTTGACAAAATGGCTGGCTATGCTGGATTTAGACGCCAAGACATCATTGGCCTGCATTATAATCCGCTGACCAAACGCTACTGGCTGGCACAAAACGTCGATGTCAATTATATGATGGCGGTACAAAAGCCACTACAATAGCGCCGTCCTCAAGTGATTTTGCCTACATTTATCTTTTAGACTAAGAGCATTTATTATGAGCCAATTTGTAAAAGCGGTTTTATTTGACCTTGATGGGACGTTAATCGATACTGCTGCTGACTTTGTCCGCATCATCGCAAAGATGAGCGGTGAAAACGATTGGCAAGCGCCGCCGGAAGGGCAAATTCGAGAGCAAGTCTCTGCCGGAGCCTCGGCCATGGTGCGGCTGATGCTGCGTCATAATGACCAACTGCAGGCGAGTGATGAAGAGCTGCAGCGCTTTCGTCAGCAGTTTTTGGACGATTATGAAGCAGACATCTGCGTCGATAGCTGCGTGTTTCCTGCGCTCGACGAGGTACTGAGCACACTGGAAGCAAAAGGCGTGCCATGGGGTATCGTCACCAATAAGCCGCGTTATTTGGCCGAGCAGCTGCTCAGTGTGATGCAATTAGATGAGCGCTGCGCGGTCCTGGTCTGCCCCGACGATGTCTCGCGCTCAAAACCTGATCCTGAGCCGATGTATGTGGCCTTAGAGAAGCTCGGTATTCCGCGCGGTGCAGCAGGCTGCGTACTGTATGTCGGCGATCATATACGCGATATCGAAGCCGGTAACGCCGCTGGCATGCCGACGATTTTAGCCGCTTATGGCTATATCCCACCTAAAGACCAAAAAAGCCTAAAAAAATGGGGCGCAGACTATATTACTGAGACGCCTGAAGCGTTAAATAAACTTTTATTGTCTTCGGGGCAGTTCGATTATTTATAGCCTCTACAAGATAAGCACTACAAGCTAAGCCTTAAAAGCCATTTATCGAAATATCAATTAAGCATCCTAACTATTTAATAATAAGCAGTGAGTAATGCCATGAGTGACACTACGAATCAGCCAACCAAACCGCAGAGCAGCACAGACACAGCTGGTTTTACCCAGCCATTGACACATGACGAGATCCGCAGCTTTGTACCCCCTGACAACTGCTTGGATGGCAAGACTATTTTGGTGACAGGAGCAGGTGACGGTATCGGGCGGGTCGCCGCCTTGACCTATGCGCGCTATGGCGCGACTGTATTGTTGCTCGGACGTACCAGCAGCAAGCTTGAGTATGTCTATGATGAGATTGAGAGCTTTGGCGGCAAGCAGCCTGCCATGCTACCGATGAACCTAGAGGGTGCCACTTATGCCGAGATGCAGCAGCTAGAGGGGCTGATCGATAAAGAAATCGGCCAGCTAGATGGTATCTTGCATAATGCTGGTCTGCTTGGGCAGCTGACACCGCTTGAGATGTATGACGTCGATACCTTTGCACAAGTGATGAAGGTCAACTGTACGGCGACATTTATGCTGACGCAGGCGCTGCTACCGCTGCTCAAAGACGCAGACAATGGCTCTATCGTCTTTACCTCTAGTAGTGTGGGCACGCATCCGCGCGCGTTTTGGGGTGCCTATGCGCTCTCCAAGCAGGCAGTGGAAGGTATGAGCGATATCTTTACCCAAGAGACAAAAAACACCACAAATTTACGTTTTAATTGTATCAACCCGGGTGGGACGCGTACCAACATGCGTGCTCATGCCTACCCAGGAGAAAACCCCATGAGCCTAAAAACCCCTGAGGATATCATGGCAGGTTATGTCTGCTTGATGAGTGATGCCAGTATCGGCGTGCGTGGGCAAGTGGTCGCGTTGCAACCAAAAGATTAGTGCTCGCCAATAAGAAAAATGGCTCAGGCACGTCTCATCGTGATTAGCCTATATCTGATGATGGCGTCCTCATCTACCGCCTCTAACTGGTATTGTAATCCATAAAGATATCCCCATCTATTTGTTATTAAAGGCTTTTATTGTTTAAGAGCTAAATAGCATTAATAATAAATAGGATGACGTTATGGCAGGTGGATGGTCAAGAGATGGTGCTGAGCACGAGCAAATGGATGCAACGGTCAACGACGCATTAGAGCGGGCGCGACGGGCTATGCCTAAAGGTGAAAGCGCTGAGTTTTGTGATGAGTGTGGCAATGCGATCCCACAAGCACGGCGACTGGCCGTACCCGGTGTGCAGCACTGTGTCGGCTGTCAGAGCGAGCTTGAAAAAACCGTACGGGCAACGGAGCTGTTTAATCGGCGTGGTAGTAAGGACAGTCAGCTTCGATAGCAGGCACACATGATAAGAGTGAGAGGCTCGCTACCCTAGTGCCACGACCATTGCCATAAGCTGACGATCATAGATTTGCCAGTCGATAGCGACAGGCGTATGGTCAGCGCCATCATTGCTGCCATTGTCAGTACCTTGCAAAATGACCTCCAAGCGGCTATCGCTCTGCGCACCGACTGTACGGGTAGTTAGGCTATCAGGCGTGAAGTTCAGCTGCAACCAACCATCCAAGGTGTATACCACGCCTTTGACGCGTTGCCAGTTTGGTAGCCTCCTTTGTAAGGTATCTGCGGGCAGCACATAATGCGCTGGCAGTCGCCAACCGGCCAAGAGCAGGTCTTGCTGTGTCTCGTGATAACGATAAGGCAGCTCGTTATCGGTATTATTCTGGGCACTACTGCCAGTCAAGGTAGTACCGGCCAACGCAGAGACGGCAGAAGTGTTACCCTGCAATGGCATGCGAAGTGCTGATTTGGCCAATGGCTCAAGCGCAACCTTATGCTGACGGTTTAAGACCTGACTGGGCTTGGTCAACTGCTCGCGTAGCATGGTGATATAGGCTGGTAGCGTGTCATTTTTGTCACTGCTACCATTGCTGCTGTTATCGGGATTATTGCTATGATCGCTATCATGACTAACGGCCGCAGCAGGCTCATGTGCCGCCCAAATGATAATAGCGTGCGGATTCAGTGTGGCTATCCATGCTTGTAGCGCTTGTATTTCGTCGGCGCTTAGATGGTCGTAACGATTGATAATCAGTGCATCGGCCTCTTGCACATGCACCGCAAAGCCCTCATGCTCACGATATTTGGCTTGCTGCCATTGTTTGGCATTTAAGACGGTGAGTACCGCTTGCATCTGTAGGGCAGTTTGCCAATGTGGCTCGCTCAGCTGCTGGAAGAGCTCGCGAGGGTGAGCCAGTCCGGTCGGCTCGATGAGCAAACGCTGCGGCTTGTGCTCACTGAGTAGGCGGCTGATGGCGATTTGTAAGGGTAGCTGACTGGTACAGCAAATACAGCCGCCGCTGACCTCTCGTACGGCGATCGTCTCTTGCGCCGCCTGCCACCAATCAGCACCTTTTAGCAGCGTACCATCAATACCGATACGACCAAACTCATTGATTAAGAGCGCCCAGCGCTGTTCGGTCGGTTTGGTAGTCAGTAAGTGATTGATGAGGGTTGTTTTGCCAGCACCCAAAAACCGTTCCAAAAATCTTACTCAAACCTAGCCAATATTGACTATTAGATAGGTTTGACGTTTTCTTTCTGCTTCATTGTCACGCGCTATTTCTCATTTGAGATTTAGACTGACCACGACTCCACAGAC
>NZ_CAJHBJ010000026.1:0-37155 GCF_904846595.1 Psychrobacter sp. HII-4 | reverse complement strand
GTCTAAGTGAGCAGCGTAAGTTGCGGTTTATTAAAGACTTTTTAGGGTCAAAGTCACTCAAATAGCATGAATTATGTCCATTAGCGACTACCTTCTACTTTTTAGCATGAATTTTGTCCATTACACCCCAATCAGCAATGATTGGGGCTTTTTTTATGGGCGTGTATCAGCGCGCTTTATCACTTAAATAATGACAAGAGAGTGCTTGTTACTTTTTAGCCAGTCTCTTACCTGCGTATTCATTTATATGCCCAGGCGCGTACCTAGTGATGTTTTATTTGATTAAAGACTCATCAAACTCAACGTGTTGACCATCTGCTAGTGTCAACGTCCCTTCGCTAATCTCAATAGTCATGTCTCTGGTGTTTCTGATAGCGCGCATGACATTGATGTCCTCAATGCTACTCTCGATGATAATTTTGCCAGACTGCTCAGGTTTGATAGCAGGCTCAAACACAGTCAACGGGACATTAAAGCGCTTGCCTTGGGTCAAAGCGATGTCTTTCATCACCAATGTACCCTTAAAGCTATCGATGGCGACTTCGCCGTGGTTGGATAGCATAAACTGGAGCTTTACTTGGTTTAAACTGTCGCTATCACTGCTTTTGACTGGCAAGAGCGCCACAGGGTAGTGTTGCGCATTGGCCGTGGCCGCTTGCTGACTTTTTATGATGGGGCTTTTTTTGCCCGTGGGATTATTGGGATGCAAGCGCTCATATTCACGCTGCTGTATCAAGGCTTGTTTGATCGTAGTGCGCGGCATCGCACCAGACTCATAGGCACCGCTGAGTTTCATGCGCAGCATATAGCGACTGAGTAGTTGCTGATCGTTCTTAGGCAGTTGCTCAAAAGTATCACCGAGCTTTTTTTGCCACTGATCAGAGTTGGTCGGAATGGTTTTTTTGCTAGGATCTGCCTGCGGCTGTGAGCACGCAGAGATAGCAGGCAGAAATGCCAATGCCATCGTCAACAATAATGCTTGGTTAAAACGCGGATAGAAACCTCCCATAGTACACCTCCGTGTCAATTTGTTTTGCACCAACGACCGTGATTGTCATCGGCTTTTTTTATGAGTAGGGCTGGTTTTAATATAGCTGGTTTTTTTGGGTGTTGTGTTGGATTATGGCTAAAGACTGTGTGCGGGCGACAACCATCATTTGGCGCACAAAAAAGACTGAGCGCCATGGGCAAGCTCAGTCTTTTGGTACGCAGCCTATCTAGTTCATCATTAAGAAAGCGGTTTTTTATACTGTCGCTTATGTATCGTCGATTATATATTGTTGTCTATATAGTCGGCAGTATATCGAATCGGCTTTCTTAATCATCTCTACTAATCGTCGTTTTGTAGCTCGGATAGGGGGTGGGAGATGTTGTTATTGTGAGTCACCACGATGGCCTCATCGATGATGCGTTGACTGACGCCGCGCTTGCGCAAAGACTCGATAAACACTTCATCGTGCGCTAGGGTATAGTCTTGATGATCACGATCAAGCCCTTGACGGATGTATAGGCGAATCAGTCCTTGAATACGCTTAAAGCCCAGCTCTTTTGAGGTGGTCTCTAATAATGCGATCATCTCTTCAGACAGCCGAATACTGACCGGGCGCATGATTTTTTGCGGATGGTCAGAAAACTTATTTTTTACACGTGCAGGTATCATAATAAACCATTATTTTTAGTGAGTAGGAGTAAAATATTCAGACAAAACGAACCCAAGCAAACCACTCTTACCATACAACAAAATCGCCCAAATGAACACCGCAGCGGTATTCATATCACTGATTTCATAAGAGAATTGTCTGAGCCAAAAATGACGGCCATAAAAAAACCTTCATCAAATAATGATGAAGGTTTTTCGTATATGGCTCTCCAACCTGGGCTCGAACCAGGGACACACGGATTAACAGTCCGTTGCTCTACCAACTGAGCTATTGGAGAATAAGCTGTGATAACGGTAAATATGACAAGCTAAAAGTAATTGCTGTCTGCGTTATGTGGGGCACATTTTAGCCAAGTCGGTATAGGCTGTCAACCTTATTTTGACATAATTCGCAAATATTCTTTAGATGTTGTGAAGTTTGACTACCAGCCCTCAGTCCTTGGCGCATTTTAGCGATAAAATGACCCTAATATGTCATAAGGGCACCTCAGAATGAGGTATTTATAAAATGGCGCGTTAGGGCGGATAGGTCTGGATATGGATGGGCTTGATAGCGTGTTTGTTTTGTTAAAACCTCTATCTACCTGCGGCGTGTAACAAAAAAATAGCAGCGATATGCTACTTTTATTTATGGCTTAAGCAATCTGCTGTCAGCGTTGGTTATCAAGCTTTTGCGAGTAATTTGATTAGACAACTTGGCTATCTTTTTGAATATAAAAGCAATCTGTACATCGCTTGAAACAAAAAAACTGCTGGGCTGCTCTTCACATTGCTGGATTATTTCTATAAAATACCGACCGTGTGGTTTCTTTGGGAGCTACATTCTATTATTTATTACTTATCCATTTCACTCGATCAAGCGTGTACGCTGGATTTAACACAGGTGTCTTAGCCATGAGTCCTACCATCATTGCTTACGGTTATCTTGCCATCGCTATCATTTGTGAAGTGGTTGGCACGACCTTTTTGGTCAAGTCAGAGCAATTTACCCGTTTGGTGCCGACCCTGATTATGGGCGTGCTTTATGCTATCTCGTTTTATTTGTTGACGCAGGCCATCAAGACCATACCACTTGGCATCGCCTATGCGCTGTGGGGCGGTTTGGGGATTGTGCTGACCTCGCTGGTTGGGGTGTTCTTTTTTAAGCAAAGTCTTGATACCGCGGCGGTGGTCGGTATTGCGATGATCGTCGGCGGTGTGGTGGTGATGAACCTATTGTCAAACTCGGTGGTGCACTGACAAGTAGGTAAAAATGAACATGGACACAAAAATGGAAACGAAAAACGCGCATAAACGTAAAAAACAGCCAGAGCTGGTGCGGCGGGCGCTGCTCGATGAGGCAGCACGTATCACCCTAGAGCAGGGCTTGTCTAAAGTGACCTTTCAAGCGGTGGCAGATGCCGTCGGCGTGACCAAAGGCGGAGTGATGCATCATTTTGCTACCAAGGACGCGCTTATCTTAGAGGTATTTTATGATGCGATGGCCAAGTTTGAGGCAGAAGTCAATGCCGCCATGGCAAAGGATCCGGTCAGCTACGGCTCGTTTACCCGCGCTTATATCGACGCCACCATCAGCTTGGGCGAAAAAGGGCAGGCCGAGTTTAATAGCCAAGCGACTTTGTATGTGTTGATGCTAGGAGACCGGATGCTACGCGAACGCTGGGCTGAGTGGTCAAATGAGCAGCTAAAAAAATATGCCGCTACCGACAATAGCGAAACGCTATGTATGGTACGTCTGGTTGCCGATGGTATTTGGCTCTCTGACTTTTCGGGTATCGATATCTCGGACAAGGCCTCAATACGTGAGCGCTTGATAAATATGACGCAGCAAGACTTTGATAAACAGTTTTGATAAATGACTTTGACCAATAACTTGATAAACAGCTTTGGTCAATAACACGCACATAGAAAATTTTATCTTTAACCTATGACAGCATGATTGACTGAACGCTTTTTTATAAATTCTCAGTCGCCTTAAGGAAAACTTATGACAACTACTCAGACAAACGTAAATGGTTTACAAGACATTATCGACTTAACACAAACGCAGACTGCTTATATTAACGGTCGCTATCTGGCGGTCGATGATTCTTTAACGACTTTTGACGATATCAACCCAGCGACAGGTGAAGTGCTGGCGAGCATTCAGCAAACCACTGCCGAGCAAATCGATGAAGCGGTAAAAGCCGCGCAACAAGGGCAAAAAGTGTGGGCGGCAATGACCGCAGTTGAGCGTGGCCGTATTCTGTCAAAGGCAGTTGCGATATTGCGCGAGCGTAATGATGTACTGGCATTGCTTGAAACCAAAGACACCGGAAAAGCGCTGTCTGAGACTAAGTATGTCGATATCGTCACAGGTGCCGATGTTGTTGAATATTACGCTGGACTTGCGCCAATGATTGAGGGTCGTCAGATTCCACTACGTGATAGCAGCTTTGTCTATACGCGCCGTGAGCCACTCGGCGTCGTCGCTGGTATCGGCGCATGGAACTATCCGATTCAGATCGCGATGTGGAAGGCTGCGCCAGCGTTGGCTGCTGGTAATGCGATGATTTTTAAACCCTCAGAAGTCACGCCACTGACGGCACTTAAACTGGCGGAAATCTTTACTGAGGCGGGCATGCCAGATGGCGTATTTAACGTCGTACAAGGCGATTATAAAGTAGGCGAAGCACTCACCCAGCATCCTGATATTGCCAAAGTCTCGTTTACAGGCGGCGTGCCAACGGGCAAAAAAGTCATGGCAAGCGCGGCATCATCATCTCTCAAAGACGTAACCTTAGAGCTGGGCGGTAAGTCGCCATTGATTATCTTTGACGATGCCGATATCGATATGGCAGCGGATATCGCCATGATGGCGAACTTCTATAGCACCGGTCAGGTCTGTACCAATGGCACGCGTGTATTTATCCCAAAAGCGCTACAAGCTAAGTTTGAAGAAGCGATCTTGACGCGGGTCAAACGTATCAAACTCGGCGATCCGATGAATGAAGATATCAATATGGGACCACTAGTGAGCTTCCCGCATATGGAGCGTGTGCTTGGCTATATCGAGCAAGGTAAAGCGGGTGGCGCGCGTCTATTGGCGGGCGGTGAGCGAGTGACGACAGACGAGCTGGCTAAAGGCGCGTATGTCGCGCCGACGGTGTTTACCGATTGCACCGATGACATGACCATCGTGCGTGAAGAAATCTTTGGCCCTGTGATGTCGATATTGACTTATGAGAGCGAAGAGGAAGTCATTCGCCGTGCCAATGATACCGAGTACGGCTTGGCGGCAGGGGTGGTAACCAAAGATCTAACCCGCGCGCATCGCGTCATCGGACAGATAGAGGCGGGTATCTGCTGGCTAAATACTTGGGGCGAGTCGCCTGCGCAAATGCCAGTTGGCGGTTATAAGCATTCAGGTATCGGCCGCGAAAACGGCATCGAAGCCCTTGAACACTATACGCAGACCAAATCTATCCAAATCGAGCTGGGTAAGTTTGAGTCGGTATTTTAATAGCTTGTTAACCACTTGTTTTTTAACCATCTGTTTTAACTACCTGTTTTAATGTACAAAGAAAGCTGTCGTTAGTAAGCACGTCATGTCGGTAAATACGCCGGCATGATGTGAGCTTACTGATGACATGACGTATTTTTACTATTATGGAGTGTTTTATGACATCAACCACACCTGAATATGACTACATCATTGTCGGTGCAGGCTCAGCCGGAAACGTGCTGGCCACGCGCTTGACCGAAGATGCCAACATTAAGGTGTTGCTATTAGAAGCTGGTCGACCTGATTATCGACTAGACTTTCGTACGCAGATGCCAGCGGCGCTCGCGATGCCGCTACAAGGCACTACGTATAACTGGGGCTACAAAACCGATCCTGAGCCATATATGAATAACCGCGTCATGGACTGTGGCCGCGGTAAAGGGCTAGGCGGTTCATCACTTATCAATGGCATGTGCTACATCCGTGGTAATGCGCTCGATTTTGACGACTGGGCCAAAATCAAAGGCTTAGAAGACTGGACGTATCTCGACTGCTTGCCGTACTTTAAAAAATCAGAGAACCGCGACGCAGGCGAAAACGACTATCATGGCGTCGGTGGTCCTGTCGAGATGACCACCTCAAAACCTGGGGTCAATCCGCTGTTTGAAGCGATGATTGAAGCGGGCGTGCAGGCAGGCTATCCGCGTACAGAGGATCTAAACGGCTATCAGCAAGAAGGCTTTGGGCCAATGGATCGTTTTGTCACGCCTAATGGTCGCCGCGCATCCACCGCACGTGGGTATCTCGACCGTGCCAAACCGCGCAGCAATATCACCATTTTGACCGGTGCCTTGACCGATGTGATTTTATTCGATGGTAAGCGCGCGGTCGGCGTTAAAGTTGAGCATCAAGGTCAAACCAAAAAATTCTATGCCGCTCGTGAAGTGATCGTCTCGTCAGGTGCTATCGCTTCGCCACAATTATTGCAGCGCTCTGGTATTGGCCCTGGTCAGTGGCTCAAAGACTTGGGTATTAATGAGGTTTTAGAGTTGCCGGGTGTCGGTAATAATCTACAAGACCATTTAGAGCTGTATATGCAGTATGAGTGCAAACTGCCGGTGTCGATTGCCCCTGCCAATAAATGGTGGAATAAACCTGCGATTGGTGCTGAGTGGTTGTTTAATGGTACTGGTCTTGGCGCGTCCAATCAGTTCGAGGGTGGCGGCTTTATCCGTACTGATGAGAAATTTACGCACCCCAATATCCAGTATCACTTCTTGCCATTAGCGGTGCGTTACGATGGTCGTAGTGCGGTGAAATCGCACAGCTTCCAAGCGCACGTGGGCTCACTACGCTCGCCAAGTCGTGGCCGCGTCAAGCTCACCTCAAAAGACCCAAATGCTCATCCAAGCATTTTATTTAACTATATGTCGCACGAGCAGGACTGGCAAGAGTTCCGCGCGGCGATGCGTATTACTCGTGAGATTATGCATCAGCCAGCGCTTGACCCATATCGCGGCCGTGCTATCGCGCCGACCGATGATCTGGTGACCGATGCGCAGCTCGATGAGTATGTCCGCAACCATAGTGAGACCGCTTACCATCCGTCGTGCACCTGTGCGATGGGTGAGGGTAATGATTCGGTGGTCAATGGTGAAGGGCTGGTACACGGTATCGATGGTCTGCGTGTCGTTGATGCGTCGATTATGCCAAATATCATCAGTGGTAACTTAAATGCTACCACCATTATGCTGGCCGAAAAAATCGTTGATAAGATGCGCGGTAAACAATTACCACGCTCGACAGCGGATTATTATGTCGCCAATGGCGCACCGCTCAGAGCTGAGCCGATGCGTGCTTATCATACGACTGTATAAATAAACGTGCCAGCGAGTAGGCACGATATAAGGATAATATAACGTCAATTTCAAATAAAAGGCCTTTCAACGTAAAGGTCTTTTTTATCAGTGCAAATTTGCTGGCACCCTTGTGAGCACTGACATCATCAGTCAGTACCGCACGCAAATGAGTATGTCAGCATATCGGCTTTATTTTGCGCTGACTATCTTTTCATTATTTTTTAACGGTGTTGCTAAGGGGTCTGCGGACTGTTTAGCAAATTTTTATTGATTGGTACTGCTTTGTGCATCCTGCGCTTATATAGATAACGTGGTAACTCTACACTATGTTATGACGGACAAAGCACTATCAGATCCTGTTTCATTTACCTATTGAGGTCTTTTATGTACAGCTCGCCATCAGAAGATGCGACGAAAACCTTGAGCCTAAATAAGACAGTTTTTTTAGGCTCAGCAATTATTTCTATTTTATTGATTATTTGGACGATTGCCTTGCCAGATTATAGTGAGGCATTATTAAGCGCGAGCATGGCGTGGGTATCAGAGAGTTTTGGCTGGTATTACATGCTGGTGGTGGCTGCTTATAGTATTTTTGCTTTGTTTGTGGGCTTTTCAAAATACGGCGATATCAAGCTGGGGCAGGACCACGAAAAGGCGCAGTTTCCCTTTTTAGCATGGGCGGCGATGCTATTTTCGGCTGGTATTGGTATCGATTTATTGTTTTTTGGTGCCTCTGAGCCGTTGATGCATTATCTCACCCCGCATACGGGGTTAGAGCCTGCCAGTGCAGAAGCGATGCGCCAAGCGTTATCTCAGACTTTTTTGCATTGGGGTCTGCATGGCTGGGGTGTTTATGCGCTTATCGGTATGGCGCTAGCGTACTTTGCTTATCGCAAAAACATGCCGCTGGCGCTACGCTCACCGCTGACGCCTATCTTTGGCGAGCGCCTAGTCAAAGGCTGGCTCGGTGATGGTATCGATACCTTTGGTGTGGTCTGTACCTTGATGGGGATTGCCACCAGCTTAGGCATCGGGGTGTTGCAAGCTAATGCGGGTTTGACGCATGTCTTTGGTATCGAGTCGAGCAAGATGGTGCAGAGCCTGATTATCTTGGGCGTGGTCTTAGCTGCCGCCATCTCAGCGATGACCGGTGTAGAAAAGGGCGTACGCCGCCTGTCTGAGTTCAATATGCTCTCGTCGATATTGCTATTGATTGCGATATTGGTGATGGGCAATACGGTGTACTTGCTCAATACCTTTACCCAAAGTATCGGTCAGTATTTCCAAACCATCGTTTTCAAAACATTCGACGTCTATGCCTATGACGGCAGCGCTGGTGCCGATTGGAAATCAGGCTGGACGATATTTTTCTGGGCATGGTGGGTTGCTTGGGCACCCTTTGTCGGCTTATTTATTGCGCGTATCAGCCGTGGCCGTACCTTGCGTGAGTTTGTCTTTGGTGTGATGTTTATCCCGCTGGGCTTTATCTTTGCTTGGTTTTCTATCTTTGGTAATTCAGCGATAGATTTAGTCGCCAATGGTGCGACAGAGCTGGGTGAAATCGCTATTAATGACGCGGCGATGGGCATGTTTGCCTTGTTTGAGTACTTCCCTTTTAGTGATGTTTTATCATTCGCTGGCGTGGTCATCGGGCTTATTTTCTTTGTCACTTCAGCGGACTCTGGTGCGCTAGTACTGGCCAATCTCAGCTCAAAAGGTATGACCAATGATACTGATGCACCGGTTTGGTTGCGCCTATTTTGGGCAGCGGCCACCGGTCTGATCACTTTAGGTCTGCTGTTCGCAGGCGGATTTGCTTCGTTGCAGTCGGTGTCTGTCATCGCGGGTTTGCCATTTTCGCTGATTTTGGTGCTTTACATGATGTCGATGTGGAAGTCGCTCAAAGAAGAGGGCAATAAGCGTAAAGCCAGTACGGTCGGCACCGCAAACGTACTTGATAGCGGTAAGGGATGGAAAGCGCGTCTGCAGCGTATTGTTAGTTTTCCAAGCCATACGCAAGTCGAGCGGTTTTTACAAAACATCGTCAAACCTGCCATGAGTGATGTCGAAAAAGAGCTAAGAGCTGGCGGTCTAAAGACATCATTGGATGTGCGAAATCTGGCCAATATCGGTGACGATCTCGATGCAGGTCTAGACGATGACAATGGTCAAATAGATGGTATCAAGCTGCGCGTCGGTCATGGCGATGAAGATGACTTTATTTATGAGGTCAATCTCATCAAAGCTGAACGTCCGAATTTTACCCTGAATACCTCAACCAAGCATGCTGAGTTTTACTACCGTGCTGAGGTGTTTTTAAGCGATGGCTCGCAGGAGTACGACTTGGTGGGCTATACTAAAGAGCAGGTGCTGGTCGATATTCTGCATCAGTATGAGCGCCATTTGCAGTATCTACATTTAGAGCGTTAATGAACTAGATGTTGAATAACCAGATGTCAACTGGCTAGATACCGTGACAAAATTGTCTTTTAGATGACCCCATAAGTTACAGTTAGCTTATGGGGTTTATTTATGAGCTAACGATAGGTCAATAGGTAGTATAAGTTAAAATATATAGAGATAAGTTGTAAAGTATAGTCAGTGAAACGTGATATCTATACCAGCAGTACCATAGTGTACTTAAAGTATTTTGACTAAGACATACCCTATATAAAAGGATAAATCTGTGACCACACTCAAGTACCTCGCTCATTATTCTGAGCATATTCAAAGCCAAGCGGCACGGCTCATCAGCGAGGGCAGGCTGGGCGACTATCTAGAAAGCAAATATCCCAATCGGCACCAAGTGCAAAGCGATAAGGCGCTTTATCAATATATAAACGATATAAAAAACCAGTCTATGCGCAAAATCGGCCCGCTATCGAATGTCAGCTATAGCAGCAAATTAAAAGTCCTCAAGCAGGCGTTGGGGGTTCATACCACGCAGTCTCGCGTCCAAGGTAGTAAGCTTAAATCGCACAACAGCATCACGGTGGCCAGCTTATTTAAAGAAGCGCCGCCTGAGTTTTTGCGCATGATCGTCGTGCACGAGTTGGCGCATTTTAAGGAGCATGAGCACAACAAAGCATTTTATCAATTATGTTGCTATATGGAGCCAGAGTATCATCAGCTCGAATTAGACACGCGTTTATGGTTGCACTGGCGTGAGTTTAGATCTTAGCTATAAAAATATTCATAAAAAGTAATATATATAACCTACTTTAAGAGTAAGGCATGGTGTCTTACTCTTTTTTGCTTTTGATGGCTACGCATGACAGCTGCTTGGTGGATTACCTGATGGAGTCACAAAGATATGTGCTATGGTAGTCGTTCTAAAGCATTATTAATGGGTGAAACATGGATGTTTTCTTATATTGGCAAGGGTTTTACCGCGGCCCTTACGCTGGTGGGGCCAATCATCATCGGAATGAAACCGTATGAGTATGACGACCAACGATAAAATACGATCCGATAGGATAGTCGATGAGCACACGCATGACGCCGCCCATACGTGCGGGTAAAGCAACATGGCTTGTCCCCGTACTGTGTCTGTTGGCGGGTGGAGCACTGATCGGTGTCTCGACCAATGTGGCAAAATATGCAGGAGTGGTGGGGCTGACACCATTGGCGTTTTTGTTTTGGTCGATAGCAGGCGCCGCTCTCATACTGTTGGTGGTGGCTGTGCTTAGGCACGAGTTGCCACCCTTGAGTAAACGCAGCTTTGAGTATTATGTTATCGCCGCTTTGGTCAGTGTGGCGGGGTCTAATTTGTTGCTATTTTCGGCCATTCCTCATGTCGGTGCAGGGTTTGTGGCGCTGATTGTGTCGTTGCCGCCGCTGCTCACTTATCTGGCCGCCCTCACTTTACGCATGGAGCGCTTTGATATCAGTCGTGCGTTTGGCGTGGGGGCTGCGCTACTGGGGGCGGGGGTGCTGGCGGCACACAAATTCTCTGCGCCAGCCACCAGTATGTTTTGGGTATTGATTGCGCTGTGTGGACCAGTGTTGCTGGCAGCTGGTAATATTTACCGCACGTTGCGCTGGCCTACGGGTGCCTCTCCCAATGCGCTAGCACCAGGGATGCTGTTGGCGGCGGCACTGCTGTTATTATTGTGTGCAGCGTTGCCGGGCTTTTCAGTGGCGTTACCGCATACAGGATGGCTACCGATTGCTGTGATTGTCTTACAAGCGTGGCTATTTGCTGGGCAGTTTTTGCTATTGTTTTTATTACAAAAGACGGGTGGCCCAGTGCTGCTTAGCTTATTGGGCGCGGTGGGCGCGGTCGTCGGCGTGCCAATCGCTATTTTTTTGCAAAAAGAGACGCCGCCTGAGGGGTTGTTTTTAGGCGCTTCACTGATTGCGATAGGTGTGGTTTTGGTGACGTGGGGCGGGGTAAGAGTGACGGCGCGAGCAGCAAAAGACAGGGAATAAAACAGCAGTAAGTAAAAAAGTAACTTATAAAGGAATAAGAACAGCTGAACAAGGAGCGTATATGTCGGCAACTAAAGAACAGATCGTCGCCTTTATGGCAGCAGAGTTTCCGCAGACCAAATGCGTGGTCGAGTCGGTAGATGATAAAGGGGCAGTGTTATCACATGATATTGGCATAGATGAGCTGCGCCCAGGTGGGACGGTATCAGGGCCTGTATTGATGAGCATCGCGGATGTGGCAATTTATGTGGCCATCCTCGGTAGGATCGGCATCGTACCTTTGACCGTGACCACCAGTTTGACGATTAATTTTTTGCGAAAACCCTCGTCTGAGGCTCGCATCATAGCGGAGTGTACTCTGATGAAAGTGGGGCGAACCCTGATAGTGGGTGAGGTGTCGCTGTACTCAGAAGGCTCAAGTGATATGGTGGCTCATGTCGTTGGAACGTACTCGGTGCCACCAGCGCTCACATAGTGCGAGTCATACAACAAATCGTTTAAAGTACTATTATCTGAACTACTATCATTTAAAATGCTAGTGAATTAAAGTTTATTATCGTTTTCTAAAAAAGCTCTTAGCGTCACTGCTGAGGGCTTTTTTATTTGTATGGTCTGAATAATAGTAAACACCAGTTTTGTCATCATATTGTCATAACGGCGTCGTATCCTTGTGCTCACGATAAATCGTGGTTGCGTCACACTCATATCTTTAGCTATTTATTGATATGTCGATAGCAGTCAACGCATAGCCATTAGGGATGTTTATGAAGGTTGTTGGTCGGTCTGGCAGTATTTCCACTCGTATCTTGGTTATTTTGGCACTGGCTTTTTTGTTGATTATTTTATTGGTGTACTGGGTCATACAAACCCAAGCCAAACCGCGCATTCTAGCGATGACCTCAGAGATAGTCGTAGAAACCGGCAACGAAGCCATCAATAGCATCATGGCCAGTCTCAATCATGTCGATGGACTGGCCAAAGCCACCAGCACGATGGCAGGCGGTTTGCCAAAACAAGATGACATTTATAAACAAACCTTTGGCAACCTCATGCAGCAGACGGATGCGCGTATCGTGGGCGGCGGTGTGTGGTTTGATCCCAATATGTATGTACAAGGCCGCGAGCGCCAGTCGTTTGTCTGGACGCGAGACACGTCAGGCGTGATGCAGCCATTGACGCGTTATAATCAAGCTCGTCAAACGCCAACTCCGTATTATCGGGACTGGTGGTACATCCCTGCGATGTATGCGCGGCACGACCACTGCGTCTGGAGCCGAGCCTATGTCGATCCTGTGAGCAATCAGCGGGTAATGACCTGTGCCAAGGCGCTGTATGACAGTCGCAATCAGGCGTTTGATGGTGTGGTGAGCTTTAATTTATTGCTGGATAACCTCGGCGCTGCCATGAAAAAGTGGCAAGACAAGCTCGGTGGTTATGTGTTTTTGGTCGATTTGGACAATCGGTTTTTGGCCTTTCCGGAGCAATCGAAGGTCACACAAACGACTGAGAATAATCCGCAAGGTGAGGTAGTCACGGCACGGCAGCTGGCCGCCCAAAGTCCTGGTTTTGCGCCGATTGCGGACAGCTTAGAGCGTATCAATCATCAGCTAATCGATGAAGCACTGGCAAAAGATGAAGGCCGCTTTACACTCGCTGCTCGTAGTATCTTGAGCACCACCAATCTAGACAAGATTAGCGAGCAAGAGTCCAAACTGCTCTCTGCTTTACTGCTATTAAATATCGATCAGACGTTTGCGCTTGTAGACAGCCATTTGGTTGAGACCATCGCTGTGCCCGATGATTTTATATTGCAGCAGCCGGCGACCGCTTTTGTCTTTCGTATGCCGTTTACCTATTGGAAGATGGTCGTCGTCAAGCCTGATAACGATATGATGAGCGTGGCAAATGCGTTGTCTGACAAGCTGATTCAGGCCATGTTGTTGGGTTTTATACCGATCTTGTTATTGACCGCATGGGTGTTTCGTCGCTACTTCACGCGGCCGCTCAAGCGGATGGCCGATGCTGTGGCTGACATGGGTACGCTGATTGAACAAAAACAATATCAGCAGTTAAGCGCGCACAAACTGCCAGCCTCAGCGGTCAGTGAAATCCATGTCATCAGTGAACAAACCAATCAGCTGATCGACCGTATCGTCGAAAACGAAGGCGCACTGGCTGAAATCAATGTCCATCTAGAAAAGCAAGTCGCAGCTCGAACCCAAGACCTACAGCAAGCCATGAATGAGCTAAAAGCCTCACAAGTGCAGCTGGTACGCTCCGAAAAAATGGCCACGCTCGGCCAGATGGTGGCAGGCGTGGCACACGAGGTCAATACCCCGCTTGGCTATGTGCGCAGCAATATGGAATTGGTGGGTGATAATCTTGGGCGTTTTGATGAGCTGATACAGCATACCGAGCAGTTATTGCAGGCCTTAAAAGCGCCAAATACCCCGCCAGAAAGAACCGAGCAACTGATAGCGCAAACCTTACAATGCTGCGAGGCAATCAAAGAAGATGAGGTCAGTGAGGATTTGGCCGATTTGATTAAAGACGGGCTGTACGGCGTCGATCAGATTGCAGAGCTGGTCGTCAGCTTGCGTGATTTTTCTCGAATTGATGAATCTAAAGTAAAAGAAGTCGATATCAATGACTGTATCACCACCTCCCTTGTCATGGCGCGAAACAATCTAAAAAACCTAGACGTCAGCACAGAGCTTGCCGAGCTGCCGTTGATTCAATGCAACCCTTCACAAATCAACCAAGTGTTATTAAACCTATTTAATAATGCCGCTCAAGCCATGCCAGCCGATCGTAAAGGCACATTGCATATTACGTCATCTGTCGATGACACCCAGCAGTACCTAGCCGTGAGTGTCAAAGACAATGGCGTGGGCATCGAGGAGAGCAAGCTGGTACAGATTTTTGAGCCATTTTTTACCACCAAAAAAGCCGGTGAAGGCACAGGCCTAGGGCTGGCTATTAGCGCGCAAATCATGGAGCAGCATCATGGACGTATGGAGGTCAGCTCAGTCGTTGGGGAGGGCACGACGTTTACGCTGCTGCTGCCTGTGCAGTCGACTGCCCATAAGAGTAAATCAGCTCGGGCTTTATTTGAAAATGAATAGACTTAAAACTATAAAGAGAATGACATGCAAAAACCAAAGATTGCCTTTATCGATGATGAGCCGCGCATATTACGCAGTTTAAAGATGCACTTTCGCCAGTCACACGATGTATTTACCACCACCGATGCCGCCGAGCTGATGGCGTATGTCAGCCGCCACGATGTCCAAGTGGTCATCAGTGATCAGCGTATGCCAGATAAGCAAGGGACAGAAGTGCTGCGTGATATTAAAGAAGCGTCACCCAATACCATTCGTATCTTGCTAACAGGCTATGCCGATCTAAACGCGGTGATTGATTCGGTCAATGAAGGCGAGATTTATCGTTATATCACCAAACCTTGGCAAAATGACGAGCTAAAAGACGTCATCAACAAAGCGACAGAGATTGCTCAACAAACACAAGACATAGCCCCGAGTGTTTTTGGGGACACAGCACTGTCTCACTCTGCATACAGTAATGCAGCTGGCAAGCGCCATCTACTGGTATTAGACGATGACGAGCATGTCTATCAGCAAATAAAAAGTCATTTTAAGGGCGCCTATACAGTGAGCTGGGCAAACACGCTGGAGCAGGCAGCAAGCTTATTACAAAAAAAGCGCTTTGGGGTCACCATTGCTGACGCCACGCTCAACGAAGAAAACATCACGCCTGTGGTTTATGCCCTAAAAAACATCCAGCCAGACTTGATGGTGTTGATGCTGACTGAATTTAAAGATGCTCATATGGTGATTGATTTAATCAATAAGGGTCAAGTGTATCGCTGCTTACCACGACCGACCAATTTTTCTATGATGAGTATCAGTTTGGATCGCGCTTTTGATCATCATGAGCGACTACTCCAGCAGCCGATACTGGCGGCGCGCCATCAGGTTGAAGCAGTGCCTGCGTCCGAGGCGTTTGGCTTTTCTGAGAGAATAAAAGGTTTTTTTACCAAAATAAAAAGCTGGCGCATCGGTAAATAGCAGCGAGGGATAACTGTACCTAGTCTGTAATACTCGCTGTCCAAGCAAAGGTCTCTATAATATGCCGCCACTGCTCGTCCAGTCCTGCTTTTAGTAGCAGTGGCTCACCGGTGACAGGATGGCTGAGCGCTAAACTGTGAGCATGCAGTAGCATGCGCGTGCAATCATACTGAGTACGAAAAAATCGATTGTGCCGTCCATCGCCGTGACTGGTATCACCCACGATGGGGTGAAACAAATGCTTCATATGCCGGCGCAATTGATGCTTGCGGCCAGTGATGGGTATTAAGCGCATGAGGCTGTAGCGGCTGGTATTGTGCTTTTTTGATACGGCAAATGGTAGCTCGATCTGTGCTAAGCGTTGCCAATGGGTCACCGCTTCTTGAGCAGGTTTGTCCACATTGGCAAACTTATCGGCGATGGCGTCTGGCTGAAAGCTTAGCGCATGATCAACAAAGCCTTGCTCTGGCATAAAGCCGCGCACCACCGCCAAATACTGCTTAGTTACCTGGCGCGTAGTAAAAGCCTCGGTCAACGTGCGCGCCACGTCCGCACTTTTGGCAAACAATAATACCCCTGACGTCGGCCGATCCAGACGATGTACGGGAAACACATGACAGCCTACGGCATCACGGGTCAGCTGCAGGGCAAAGCGCGTCTCGCCTTTATCCAGCCAGCTGCGATGCACCAATAGCCCCGCCTCTTTATTAATCGCCACCAAAAACTCATCTTCATAAATAATCTCTACTTGGTTGACGTTATCACTTTCGATATTCATGTTTTTTTACCCATACTGTAGAGGCTATCATTATATATCTATTATATATCGGCTGTTTTTATATATAGTCAGGTCAATATAAACAGGATACAGCGAGACTGAGATAAGTTTTACGCAGCACCTGTCGGCGCAGGCACAGCACGCAAGAAAATTTATATCAGTGTAGTGAATATATACAGTGTATCTCTTTTATGTAGTAATGACGATATTGCTTTTTTAGCGTCTCGCTGAAATTGACTGCTACTATCAGACCATTAGCTTCGCAGATCATGCATTTGAGAGTTTTTGGCCACATCACCTGACCATAAGTGTGATCGTTAGATTTATAACTTTATGACACCAGAAAGTAAAGCAAATACTAACGATAATAGTTATCATTATTATTTGCTTTATTTATTGAATGTTGCTAGAGTGTGTACTCTTTATTACTAAGCATCGAGTTGCTCTGTGTCCTCAAGATGCTATGGATATCAATACCGCCTTTATTCTGACGTTATAACGATCAAACACAACCATATCCGTGCTTTGCTGCCACTTACTCACTAGGTTGTTGCTGACCAGCGCTATCAGAAAACATAACAGGTATTGGTAAATACTAAATACTTTAGGATTGTCATTTATGCCAACATCATCACCCTCTTTTGCTTCTGAGCATGTCCTTCATCTATCAAAGCCATTACACGTAGTGACGGGTAAAGCGCTGCTTGGCATGGCGATTGCCTCTATTCTCACTACTACCGCATTCGCAGCTGAGAGCGAGGGTCTTACTGTACAACAAATAGAAGCGCAAGAAGCGGCAGAGCAGCAAGCGATGCCTTCTGTTGAGCTGGATACTATCGTCGTCAAGGCGGCGCGAGAGGAGCTAGAACAAGCGGCGGGGTTGTCTGTCATTAGCGAAGAGGCCATCGAGAAAGCCTCTGTTTCCAATGACATTGCAGAGATCGTGCGCAAAATGCCTGGCGTCAATTTATCTGGTTCCTCAACTTCTGGACAGCGCGGTAATCAGCGTCAAATCGACCTGCGCGGAATGGGTCCGAACAACACGCTTATCTTAATCGATGGTCGTCCTGTCACCTCTCGTAATTCCTCGCGACCGAGCCGTGGTGGTGAGCAAGACACACGTGGTGACTCGCAGTGGGTACCACCAAGTGCTATTGAGCGCATCGAAGTACTGCGAGGGCCAGCAGCAGCGCGCTATGGTTCAGGCAGTATGGGCGGGGTAGTCAATATCATCACCAAGCGCCCGACTGAGTCAGAGTTTTCTATCAGTGGGCACTATGAGACGCCAGAGAGTGACCTAGAAGGCAGCAGCTGGCGTACTAACGTCAATATGGCAGGCCCACTATCAGACAAGCTCTCGTTCCGTACCACGCTTGGCTATCACGACAGTGAAGGCGATGACCCGTATATCAATGCTGACGATGCGGTGATTGTTGATGGGCGTGGTGGCCCTGCACCGTCTATTGCGGCGGGTCGTGAAGGCGTTGAAAATATCGATGCGCGTCAGCTGTTCGAATACGCGATGGATGCGATGAATACGGTCGGTGTTGAGGTCAATTATAGTCGTCAAGAAAACCGCTGGGCAGGTGACTCATTATTCCAATCAGTGAACGAAAACTTGTTAGATGAGTTAGAAGGTGAGACCACCAATAAGATGCAGCGCTACGGCGCGGCGATCACCCATCGCGGTGAGTACGATGACGCTAGTAGTAACAGTTTCGTCGAGTACACTCGGACAATTAATGAGCGCTTGGGTGAAGGTAGTGCGGGTGGTGGCGAAGGTCAGATTGTCATACCTGACGACGGCGAGGATTTTGAATGGGTAGAGGCAACCTACGATACGTTAAATGCCAAATCAGAGTGGGACATCTACTTTGATCGTCATACCTTGACGGCTGGTGCAGAGTTCCGCGGTGAAAAGCTGGATAACCCTGTGGTATCTGATATGACATTTGAGGATGGTTTTGAGTTTGGTGATGTAGAGACCGATCCTGACAAGCGCGATCCGACCTCAGATGCCTACCTCGTTGGTGCTTATTTAGAAGATAACTATGAGATCACGCCTGATTGGTATGTCACGCCAGGCTTACGTTTTGACTATCATAGTGAAGCTGGCAGTAACTGGTCGCCTAGTATCAATACCACTTGGCATTTTAGCCCTGATTGGTCAGTGAAGGCGGGTGTCAGTCGTGCATTTAAAGCGCCATCGCTATACCAGCTTGACCCAAACTACATTTACTACACTCGTGGAAATGGCTGTCCACAATACGTGAAAGATGAAAACAGAGGTGGAGGTTGTCATGTCTTAGGTAATTCTGATCTAGAAAATGAAACTTCTTGGAACAAAGAGCTGACCTTTACTTATGATGATGGTACTGGATTGAATGCTGGCTTGACTTATTACCACAATGCCTATGATAACCGCATTGGCGCTGGTACGGATCGTGTGGCGGTAGATACGGCGACAGATCGTTCTATCTTTCAATGGGACAATCAAGGTGAAGCAATTGTTGAAGGTTTAGAAGGCTTTGTACAAGTACCAGTCACTGACAATGTAAGATGGTCTTCTAATATCACTGGTAACATCCGCTCAGAGCGTAAAGACAATGGCGAGCCATTATCGCTCATTCCTAAGTTCACTGTAAACACGGGTGTCGATTGGGATATCACGCCTCAGTGGAATGCTGGTTTTGATGTGAGCTACTATGGCACGATTGAAGCCCCAACGATTTCAGCGACGACGGGAGATGATAGTGATGACCCGTTGCTTGATCGCGAGCCGTATGCCATTGCTAACGTGAGCACTCGCTATGATTTGACAAACGCGATTACGGTTGGTGCTGGTGTCAAAAACTTATTTGATACGGGTGTTTATCGTGAGGGTACCGCTACGAATGCAGGCGCACGTACCTTTAATGAGCCAGGCCGCGCCTATGTTTTTGATGTGAGTGTTGATTTCTAATTCTTAGATACAGTATTTTCTTTAAGAATAAAAAAGGTCTGAACTAATGGTTCAGACCTTTTTATTTGGGTGATCAATTGTCTCATAATCTTGTAAAAAGTTTCTCTCCCGCCTTGCTTGGGTAACCTAGCGAGGTTTTTCTTATCCAGTAGATAAGGTCAGAGTGCTAAAGTTATCTTGAATAGGCTTAATCTTAGAAGTTCTTTAAGCTCTCTAATAGAGAGGTTGTAAATACCTCTCCATGAGATTGGTTGTAAAACTGATAGCTACAACGCTCCTCAAAGTGTTCACAGACTTCCTTGGCGAATTCTTTTTTACTCATCACAGTAGGCGCTACTACTGGCATAGTGGTCTGCTCTGGAGAGTGACTAAAAGTGAGTCGTATTTGTTTGTGTTTATTATTAGTTATATCTGCAAGTTGCGCTTTAGGAAGATTTTGATATGCCTGCCAATAGTTAATCATCTCTCCATTTTGCCACCAAAGTGATGGATCTGCACTGAAATACTGCTGATAAGCTTCAGGATGCTTGAACAAATTATATAACACAAACAAACCACCGTAAGAGTGTCCCCAAATGGCTTCTTGCTTCGGTTTCTCGCCCAACTGTTCATATACCCACGGCTTTATTTGTTTTTCAATCAACGCATAAAAGTGTGCTGCACCGCCGTTTAATCGCTCTCTACCTTCTTCTTGAAAAGCACCGTTATCTACAGTGTTGGCTAATAATGGTGGGGTATAGTCGTAGGCGCGGGCATCAACATCGAAGCGATAAGGTGTTTGGTAACCTATAAAGACCAAAGTAGGCGCTGATTTTTGTGGTGTAGACTGGGATAATAAGCGCAGCGTATCCTTATCTAAATCATCAATAGCCGCATTACCATCAAGCATATAAAGCACTTTACTAGGAGTTTTTACAGAATTGTTAGAGAGGAGATGATAGGTTGGCTGCTCAGGAATAGCTAACCACACTTGATAATGACGAGGTTTTGCATAGGTTTGCAGCGTTTTCAATTGTGAATCGGTTAAGCTAGAGGAGAATAGTTCTGGTGCAGGTGCACTGAAGGTATGATACACGAAACGATATCCGATATCTTTGGCATGCAATAAGCTCATATCTACGGTCTTGGTCAAGTCAGGTTTAGCATAGCTTGGTGACATCACTACTCCTGCCATGGTTATCGTTATCATTGCAAGGATTCCCTGAGATCTTGACATACTTATCCTTTATTATATTTAGTTTATTGAACGAAGTCTTAGACATAGCGTTGCTTATATTGAAGCTGTAAGAGGATTAACACATGCAATTTATATCACTGATAATTATTGACAATCAGTTACAATATCGTAATAATAATGCATATGATAATCATTATCAATAATAATGCTTTCTAATGGTTCTGTATTTCACAAAAATCCTTCTTATGAGATTAAATTATGTCACGTTCAACTCACTCATGTTTCAGCAAAAACCCATTATCTAAAGTTTGTATTTTATCTATTGCTCTATTATCTTTGGGAGTCGCAGGCTGTCAAAATACGATGTCATCATCGAGCGCAACGCCTTCTAATGCTGTCACCACGGGTCTGATGAAAACGCAAAGCAGCTATGCTGATACTCGTTATTTGACAATTGACGGCAAAGACTATCCTGTTTCTGAAAGCGCTGCTCGAGTAGTCATTAATGAAGCGAAAAATGCACCAGAATTGGTCGCTGATATTTTTGATGGAAAAGGTAAAGTTGCTGTACCAGGTTATAAAGTCATGCTGATGAATCGTACCAGCTCAATTGCAGCTGAAGCACGAGCGCTGGATAATGGCAAAGTGATAGACAATCGCATGATTCACCGCGGCAGTAAGTCGCTCATCGGTATCCCTGTCGTTAATGGACAAGCTCAGCTTAAGCAGGCGCAGTTATTAGACTTTGACATTATTTATGATGATTTGTCTAAAGCAGTGATCAAGGGGGAGGTCGTCAAACCGCGCGGTACGAAGCTGACCAAACCAGACACCGCAGTGACTGATAAAAAAGTGGTTTTGCGCTCACTGACGCTACCCAATATTGCCAGTGGTGAAAGCGCAGGTGGCGGCATTGATTTTGAGGCCAGTGCCTTGATAGATGGCAAAGTGGTCAAGACTGGTGCTAATAGTGCTTTTAATATCTTTTATACCGTGACTAGTGATAATGCTAGAGGGTTTTAGTTGTTGAGTTCTAACTGGTAAGAACAGGCTCTGACTTCACTAGATGAAGCCAGAGTCGTTTCCGTTTAATCGTGATCTGTTTTTAAAACCACCAACAAACCCAATGGGTTATCTACCATGGCTTTAAGTAATTCTCATTTGATTAATAATACCTCCAATCAATCCTCGCATTTCCGACTATCTGCGCTATGCTATTCTGTTTTATCGTTACTTTTTATGCCAGTACCAGCGACTGCTAAATTTTAGAAATAGTCATGGCTTGTTAGGTTACAAGCCTAATAAATGAGGCGCATTGAGTGGATCAAGCGCCTTGTCTTTTTTATAAAACTAATTTTTTATAAAGGGTGCATTATGTCCCAAGTTTTTGATCAACGTTATACAGACAAAGTGCCATTACCCGTGGCGGCTAAAATAAAGTTCATGAACCATGTCAATGATGAACACCAAGATGAGCTGGCTATGTTTGTGGAGGCATTTGCTGACACTAAGCTCAGTAATGATGTAGCGGTTGTGGTGGCAGAGGTTTATAGCGATGGATTATTGCTCGAAGCAGCAGCTCAAAACTCAGAAAGTCTACCAAGTTATAACGCTGAATCGTTGCCTGATGTGGTCAAGCAATTCTTTATTGAATTTGAAAATGTGATTGATGAAACGGTTATTTTGAAGTCGCAATATATCAACCTCTTGCAGGTGGCTTCAAAGAAACTTGGCAAGCTTGCGATAAAACAGCAAGTGCGTTATTTCACTGTGATTGATAGTTATTACGCCAGTCCAAATATGTATCGATTGGTCGTAACTGCGCCTGCTGATTCGCCACTGAATCATGCAGGATATGCTTATCTGTTTGAAATGAATAGTGGCATATCAATCAGTAGTGAATCTGCCAACGCCCCTGATAACGCTCCGGAGAAATTACAGCGCTATTATAGCTTGCGAAAAGCATGGCTAGACGCAGAAACTCAGCAAGTACAAGGCTGGGTGGATACTTATATTCATGGTGATACACCTGGTGGTAATTGGGCGAGAGCGGTTCAAGCAGGAACACAACTTAAAAGTGTACGCGATTATCCAGAAAAAATTGCACATTTAAATGAGGGTCAGTGTCTGCTTATTTGTGACGAAACGTCTATACCAACAGTCGCTAATTTAATAGAAAATTGGCAAAATACGATAGCGCCAATCGTCATTGTCGTCACTAATGATGATGCAGATACGGCTTATCTACAAGATATCGAATTAAGTCAGACATTGGCACAGATTGATAATTTTAAACAAGACAATATAGTACATATTTTGAATACACCTTCTATTGATCTTCCTGATGCTATTGTCTCAGCTATAGATACACGTTTAGAAGACGGCTCTATTCTTATAGAGAAGGTTTGGGGCGCGCTTAGCGCAGCTGATGCTAAAATATTAAGGGGCCAATTAAAGACTAAGTTTGATTTATCTCGCCAAGATATGGTTATGAAAGTGTATTGGCGGGCGTCGTAAAAGGTGAGTATAAGTCGCTCTGTAGGGACATAATAAATTTGGACAGCTTATAATAGATACCCATCATAAACGCGTCCCATAAGCTAATACTTAAATACCACGCAATCATTGGAAAGAACAATAACAGTAGACCATCTTCAAATAAAAAAAGCATGTAACATCCTTAATGGAACTACCTTATTTACTTTTCTTCGTAGATTCATTATGCCGTAGTCGAATAACAGATTATAAAAGCAATTCCATAGTATCGCGATAATCGAACCGATCACGGTGATCGCGGGACTCAGTACTTATCCATTCGCTATACTTCTAGGATGACGGATTCTGGCGTGATTGCTTCTGTTGGTACAACAGGCGACTCTTATAGTTGATATACTCTAAAAATGTCATAGCGCTACTGGGATGAATTTTGCGCAGCCTCTGGGAACGCAGCACGCAAGTAAAGTTTATACCAGTAGCGCGTTTAAATCCATAACAGTTTTACATTCAGCTAACTATATATACTATTAACATTTGTTATATATAAAATGTACTGTATATATGCAAATATAACTATAACTATCAGGGTCGTTGAAAAACAACATATAAATCCATCTGCTTGTTAATTTAAAAATATTACCTATGAAAAAATTGGAAGTCTGGCTAATACTATGAACAAGATACTTAGAAAGAATATAGTTGCTATTATTTTACCAATAACATTGCTTGGTATGCCTTCTTGTGCTGTCATTGGTGGTGCTGATAGTGAAGGCCGTACCCAGCATGTTGATGGCGTTATGTGGAACAATAAAAAAAGTATTGACTTCAAAGAGGTGCTCAAGCAAGAAGTGGCGTCTGATAAGACTCGATTAGTATTTATACGGAAGAACGATAATCATTCTGAGCAAACAAGTACCAATATCTCCATCAACAACAGGTTTCAAGTCAGTTTGCATGCGAACAACTACACGGTGGTGGACTCTTGTGTTGGAATTAATCAGTTGAGTGCTCAGGCGACTGGTTTTAAAAATAATAACTTATTGGCAGATAAGCAAGATTATCAGTTACAAGGTGGTCAAACGTACTTTTTTTATGTCGAAATGGACGGAACAGGCGAGAGCACACTGACGCAGATAACGCCTGACAGTGCATCACCGCTATTAGCAAATAAGTCCTATCAGTCTCATCAAATTAGTCGTGTCGTACCGAATTGTCCAGCACCTGTCGCTGCTATGCCCACTGTGACACCATCTTTAACAGTAGAAAAAGAAACACCAGTGCTAACTGAAAAAGTGACGATTGATCTTGAGGTATTATTTGAGACGGATAAGGCGGTCGTACGGCCAGAGTATTATGCCAAAGTAGCTGAGTTGGCTGAATTTATGACCCAGTACCCTAATACGGTAGTAACCATCGAGGGGCATACTGATAGCCGAGGCAAAGATAGCTATAACCAAGCTTTATCCCAACGTCGTGTTAATGCGGTAAAAGAAGTATTGATCTCGCAGTTTGGAGTCGCAGAAGATCGTTTAACTGCCATTGGTTATGGCGAGTCGCAGCCAAGAGCAAGCAACGACACAGTAGAAGGGAGGCAGCTCAATCGCCGAGTGATTGCTGTGGTTGAAGAAAACCTAGCCAAGTCATAAGCTTTTATCGATTTAGACATCTTGATACATAAGACTGTAAAGTTCTAAAATTTTGATTGAAGAATATAAGAGATAAAAATGAATACGATTATTGTGAAGACAAATGATGCGACTCAAACTATAGATCAAGTACAAGTCGTGACCAAGGACGGTAAGCCTACCATTATTAAAGCTATGGATAAGGTGAATTATGAGTTTCATGATACTGCTATCGGCCGAGCGCCTAACCATATCATCACTAAACGTCTGAAAAATGACTTACATGTTTCATTTGAAGAAGAAGGTCAAGAAAGCGACCTTATTATACAAGGTTTTTACGATAACCCAGACAGTGCGCTACTTGGTATCGCTGAAGATGGAGAATACTATTATTATATTCCAGATACTGGTGAGACCTATGATTATGTGACTCAACTGGAAGTCGGTGATGTCGAGGGTCAGGCGCTCGGTGGTACAGAGTATGTTGCAGTTGTACCTTGGTGGATACCAGCGGCGGCTGGCGTTGGATTGGTTGGTATAGTCGCTGCTAGTAGTAGCAGCTCAAACGATAGTGGTGGTGTCACTCCTCCTGTTAATCAGGCGCCTGTTGCTAACAATGACGAAGTGACCACCGAAAGTGGAACGCCAGTAACAGAGAACATCATTGGCAACGACACCGATCCAAACGGCGACCCATTGACCGTCAAAGACTTCACGGTTGACGGCACTACCTATCAGCCAGGTGATACGGCGACGATCCCAGGCGTTGGTACGATTACCATTACGCCAGAAGGCGAGCTCACCTTCATCCCAGAGAGCAATTACGCAGGTCCAGTACCGCCAGTTGACTACACTGTGACTGATGGTAAGGGTGGAGAAGACACTGGTACGGTGACCTTTATCGATGTGCCAAATGCCCCGCCTGTTGCTAACAATGACGAAGTGACCACCGAAAGTGGAACGCCAGTAACAGAGAACATCATTGGCAACGACACCGATCCAAACGGCGACCCATTGACCGTCAAAGACTTCACGGTTGACGGCACTACCTATCAGCCAGGTGATACGGCGACGATCCCAGGCGTTGGTACGATTACCATTACGCCAGAAGGCGAGCTCACCTTCACCCCAGAGACCAATTACGCAGGTCCAGTACCGCCAGTTGACTACACTGTGACTGATGGTAAGGGTGGAGAAGACACTGGTACGGTGACCTTTATCGATGTGCCAAATGCACCGCCTGTTGCGAACAATGACGAAGTGACCACCGAAAGTGGAACGCCAGTAACAGAGAACATCATTGGCAACGACACCGATCCAAACGGCGACCCACTGACCGTCAAAGACTTCACGGTTGAAGGCACTACCTATCAGCCAGGTGATACGGCGACGATCACAGGCGTTGGTACGATTACCATTACGCCAGAAGGCGAGCTCACCTTCATCCCAGAGAGCAATTACGCAGGTCCAGTACCGCCAGTGGACTACACCGTGACGGATGGTAAAGGTGGAGAAGACACTGGTACGGTGACCTTTATCGATGTGCCAAATGCCCCGCCTGTTGCGAACAATGACGAAGTGACCACCGAAAGTGGAACGCCAGTAACAGAGAACATCATTGGCAACGACACCGATCCAAACGGCGACCCACTGACCGTCAAAGACTTCACGGTTGAAGGCACTACCTATCAGCCAGGTGATACGGCGACGATCCCAGGCGTTGGTACGATTACCATTACGCCAGAAGGCGAGCTCACCTTCACCCCAGAGACCAATTACGCAGGTCCAGTACCGCCAGTTGACTACACTGTGACTGATGGTAAGGGCGGCGAAGACACTGGTACGGTGACCTTTATCGATGTGCCAAATGCACCGCCTGTTGCTGAAGACGATGTCGTAAAAGGTGAAACAGGTCAGCCTGTCACTATCGACGTAGTTGCAAATGATATTGATCCTGAAAACGACTTAGACCCTACCAGTGTCAAGCTGATCGATCCTACCACAGGTGATGAAGTCAATGGTATCACTATGCCTGGCGAAGGTGAGTGGATAGTTGATCCTACGACTGGCAAAGTCACTTTTATACCAGAGTCAGGTTTTAGCAATGATCCCACACCTATTGAATATGTTGTTTCTGATAATGCTGGATTAAAATCTAACGAGGCGAGTATCACGGTTGATTATCCACAAAATTCACCAATTGCTGAAAACGATATAGTCGAAGGTGAAACAGGTCAGCCTGTCATCATTGACGTAGTAGCAAATGACAGTGACCCTGAAAAAGATCTAGATCCAACGAGCGTTAAGCTAATCGACCCTGTTACGGGCGATGAAATCACCAGTTTAGTCGTAAATGGTGAAGGCATCTGGGAAGTGAACAGTACAACTGGCAAAGTCACCTTTACTCCAGAGTTAGGTTTTAATAATGACCCAACGCCTATTAATTATATAGTATCTGATAAAACGGGTTTAAAATCTAACGAAGCAACTATTACAGTCGATTATCCAGCAGTGGTGAGCATCACAGGCACGACCAGCTTGAATGAAACCGCTGCTGATGGCAGTACCAATGAAGCGACTTATACCGTAAGTATTAGCAACCCAAGTACGGAAGATACGGTGATTGAAGTCACCATTAGTGATGGCAGCACCGAAGGTTCCGCTGACTATACCGCACCTGTCACCCAGCTTGTGACTATCCCAGCGGGTCAAACGACGGTTGATGTCAAAGTACCGATTGTGGATGACAATCTGTCTGAAGGCCCCGAGGACTTTACCGTTACCGTGACGGATATCACCTCAAACAACGCCACCATTGGTCCTGATGACAGCGTCAACACCACCATCTATGATGATGGCACCACCGATGGCACCACCCCGGTTGATCCTAACGATCCTACGCTAGGAGATGACACCCCAGTGGTGAGCATCACAGGCACGACCAGCTTAAATGAAACGGCCGCAGATGGCAGTGCCAATGAGGCGACTTATAGTGTCAGCATCAGCAATCCAAGTACGACAGATACGGTGATTGAAGTCACCATTAGTGATGGCAGCACCGAAGGCTCAGCGGACTATACCGCGCCTGTCACCCAGCTTGTGACTATCCCAGCGGGTCAAACGACGGTTGATGTCAAAGTACCGATTGTGGATGACAATCTGTCTGAAGGCCCCGAGGACTTTACCGTTACCGTGACGGATATCACCTCAAACAACGCCACCATTGGTCCTGATGACAGCGTCAACACCACCATCTATGATGATGGCACCACCGATGGCACCACCCCGGTTGATCCTAACGATCCTACGCTAGGAGATGACACCCCAGTGGTGAGCATCACAGGCACGACCAGCTTAAATGAAACGGCCGCAGATGGCAGTGCCAATGAGGCGACTTATAGTGTCAGCATCAGCAATCCAAGTACGGAATCTATTACAGTATTGGTTGATATAGGTGGCGGTACTGCAACTGGTGGCGGTGTTGATTACACAGCACCGACCACACAAGCGGTCACTTTTGCACCTGGTGATACGACAGCCACCATTAAAGTACCTATTATTGATGATGATATTTTTGAGAGTGGTTTAGGGCCTGAAGATTTTAATGTCACAATTACTAGCGTAATTGCTGGCACGGCCACAATTGGTAGTTCCAATACCGTAAATACCAAAATCTATGATGATGGTACTACTGATGGCAGCACCCCGGTTGATCCTAATGATCCAACGGTGGGTGATGATAACCTAACCCCACAAGCCAGACCTAATACAGAGACACTAACAGAAGACTCAGGCTCATATACGGTCACAGATAATGTTCTAAGTGACGACGACCTAGGCAACACTCCAACCCAAAGCTTCACTTGGGGCAATGAAACCGCCAGCTATGGCAGTATCACTAAAAATGTTGATGGTACATACAGTTATACATTAAACAATAATGATGCAGCGGTTCAAGCGTTAGGGTTAAAAAGTGACGGAACTTCCGAGACGTTAACTGAAACTTTCACCTATAGCTTCACTGATCAAGATGGCGAGACTGCAAGCTCCACGCTAACTATTACCATCAAAGGTACCAATGATCGACCAGTAATTACCAATGGTGCAAGTGCCAATGGCACTATTGCCACAGCTGCTGACATCATAGAGCAAATTGATAACTCAACAATTACTCGCAGCGGCGTTATCAACTTCACTGATATAGACGCAAGCGATAAACCTACTGTCAGTGCAGTAGGTTGGGAGGCGAATGAGTTTATTTATGATGATACCAACAACAGTACCTTTACAACTGCTAACCCATTGACGGATGCGCAGAAGCAAGCCTTATCAGATATATTTACGACAACTAATGATACTAATAGCTTTACTCAAGGCACCTGGAACATCAACGCCACATCAACCGCACTCGACTTCCTCCCCGAAGGCGAAACCATCACCATCCGCTACGCGGTACAAGTTGATGACGGCAATAACATCACCATAGCTGGCGGTGGTAACGAGATCAGCAGCAGTGAAATCCGTTACGTTGAAGTTACTGTAACGGGTACTAACGACGGCATTGTCTTAGTAAACGATGTTGTAAGTACGCGAGAAGATACCACCTTAAAAGGTAATATATTTGACAATGATAGCGATGATCCAGATTTTGGTCAGGCATTAACCGTAGAGAGCTATGATGTATTAGGTATGACAGCAATAGCTCCTGGTACAACGACTACATTGAGACCAGACGGCACTAACGCCATTGGTAGCATTACTGTCAATAGTGATGGTAGTTATACCTTTGTACCTGCCGCCAACTATAGTGGTAGCGTGCCTGTGATTACGGCCCATGTGACAAATGGCTTAGCACCGAGCGATCCGTCTTATTCTGCAGGATCGGAGACTTTAACGATAACGGTCAACCCAGTATCTGATGCGCCAATACTTGCTGCCAATAAAACCGTAATAACTCAAGAGGATACCACTGTTGCTTTAGGCCTTGTATCACCTATTGTGAGAGACAGAACAGACCTTGATACCTCAAGTACCAGTAATGATACTCCTGAGCGTATTGGACTGGTGAGCTTAACGGGTTTCCGTGCGGGTACAGTGCTAGATTATGGTGGTGCAAACCCTGTGACTATTACTAGTAATAACCAAACGGTTAGAATTGAGCTTAGCAATGTAAGTACAGTGAACAACCCACCGGGTAAAAACTCAAGCACTATCACCATGACCAAAGAGCAGTTTGAGTCAATGAAGCTCACACCGCCAAAAGATGATGCTACCAACATGAGCATCAAAATGGCGGTGACAGAGTATGAAGTAAATAGTGGTGGTACTATATTGACAGGAGTTGCTGGAAAATCTGCTAGCACTACCGTTATTGTTGATGTCAAAGCCGTCACTGATACCAGTGGCAATAATCAAAGTGGCGATGACTTTAGCGAGTTTGGCTATCAATCTGGTACAGCCCTTAATAGTGATGAAGAGTATGAAGCCACAGTTGCAGAAGGCGATACTGTCATCTTGCCGATAACGACGAGCTTCGGTGACTTATTCTATAGCAGCAATGATGATAGAGAAAACTATGGTTTTGTCATTACAGGTCTTGCTGAAGGCACCGTAGTTATATTTGAGTACGTTGATGATGATGGTCAAACTCAAACAATAGAAAGCGATCCTGCTGGAATTGACGGTCAAGCGCTGATAGGTATGGATACAGATCCAGATACTGGTGCATTTATTCCTAACTTATCAGTATTTGATACCAGCACCGCTCAGCCAACCATGAGTATCAAAACGAATAAATATAATTCGAAGGATATGAAGGTAGAAGTCACGCTTTATACCAAAGACAATGATGCTGACTCACCTACTGCTAATCTAACTGTCGAAGAAATCGCTACCGTCAAAGTAGACCTAACCGTCACCCCAGTTGCTGGTCAAGTTGAGCTTGATAATCAAGGTGTCACAACCAAAGAAGACACAGCTGTCACCCTTGATAAATTTGGCTTTAGAGTGCTGGATGATAAGGATGGCGCTGGTGCGGAGGTTATTACAAAGATAGAGTTTGTTTTACCAGAAGGCTGGTCTTATGCTGATGGTGATGACAGTAATAATAATATAGATGGTGCTACGGCAACTGGCGACACAACTATTACTATTAATGTAAGTGGAACAACTGATTTAAGTGACTTCTCTATCACTCCACCAGCGCATTCGTCATTAGATGCAGACTTTACCTTTACCGTTACTACCCAAGATACTGATGATGATGGCGGTAATACAACCACTGGAACGCCAGACAACACATTCACCCAAACCGTTGTCGTCACCCCAGTTGCAGAAGTAGTTGAGACTGATACTGATGGGGATCTAGCAAATGATCTAACCATCAATCCAGACTACACTTACACCACCAACGCAAATGAAGATGCCGCATTTGATCTTAATAGTGATGGATTTGACCTAAAAGGCTATTGGAACAACCAAGACGCCTCTGAACAAACTTTTGCACATATGACCTTTGGTTATAATGATGCAAATGGTTTCCAATCGGTTGAAGGGGCAGTATTTAAGTACAATGACGGAACAAAGGATATTAAGTTAACCGACAACGGCAATGGTGTCGATATTCCGATGGAGTACCTAAAAACCGTCACCGTAACCCCACCGCAAGATTATAGTGACTTTAACCTTGCTAGCGGTGCCGAGACAGCAGTAAAAGTCGAGGCCAAAACAGTCGATGTTGACGAAGATGGTGGCGCAACAGATACAGCCACCAGTGGCGAAAGTTACTTAACCTTTGAGGTAAAAGGCGTAGCCGATCCAGCAACCTTAGCGGTTGATCCTGCTAGGGGTTTTGAAGATCAGGCGATAACCGGTGGTAATAATCGTGATACTGCTGCGGATATGAGAGCTGAATCTGAAGGAGGGGATGTCATTCCTAACGCTGGCATCCCACTCAATATCCGTCCAAGTTCGCGTGATAATGACGGCTCTGAGACGTATGATGTCACTATATCGGATATACCAGCAGGTGTGCAGCTGTATCAAGATAACAATGGTACAGTAACACTGTTAGATACCAGCAGTGGTTCAGTCACTATAGCTGATTATACCAAAATAGTAGATAACTTATACTTTGTCCCTGCTGAGAACTTTAGCGGCACGGTAATCCTAAAAGTACAGGCAAAGAGCAAAGAAGATGGAATTACGGGCACCCCAAGCCCTATGCTTAACCTACCTGTCAAAGTCATTGGCAAGGCAGACTTAATAACCAATGACGACTTAGAAACCGACACAGTTACCATCGATAGTGTGGATTACACACATAACTACATCACTGACGAGGCAACGCTAGACAGTACAGGCAACCATCAGATTGCTTTATCCAGCGTATTTGCTAGTGTTGCGGATATCGAGGCATATGATGGTGACAGCCCAGCTGCTGAGCAGATTGTCTATCGGGTAGAAGACTTACCTGCTGGTTTTAACTTAACTGGTGCAGGGGTTACTTTCTTAGGTGGCAGTGGTTCTGATCGAGTATGGTCAGTGACTCTAGAGGCGCTACAGAATAATACCGCGAAATTAAACACACCAGATAACTTCGCTGGTGAAATTAACTTTACCATCACGGGTACCACGACAGAGACCAAATCTGGTGACAGTGTGACTCATGATACCAAAGACGTTTCTATTCTAGTGACCCCTGATGCTGCCGATGGCAATATGAGCAATCCTCAAGTCGTTGCCACTGAAGACTTGTGGGCGACAATTGACTTTGAATCAGCATTTACAACCACAGATCAAGGCGGTTTAACTGAAGGTCAAGAAGTGCTTGAGAGTATCACGCTATCAGCAACTGATCTAATGGCTAAAGACGTCATATTACGTGTTGACGGTACTGAAGTGGACTTAACATCTAACCCACCACCAACTTTGACATTTACGCCCGATCAGACAATCGAGATTATGTACGATGACGATAAACGTCATAGCGATGATGATGTCAGCATAGACTTTGACTACACTTATACTGACACCGCTAAATTGACTGATAATTCAGAGATTAAGGAGTCCACTTCAGGTAGTGCTACTGTTAATGTGACCTTCCAAGCGGTTACTGATCAGCCGAGTATGATTTTGAATGTAAACGATGGCACTATTGATAATAGCGGTAATGACAATACGGCGTCTGTCACCGTATCTATATCTTCAGCTGATCAAGACGGCTCAGAGAGCTTTACTCGTCTAGAAGTGACTGATGTGCCTGATGGTCTCAATGTGCAAGGCGGTATCTTATCAAATGGCGTTTGGTACGTTGATGTCCCTAATGATCCAGCTATTACCGACACTACAGCGACTTATGAGCTAGTGCTTGAGCGTAATGATAGTACGGTTAATATACCAGAAGGCAGTTTCAATATTACAGTGACGGGTGTCACTCAAGATATCAATGGTCAAGGCACTGATGGTAGTGAAGCGCGTGTAACCAAGAGCTTTGAGATCGCAATAGATAGGACAGGTGGCGGTGAGGATCCTACCCAGCCTAACTTGATAGATAGCTTTACTAGCAAGGCAGTCATACCTTCGCAGGTAGAAGATATCAGCTTTACTCTAGGTGATATATTGGACGCTACCTTGAACCCAGCTACCGCTAATACAGTTAGTGCTTATACTTTTTCCTTGACTGATCTGCCAGTCGGCACTGAGGTATCTACTGATAATCCAGCTATAAGCGTGCAGCAGATTGGCGGTAAATGGATCATCAGTGTGGATGATGCAAGTAGCCTCAGTCCAGAAGATGCTCTTGATGCAGTGACAGTGACTCCGCCGAAAGATTTTAGTACCAACGTGACGGGTGGCAGTCAGGATCTTACCTTTAATACCAACTTTACTGCGTTGGATAAAGATGGTGGCGAGGAACGAGTGCAGGTTGACGACGTCAAGGTTGAGATCAAGCCAGTTACGGATCCGATAGACAATGATGGTAAAACCACTATAGTCGATACGGATGAGGACACCAAAGTAGAAATTGAGATCGACTTAACCAACACGGCTGACGGTAATAATGTTGAGATTATTGATAACAAGCTGTATCTGCAGCTAGATGAGTCTGGTTTAACGACTGATAATGGCACTAGCGGAAAACTAACGGATGACAATGGTAACGATTTGACGCTTGTAACATTGGCAGATGGTGACGTTGCTGATATTCCAGCTGGTGATTATTATATCGTAGATGTAGGCACGCCTATTTTTTATGAGCCTGCCGAAAATGAGGACGGCACGGCAACGGTTGATGTCTATGCCGCTCATAAAGAGAGTCATAATATCAGCGGACATGACAGTGGTACAAAGACTTATAAGCACAGTTATGACGTCACAGTCGAGTCGCAGCCAGACAATCTAAGTATTACTGATAAGAGTGATCAATCAACAACCACTGCTAGCGGTAATGAAGATACTATGATTGCTATCGACTATAAGATTGCGACTATCGATAAAGACAATACTGATGCCGCTACTGCCATCACCTTAGACAATATCCCTAATGGTTATCTGGTCTACTATACTGATGCTAATGGCAATCCCGTCTTGGCAAGTAACAATGGTAATTCTGGTGGTAATAACTCATGGTCTATTGACGCCTCCAAACTGGGTGATACTAATACTGGCGAAACGTCAAATATATTCATCATGCCACCGGAAAACGTTAGTGGTATCGTGTCTGGTATCGAGATGAAAGTGGTCAATGACAGCGGGATGATCAGTGATCCGCTAGAGATTGATCTTGAAGTCAAACCAGTCGCTGATGGGGTAGCTGCTAATCCTTCTACTGTTCTTGGTAGTCAGGGTAAGTGGACCACGCTGAATCTAAACGCAACTATGCAAGATACGGATGGTAGTGAGACCGTTAATATAGTTGTCACTGGTAATGGTATGAGCTTAACCGATGATGTCTTACGCTTTAGAGTGAAGAGTACAGGTGAAATGTTGACTGCCGTGTGGGATGATGCCGCTAACAGCTACACCATAACGGGTATCACCCCTGAGCAAATCAATGACCTGCAAATTCAGTCATCCATACCGTTAAAAGGAGATCTGGACTTTGCGCTTAGTACGACCGATAAAGCTACAGGTATGGCTGACAGTGTGTCAGATGAAGTAACAGAATCAGCATCTATTGATATCGCCTTTACGCCAATATTTGTAGGCACTGCCGAAAACGATATCGTAGATGCTTCTGACCAGTCTGTCGCTGTGAATTATAAAGGCGGCGCAGGTGATGACATCTTAACGGGTGGTAGTGGCAATGACTTCCTTAATGGTGGTACAGGTGCTAATACGCTGATAGGCGGTGCAGGTAACGATAAAATCGTATTCTCTGCAGACAATCTATTGATGGATGGTGGTGACGGCATCGACACCTTGTTAGTAGATACTAGTATTGACTTTAGTGGCTTTGATAGTAGCGTGATTGATAATATGGAAGTGATTGATATGACGGGTAATGGGGCACAGTCATTGACTAACCTTACTACCAGTGATGTCATTGAGATGACCGATAGTAACAACACGCTGTTTATCAATGGCAGCAATGCTGATAGTGTGGAGCTGTCTGGTAATGATTGGACAAATACCAATACAACCACTACCCAAAACGGTAACACTTATGAGGTTTACAGCTTTAGTGATACGAACGGCAGTTATAATGTGATGATTGACACTGATATCAATACCACAGTGATATAACGCAAAACATATCAGCAATAGCAATATCCAAAAAGCCATACCTGCGATGGCTTTTTTGTTACCTATCTAGTTGTTCGCTGATTCATCTAGTGAGGTGATAGGCGTGATAGGATAGTCGGGCGTCATCATCTCATCAGCGGGGCTGGCAAGTGTAGGCGGCTCTATAGGCTGGTTGGCTTGTTGCGCATCGATTTGCTGTTGATTGCGTTGCTTGACCTCATTGATCAGCTTGGAGAGTTGTTCGCTGTCTTTGTCAATATCTGCATTTAGCTGCTGAGTTTCTTTGGTTTGCTGCAGTCGATATCCAGACAGATTTTGTTGCTCACCATTGACAGCTCTGTTATTGATAGTCGTCACTGAAAGATCATCATTGTCATCGCTATCCTTGCTCAAAGAGCTGCGGCTTGTCTCTATAACAGACGGCTCTTGTGACGAAGGGGGCTTTTGGGATGGTGTATGCTCTTGCGGTTTATGGTTTTGGGTCGCAGTATTGTTGTTCGATACGGGGGCTGCTGATGCGGTAGGTTCTGTATTTGCGCTCACTTTAGCGGTAAAAACCTCTGTATCATCAACTGTGACCTGATCAACCGCTATTTGATCAATTGTGATTTTAGTGTCTTCTGATATCATAGGTTTGCTGGTAATAGGCTGGTTTTTATTTATTAAGGCTTGCGATTCAGACGTTTTTTTGTGGTCGAATACGGTAAAATAGACAACGATTGCTAGCAAAACATGCAGTAATAGAGCCAATACGATGGTTAGGATTGGCTGATCTTTTGGTTTGCTCGTTGGCGTAGGCGCTGAAGGGTGAGGCATAGGGTAATCCATATGTTGACGCTGAGGGCTCAAAACTTTTTAATAAACGCTTCAATACGTCTTTAAGCATTGATAATCATCACGATGAACTTTGTTATTATCTAAAAAACAATAGCAGCAAAGAAGCCATAATATCATGTTGCACTTTTATTTTTATCCCGATCAATTCCAAGCAATGATCAAAAAGCCAATGTTTAAAAGGTGCTTTATCATAAAAAAACTACGTCATAGCTTATCACCTTTGGTATCGACAACCGCAATAGGTATGTTACTGATGACGCTATCAAGTGCGGCATTTGCCAATGCTGATACGCATATTAATACATTGATTGACCAAGCGATTGAAACCCATCCTCTCGTTGGTTCGGCACGTGCTGAGCAGCAGGCGACGACAGAGAGTATCCGTGCTGCCAAGCTCAACTTGCTACCAGCACCGACATTGTCATCAGGCTATGATCGTGACGATGGCATGATCTCTCGGTTTCAGCTACGGCAGTCATTATGGACGGGTGGCAAGCTTACTGCCAACGTCAATCAAGCACTTTTTGATGATAAAGCAGCCACAGAGTATATTTACGAGCAACAGAATCAAGTCGCCAAAACCACCATTGAGGCATGGCAAAGCTATATCACTGCTGTGTCTAAGCAGCAAGTCTATTATGATAATCTGCAACTGTTGATAGAGTTTGAGGAAATGATGCAGCGCCGAGTCAATCAAGGTGTATCGGCGCGTATCGAGATGGATTTAGTAACCAATCGCATCTTACAAGAGCAAAACTCGTATCAAGCAGCAGTAGAGCAGCAGCGTATTGCTATCGCTCGATTAGAGCAAATCACTGGTCGTAAGCTGTCAGCAGCTGATCTGCCAGTGCCGAATATCGGTGAGCTTGTTAGCTATGCCAAAGGCTATAGTCTAATCCAAATAAAACCGATACAATCCTATTAACAATTGCATTTAATGAAATGAACCATGACTTATTCAATAGACTATCGCAAACAGGTACTTTTTAGCATCGCTGATGGTATGACCATA
>NZ_CAJHBJ010000025.1:0-40885 GCF_904846595.1 Psychrobacter sp. HII-4 | reverse complement strand
GTATGGTCATACCATCAGCGATGCTAAAAAGTACCTGTTTGCGATAGTCTATTGAATAAGTCATGGTTCATTTCATTAAATGCAATTGTTAATAGGATTGTATCGGTTTTATTTGGATTAGACTATACGTAATGCTAGACGTCATTACATGTAGTAATGGGGTGTTCATTATTAAAAGACTAACCCATTTAAAGTTTTATGCTTAGATTAATGATACGCCCCAGCTAAACAGTATGAATCAAGCCTAATATCCTGTTCATAATTGTTAATAAAAATTATCTGCATTGACGCCCCTACAAATCTATGACTAAATAACAGTGAAGCGAACAAGCGTATGAAATGAATAAAATCTATAAGCCAGCACTATAATATAGCTATCATTGTCAGTCGTACAAGGAGTGTACTATGTCTACCATGATTACCGACCGCACGTATCGTATCGCCCGCGAAAACACCCAAGCGATGCTGATCGATGTCCAAGAGCGACTCACCCCGCATATCTATGATCATGAAAATATCGTCAAAAAAACCGTGACACTGATTAAGGGGCTGCAGGCGCTTGATATCCCTATCATGCTCAACGAGCAGTATAAAAAAGGCCTTGGCGATACTCTGCCTGAGATTCGTGAGGTGCTTACAGATAACAACGCCAAAAGCTTTGAAAAAGTGACCTTTAGTGCGTGTGATAACGATGAGTCATGGCACCATTTGGCGCAGCAAAACCGCAGTATTGTGTTGCTGTTTGGGGCAGAGGCGCATGTATGCGTCATGCAAACGGCGCTTGATTTGTTAGACAACGGTATGCAGCCGGTCATCATCGGGGACGCTGTCGGTTCGAGATTTCCGTATGACAAAAAACAAGCCATTCGCCGTATTCGCCGTGCAGGTGGAGTGATCAGCACGGTTGAGTCTATCTTGTTTGAGCTGTGCCGCAGTAGCCAAGATCCGGCGTTTAAAACCATTAGCAACTTAATTAAATAGTATCTAATGAATATCTCGATCACTATGACATGACCCAAATATCCATCAGAACAAGGCAGAATGAATGAATAGGAACAAGCGCTACGGTTCAAAGAGTCTTCTAGCAGTTGTATTATCAGTCATGCTCATACAACCAACCGTTGCTGCCAGTCCTATTAGTAGTGGTAATAAGCTGGCGCTGGATGCCAAAAAGCAAATCGGTGTCACTGTCAGCTACGATCCTGCGTATCGCAAGTTGGCGTTTCCTCGCGGAGACGTGCCAATAGAGACCGGCGTCTGCACTGACGTGATAGTACGTGCGTATCGCTTGCAAAACATCGATTTGCAGCAGTTGGTCAATCATGACATGAAATCGAACTGGTCAACGTATCCGAAGCATTGGGGTCTAAAATCAACCGATAAAAACATTGATCATCGCCGTGTGCCCAACCTTGAAGTTTACTTTGAGCATCACGGGCAGGCGCTATCTATTACGGATAAAGACAGTTTTAAAGCTGGTGATATTGTGACGTGGCGGCTGCCAAATAGTAACTTACCCCATATCGGTATCGTCTCCGATAATAAGGCCGCCGACGGCACGCCGCTTATTATTCATAATATTGGCCGTGGTACGCAAGAAGAAAATATTCTGTTTGCTTATCCTATTACCAAGCACTTTCGCTATTAGTTTTCCATTCTTGCTATCAGTTCTCACAGTCTGGTTACACAAAGGGCCAATAGTATGAATGATACTATTGGCCCTTTTTATTGCTTAGCTTTTTAGAGTTTGCTTTGTAGCTTACAAAGTTTCTTCAATATTAATAGGGTTTGCTAAGCCTAGCAGTTGCCCCATTTGCACATCAGTATTAGCCACCATATTGTCTTGCCATGCTGCTTCTGCGCCTTTTGGCAACACTACTATTGCTGTTGAACCTAAATAAAAGCGACCAAGCTCATCGCCTTTTTCAAGCTTCATGTCGTGCTCGGCCTCTTGAATATCGTCGGTACGGCTGATTTTGCCAGTGGCGACTGTCTCAATACCAGCGACGATCATCGCACCGACCATCACGACCGCAGCTTTGCCGTAGGCGGTATCAAACAGGCACACCAAACGCTCATTGCGCGCAAACAAGTCAGGTATGCTGGCAGCCGTGGTGTTGTTGACAGAAAACAGTGTGCCCGGCACATAGCGGGTTTTGGTCAAGGTACCAGCAAATGGCATATGCACGCGGTGATAATTGCTGGGTGCCAGATAGACTGTGGCAAAACTGCCATCGGCAAAATAATGTCCATCTTCGCTATCAGCCAGCAGTTGGCCGATATCATAGTAGCGCCCTTTGGCTTGCAAAAGCTTATGATCGTCAATCTGACCGAGCTGCGAGATGATGCCGTCAGCTGGGCTGACAATCCCCTGCGGCGTGGCGTCGATAGGGCGCGCGTCTGCTTTTAACTCGCGAGTAAAAAAGTCATTAAAGCTCTCATAAGCACCTAAGTTTTGGCGCTCATACTCATCCAAGCTGATATGATAGGCTTTTGCAAAACTACGAATAAAGGTGCGCTTGACATAGGGGTGGCGACTGGCAGCCAAACGGCCAGCGACTTTACTGAGCTTTTGTTGCGGGACAATCTGCTGCAAGGTGGTGAATACATTCATAATACGGCGACCAAAATAAAGGTGAGAGAGTAGTAAATAGGCAAATAAATGATGATATTTTATCATGGACAGCCTAAGTTTGTATGAGCATAATTGGTAAGGGAGCATAAATGAAAGCATTGATACAGCGGGTACATGGTGCGAGCGTCAGCGTCGATGGGGATTGTGTCGGGCGTATCGAGCGCGGCGTGCTGGCATATATCGGTTTGGGGCCTGAAGACGACCTACAAACGGCCAAGCGAATGATTGATAAAATCCTTGGCTATCGTATTTTTGAAAACGACGATGACCCTACCAAATATGGCAAACTGGACAAAAATGTCCAGCAAGTCGCTGGCGGGCTGCTGCTGATATCACAGTTCACCCTGATGGCGAAGACCGACAAAGGCCGGCGTCCTGATTTTGGCGGTGCCATGCCACCAGATGCGGCGCGCGTACTGTTTGCTCAGCTAGTCGACTATGCCAACAGTCAGCACCCTCAGGTAGCGACGGGTCAGTTTGGCGCAGACATGCAGGTTGCGAGTATCAATGATGGGCCACTGAATTTTATATTAGATGTGAGCTAAAGCATCAAATGTGAATCATGATGGTGAGTGCCGTCTGTTTAAGGGAAGTGGCTTGGTCTATAGCAGCCGCTTAAATGACAAATGTCATCAAACTGTCACAATTACCGCGTTTAATAGACAAGCAGTGGCGAGTGATTACCGCTCTTTTTTATACGTCTGTTTTGTCCCTTATCACTGAGAATACCCTATGTATAATGAGCAAATTTTGATTGTTGAAGACGAACCTGCAATCCGCGAGATGGTCGTAATGACGCTAGAGATGGCCGGTTTTGATAGCTTGCAGGCAACGGACGTATCAGAGGCGCACCAACAAGTGGTCGACCATCGGCCAGCGCTGATTTTGCTAGATTGGATGCTGCCTGGGGACAAAAGCGGCATTGATTTTTGTCGTATGCTCAAAAGTGATGAGCTACTCGCTGAGATACCCGTCATCATGCTGACAGCCAAAAGCGAAGAGGACAGCAAGGTGCACGGTCTGGATGCGGGTGCAGATGATTATATGACCAAGCCTTTTTCGACGCGCGAGCTGATCTCAAGGATCAAAGCGGTGTTGCGCCGTAGCAATGCTTTGAGCGCCGACAAGGCTATTGAGATAGGCAAGTTAAGCCTCGACCCCAAAAGCCAGCGAGTCATGGCGTCTGGGCAAATCATCGATGTCGGACCGACCGAATATCGGTTGTTGGCGTTTTTTATGAGCCATCCTGAGCGCGCCTATACGCGCACCCAGCTGCTTGATCAAGTGTGGGGCGGCAATGTCTATATCGAAGACAGAACCATCGATGTGCATATCAAACGCCTACGCAAACTGCTGCGCCCTCATGACTGCGATAAGCTGATACAAACGGTGCGCGGTACTGGTTATCGCTTCTCAAGCGTTGTTGAGGCCAAATGATCGGCGCTCATACTCTCAAAATAGCCGCCGCAATTCTGTTGCCAGTCCAGCTATAATCACCATAATTATCAGTAAGTGATTACCAGTAAGGGCCACTTAGCAGATAGAGATAATCATCATTATAGTAACGAGATAACAAGTAGGGCAAAAAATAGGTCACGAAAAATGGATGAGTAACATAATGTCAAAGCAATGTACCGAACAAGATATCTCAGAGCCGATAGCGCTACAAAACACCACCGATCAATTAAAAAAAATAAGAAGTGCGCTGCGGGCGCTGCGCGATGCGGTGATTTTACTCAATGACAGTGATGGTCTGGAGTGGTGGAATCAGGCCGCTGAAGATTTACTATTATTACAGGCAGCAGATAAAGGCCGATGTATTTTTGACTTTATTGACGCATCTGAGTTTCGTCAGTACTATCAAGCGCCGACGCTGGCTGACGAAGGCGTACATATAAAGTCATGGCGCGCGCCTGAGCGCTATTTAAAGTGTGAGCTGACTCCATTTGCCGACGAAAAGCTATTGATCATCTACGATGTGACGCGTCTGCATCATCTAGAAGAGATGCGCCGCGACTTTGTGGCCAACGTTTCGCATGAGCTGCGTACGCCGCTGACCGTAATGATGGGGTATTTAGAAAACTTTTCGGATCAGCCAGACATGCCGCCGCACTGGAAGCGCGGCTTTGAGCTGATGACCCAGCAGACAGCGCGCATGAATAGAATCGTCAATGATTTATTGCTGCTATCGCGTATCGAAATCGAAGAGACTCATGAGCTGCATTATATCGATATGATCAAGCTGCTGACTCATATCTATGATGATGCACAGGCCTACAATCAAGAGTACGGTCATAGCATCCATCTACAGATAGATACCTATGATGGGCTGTACGGCTCAGAGATATATCTGACCAGTGCCTTATCCAACCTGGTGATCAATGCGATTAAATACACGCCAAAAGGTGGCGATATCACCGTCAGCTGGACCAAAACAGCAGAGGGTTGCCGTTTCGCCGTCGAGGACAATGGCATCGGTATTGCGCCGCAGCACATTGCCCGCCTGACAGAGCGTTTTTATCGTATCGACAAGGGTCGTAGCCGTGCCACAGGTGGCACAGGCTTAGGGCTGGCTATCGTCAAACACGTCTTATACCAGCATGAAACCAACCTACAAATCAAGTCGGTAGAAGGCAGCGGCTCGACATTTAGTGCGGTGTTTCCGCCAAATTACGTGCGCTCTGCGGCCATTAGCTGAGGTTTGATGGCTATTAATATAATATTTGATGGCTATTAGCCAATGTCAGATGGATACGCAAGCAATTGTCGTGCTTATCATGACAGGCTACCGGGCAGGCTCGGATTTTTGCAAAAGCGGGTAGGGGTTGACCGCATTGCCTTGGATATAAATCCCATAATGTACGTGCGGCGGTGTGCCCTTGGCGTTGCCGCTATCGCCGACATAGCCGATGATATCACCCGCATCGACCCAGTCATTGGGGGCGATATCGGCATACTCCTCTAAGTGCGCATAGTAGTGGCCAGCGCCGCCAGGACCGACGATGACCACCACACGCCCGCCTAGGGTGTTTTCGCCAACCTTACTGACGATGCCTGCTGTCGTCGCTTGTATCGGTGTGCCTCGCGCGGCAAATATATCGATCCCTTCGTGTGTGCGGCCTTGACTGCGCGCTGCGCCCCACGTGTCGCTTAGGTTTTGCTGAGGCAGTGGCGAGGGCAGGCTGTTTTCTGTTGGCAGATCTTGCTGCAATAATCTGAGCTGTTGCCATTTGGCGATGACAAAGGATTGGGTTTGCTGGCTGATGCTGGGCCATAATCTGTCTAATACAAACAATAACATCAACAATACTGCTGCTCTAATCAGCAGCTTGAGCAGGCGGCGAAAAAACCTAGGCTGCGGTGGTGGATTGGGCCTTGGTGGTGGCTTGTTGCCATCGGCGATCATAGCGATCCTTTGTCAGTATGGTTATAGATATTATAAGAGACCTGCGCTAGCAGGTTTGTATCGCATTGTTATATCTGCTTGTTATCTTTGGCTTTTAGCCCCATAAACAACAAGGCAGTCTATGGGATACCGTGCGTTGTTTGCGCTGGATAAAACAGACTGTTATCGATTATGGATACCCAACGTGCTACAGCGAGCTTTATGACTGATTGCCTCAATATGCCAAGTCTGACTGATACTGCTTTGGTTATCGATACCGAAACCGATCAAGGCCGTGACCCAAGACCGATTCAGGTTGCTACCATCAACGTAGCGACGGGGTTTGAGTGGATGAAGTACTTTAATAGTGGCCGTGCCATCTCACCGGTGGTCATCAAAGTACACGGTATCACCGACGATGATGTGGCGGGTCTTGAGCGTTTTGATCTACAAGCGTTTGATTTGCCCACCTACCTCATCGGCCATAATGTGCGCTTTGACTGGCGCGTGATAGGCCGTCCGACTACCAAGCTGATCTGTACGGTGCGGCTCGCCCGTGTGGCCTTCCCAGAGTGGCGCTACTACGGTCAGTCTAAATGTATCGAGCAACTGCTGGGTAAGTCTGCAGCGAGTGAGCTGACCTGCGCCGCCCATGATGCGCTGGGTGACGCCCGTATGTGTTATTTGCTGTATCAAGCATGCTGCACGCGTTTACAAATCGCGCCGACAGACTTTGCCGCGGCTCATGCCATCGCCAATCAAGCCAATCCTGCCAGTAGGATGCCATTTGGCAAATATAAAGGCCGACTTATCACCGAAGTCCCCATTGGCTATATCAAGTGGATGCTAGGTAATATCCATAATTTGCAGCCGTCGCTGTACTCTGCTCTACGTCAACGTGTCAAAGCAGAAGATGCGCAAAAAGATTGACGCCTTAAAAAGCCATGCTCTAACGCTGCTGCTCCAACCAGTCCACCGCCATTTGCCATAGTGCTGGGGCTTTTGCATGGGTGCGGCGACTAAAATAGCGCATATGACCGATATGACTTAAACCAAAATCTTGCGGGGTATAAAAACGCTTTTTGGCAGGCATCTTGGTAAACACACGTATCATGTCGTCTATATTGTCGCTGTTGGCGATATCATCGTCGCTAAACCCTAGCCACAAAGCGGGCATGCTAAGCTCATCGTAAAAATGAGTATGTATGCTGTGACCAAAGGCGGTTTTAATATAGCCTGAGCCATTGCACCACTCGCGCCACTGCCGAGCAACGCCGCGTGGTAATGGCTCGCCCATACCGATTTTATCCGCTGGTGTATAGCCTAATACCAAGTTACTAAGTGGAATAAAAGCATCCATAAAACCCATGGCCTTGAGCTTATAGGGCATGTCCATGTTTTTGATTTGCCCTGACGAGCAGGCGACATTGAATACAGACTGTACGGTATGATAGTTTGGCATCAAGCCAATCAGCTGACCGCCGGCACTGTGACCGATGATGTGATATGTGGTATCGGCAAACTCATCTTGCAGGGCGTCAAGCACGGCTGGCAGGTCATGACGCCCCCAACTGATCAATGAGGCGTCACATTTGGGCAGCTCAGTGCTTAACGACTCGCCGATACCTTCGTTGTCAAAGGTCAATACACCAAAACCGCACGTGGCCAAATAAGTGGCAAAATGGTGATAAAACTGACGTTTAATACCAGTGGCAGGCGCTATCATGACTGCCGCTTTTGTTGTATGTTGCGGGCGATATACTGTCGCGGCTAGCGGCTGATTGCGTTCAGTCATGATACTCAGGGCATCGGTTTTTATGACATGGCTGTCTGTTGGTAGGGAGTTTTTCGGTTCTTCCATGAGTTGGCCTTATGGTCTGATCTATAGTGTGGGGGCTGGTATTTTATGGTTGTGGCGGCTACAAGGTTTGGGCAGATCTGCTGGCTCTAACGGCGTGATGGTCAGTCCGTTATGAGACTCTGATGCGCGGCTTTGATGATATCAAGCTCATGTAACAGCACCGCTTATGTTAAGATAAATGAGGGTAGCTGAGGCGGGCAATGATGACTTGTAAGTTCTATACGCTATGACTGGAGCGGCGCTTTGTCACATTTTTATCGTCATCAATCAACTGATCACTCACCTAAAAACAATAATATAAAAATTAAGGAAGCACTATGCAAATGAAAATCAATAACGACACTTATGAAGTCATCACCAGTCAAGATATCACCAATATCGAAAAAGCCGTTGATAAATCCTCACTGACCATGCCGTTGGTTGCGGTGTATTGCGGCTCGCGCCTAGGTAATCATGAGGTGTATGAGCAAGCCGCTCGCGAGCTGGGACTTGCGCTGGCAAAAAACGGCATGGGTCTGGTCTATGGCGGTGCTAGCATCGGGCTGATGGGGGCGGTGGCGGATGAGGTCGTCAACGGCGGCGCTCAAGCGGTCGGTGTGATTCCAACCTTTATGCTCAAACACGAAATCGCTCACAATCAGTTGACGCGCCTACATTTGACCGACACCATGCATACGCGCAAAACCGTCATGGCAGAGTATGCCGATGCTTTTATCACCTTACCGGGTGGGCTTGGCACGCTCGAGGAGATCATGGAGATTGCCACGTGGCGTCAGCTTTATCAGCACGAAAAACCCATGATTATTCTGAATATCAATGGGTTTTATGACCGGATGATAGAGCACTTGGCCTATACCGCTGAGCAAGGGTTTATGAAGCAAGAAGATTTGGCGCGTCTGGTGGTGTGTAATACCATCGGTGAAGCGATTGAGATGCTAAAGACGGTGGTCACCATCGACGATGCTGTCGATACCGAAAAAATGGTGGGCAGCGAAAGCTAAATTGTGCAAAGTCTCACAGGTTGCCAAACTCAGAGATTAAAGCTCTCAGAGAGCAAGACGCTCAGAGGCCAAAAAGCGCAGACCATCTAATAGCGGTGGTCTGCGCTTTTTTTATTGAATTATTGAGTAGGAGTTTTGCCTCGTCTGCGCTGTGAGCGAGATAGAAGCAAAAATAAGCCAAGATAAACGATGCCTCATAAGCTAGACAGTATGGCCTCACGGATACCATGGTTTACTCCCGCCATGGCCACTGGAAAACCGCGCTGCTCAGCCAGCTCGCGAGCCACACTATCGATGGTCAAGCTATCGTTGTGCGTCAGATATGGCCATTTATGAGCATAGCGGTGACGGTTTGCGGGCGTATCTGTTGTCACCAAACCCAGATCAGCCAGCTCATTGACGATTTGATCCGCTGCAATCAAGGTCGAGGAGGCTTTGACGTTTTCTGCACGGGCATAGCGGATATCGGCATACAAGCTGACGTCAGCGACGCGCAAAGTATCGTCTTCTCCAGGGATTTGCTGCCCACCATATAGGGCATTGCCAACGGTACGAGCACTATGAAAGGTCGGTACAAACTGCGCCACATACTCGATGGCTTGTTGGCTACGCGCTTGTAGCGGCGCTTTGTCCCAGCCATCCTCGATGTAGTGTACGTACTGCTGCGGTAGCTTGGGCTGGGCGCTGTCAGTATTCGACGCCACCAACCCATCATCAAACAAAGTAATGGCATGACTCATGCCATGAATCTGAAAATAACCATCAGGATAAGGTGTCAGCTGCGCCATCCCCTCAGGGGTGCCGCGATTGCCGTAGACGATGATCTCGGGTATCTGACCACCAGCTTCGCCCCAGTGGGTGATATAGGAGGACTTAAATTCGACCATACGGGTGACGGCGACACCGACCATATCATCGATGATGCCCGTACGAAATCCGCACGCATTGATCAGGTAGTCGACCTCGATAGCGTCTTCTTGCACCGCCTCTGTCGAGCTGCTTGCTGATTGGTAGTCGATGCGCCATTTGGTCACATGGTGATCGGCGTTTGTACAGTTTTCACAATCGACAGGCATGACCTGTGTCACCGTCGTATCGGTAAACACATGAGAGTGCTCATACTCTGCCAATGCCAGCTGTGCTGACGCGGCAAGGCGAAAGATATTCCAGCCGTACTCTTGGACGACGATAAGCGGGAACTTGACTTTGTTTAAATCCAGATACTTGGCAACTGGTATCATCCACTCATCGACGGTGCGAGGAATGGCGACTTGCTCACGCTCGGCCAGCGCCAGCAACTGCTCATGGTTATAGAGCTGATAGTAGTCCTCAGGCTCGCCCAAGACTTTATTGTTTGGGTCCTGCGCGATCAGCTCGCGATAGGCGTCTGTCAAAATCTCAAGACGTGGTAACAAATCCTCAGGCAAGCCCTCATCGCGTGTCGGGACGGCAAACACGGTGGGGCGCACATCGATGGTATAAGGGTATAAGCGCAAAATATCGATACACTGCTTGAGTAAGGCGACGCAGTCTTCGTCAGGGATTTCGCGATACAAGTTGCCGCCGGCATGCAAGTGGCACATTGGTGGGCCGTCGATGAGAGATTGTTTTTTTTCAAACACATACGTCTCAAGCCCCAATGCAGCCAAGCGAATGGCAATCGTCGCGCCTGCCGTACCGCCGCCTAAGATACCCACACGCTTTGCCGGTCGCGGCATGTCCGCCGTCTTCGCCGATGCTTCATCAGTGGCTGTATTTGCTGGTATGCCGCTATGGCTAGAATTGGTGTTGTGATAAACGGATTGCGTCATTGTCGTTGTCATATCCTTAATAGCCTGAGCCGCGCTTAGGCTGCACTTATTAATTATAGGGTCGGTCGCTTTTGATATGCGTGCGCCTATCGCCAACTTCAACATCTTATCGTCATTGTTAGTCAATGCTGATCGTTCGTATAAAGCTGTTTTAATATAGGGGATATTTTACGAAAGTTGAGGCGAGCATAAGATGACAAATACGTAAGTACATGCATGAGTTTTGTCAGTAGAGCCAAGAGCAAGACAACCCAGAGCCTGTATAAAGCGATAAGGCGCCTTGGTATAAAAGGTAGGCAGTCTGCTGGTTTTAGAATAAAAATTAGCCCAAACGATAAAGGGTGACCGCTGCAAGTAGCGTTGACTTTTGTAAAATAATCCGGCTTTTGTAACAGTGCACATTAAGACAAATGCCGCGTTTTAGCCTGCGCTATAGTCGATACATTCTAAAAATGTCATAGCGCTACTGGGATGCTATTTTTAAACGTAGGTTGCGCAGCCTCTGGGAACGCAGCACGCAAGTAAAATTTATACCAGTAGCGCGTCTAAATTCATAACAGTTTTACATTCAGCTAACTATATATAGTGAACAAACCTTAAAACAGCGACAGCGCTACCGGTACTCACTTTTTTATTTGACAGCAATGTGTCTTACTTTTATCCACATTTTTAAAATAAAGATATGCCCTAGTCAAGAGCAGCCATGATGGTGGCTGCTTTTTGTGTTGGCTTATGACTGTTAGGGTGATGGTGATTAAGATGATGGTCGTATAAAAGACGGACGTGACAAGGGCGCTTTATATATCTGCGAGCGCTTCAGCTGGTGCGGTTTTTACCGCAGGCACGGTGGTGGCAGGTTTTCTATATAAGGGGAAAAAGTCTGAATGTGACTCATCTGGGGTCAGTCTACGCGCGGCTACCAGCTTGGCATACTTGTCTGGGTTGATGATGAGCCTATAGGTCTTAAACAGCAACTCTTGTGAGCTAAAGCCCTTTTTGTACTCGTATAAAGAATCCAGCGCCGCGCCCACACCGCCGCCTAAGTGGAGAATTTGATAGTTATTTTCTCTACCCCAACTGCGGGCGGTATGAGTAATTAGCTTGGAGGGCTGCAGATGAGAGTAGGCACCGCACGTGCCGCCGAGGTGAAACTGTATAATGCCAGACTCTCGGCAGAGGGTATAAATAGCAGACGCAATCGGCGTATCGTCTTGATAGGCGGTGATGAGTAGTATCCGGTCTTGTAGGTTTTCTAGCAGATTAAAAAAGTAATCGTCATCAAAAAAATAGTATTGATCGGCCTGCACATGCGCCATGGTTTCTTTATAAATGGCAGAAAACACCAGCGCACTGGCTTTGGTCAACCGCTCAATTTTGGTCACGACATTATGCTTGATGGCTTTTTTGATGCCTCGGCGATGACGGTTTTGCGTCTCGCTCCAGTGCGCGGCCTCAGACTGACTCAGATCAGACATCAGTGTAAGGCCATGAGTCAAAGCCTTACCAACCGTCGGTATCCAGACTTTATTGATAATAGGGTGCAGGCGCATAAATAACGACACGCAGCCTTTAGCAAAAAGCCGCTCCTTCACTGCTTGCAGCATACAATCTGCCTCCGCATCACTAAGCGACTTGTCCATCAGTGGGCCACCATAGCCGTAAGTGGTGGTTGCATCCCAGTATGCCGAGTCTATTTTGCGGATGATAATGGGCAAAAAAAGTTGTTTGTTTTTATAGGTGGCTATCAGTCCCATCGGCGTGCCTTTATCGACTATCGCCGAAGCCGCCACCCAGCCTGATAAATGATATATATCAAAATGACAGTGTTTTATTTTTTTGTCCCATTGTTGATCGATATTAAGAAAATCTATCTGTACGGTATCCATCCTTCTGCTCCCTCAGAGGTTTGTATTCATAAATCCGCATGTAAGAATATATCAACAAACCAAGGGGTAAACAAGAAGAGAAAGGCTTTTATGTAATATATTGAATATAAAAGTGTGAGTACAGGTTTTTAATTTAGCAGGGAGCGGCGTAGAAGTGCCATCACGGCTCTAGTGTGAGTAAAAGATGCCGCGCAAAGTTGGGACACGCTCTTGCATCAAATGCCAAAAACCGTTAAAATCGCGGTTTGATTTTCCCGCTGGGGAAAGGCTAAGTGAACAGAGGCGTGGTGTTGGGTGCTGGAATAAGCCAGTGATGCAGTTGCCACTCTTAGACATGTCCTTAGTGCCTCAGTTACGTATGCCAGCATGTGTTTGATTGCTCATCAAGCCGCCTGATACATACATCGGACATAGAGAGATTATTATGCGTAAAGATATCCATCCTAACTACCAAGAAGTTTTGTTTCACGACACCAACGCTGATGTGTTTTTCTTGACTCGCTCAACGGTCAGCACAAAAGCCACTCGTGAGTACGAAGGTAAAGAATACCCATACTTCCCACTTGATATCTCAAGTGCATCGCACCCATTCTATACAGGCGAGCAGCGTAAAACCTCTACTGAAGGCCGTGTTGCTAGCTTTAACAAACGCTTTGGTGCATTCAGTGGCCGTAGCAAAAAAGCGGCTGACTCTGCTGAGTAATATGCGCTTATCGCGTCATGTTATATGGCGCAGTATAAAAAAACCGCTGAATAATCAGCGGTTTTTTTATGTCAAATCAGCCAGCATCTGTTAGCGCTCAAGGAGCTGTGCGATTAGCGCCGCCAGCTGCTGCGCCCACAAGCCATAAGTCAAGCCGCTGGGGTGAAAGCCATCACTGGCAAACATCGCCGCGCTATCAATGGGGCCGCTGCCGCTGTGCATTTCGGCCATCATCGCAAAGTCAGCGGCCATGTAGTGTACACCGCCCTGAGCCTGGCACACGTTTTGTAATACCTTGTCGAGTGCCATGGCTTTGGCACCGATAAAGGCGTTGAGCGGCGCGGGTAGTGCTGGCATTTGCGCCATCGGTGGTAGGCTTGAGAAGACAATCTTGCGCGCGCCAAATTTGCGCTGAGCAATGGTGATGATCTGCTCGAGTTGCCGTTGCCACTGGTCGGGGGAGACGTTCGCTGTGGTGTCATTGACCCCGACGCTCAAAACCATGATATCAACAGGCTCGATGGGTGCAGACAGCACATACAATCGCCGCAAAATATCAAAGCTGGTGTGCCCCGTCGTCGCCTGCAACGACCAGACAATCTCAGCAAACTGGCTATGAATAATTGGCTGTTGCTGCAGCATGGGGATTAGCTTGCCTGCCAGTGCTTCTTGCTGTGTCAACGTCCCGACCCCTGCTGCTGCGGAGTCGCCGACGATCATCAACTGTAGCGCAGGCTTCGATGCTTGGGCGAGCGTCTTAGTCGCTGATACTAGAGTGACCCGGCCGCATCTCTCACCGGTAGGCTCAGGGAGGCGTACCGTATCACGTTTGACCTTGATACCTTGATACAGATAAATTGGCGCAAGCAGCATATCTTTTTTGGATAAGTTTAGAGAAGCTACCATCCTGCACGCTTCCGAATGGTGGTCAGGCTGTCGTCGATCAACAGCTTACCGTCGACATACACATCGCGTAGTAGGTTGTCAGCAGTCGATAAGTCGTCGAGTTTGATGGTTTTTGGTTGGCCTTGGGTCTGATTGATCAACGCCAAGCGGCCTTTTTTTGAACGTTTTGAGCGACTGGTCACAGGGTCCTTATAGATATCCTTCCAAACGCCATCGATACAAATGGCGCTGGCTTTCATCGCCCAGCTCATGGTGTCGCGGTTGACTTGCTGCAATAATCCGCCGCCCATCCCAAAGGTGATGTTATCTGCGCTAAACCCAGCCTTTAGTACCACATCGATGATGCTGCCCAAAGTGTTTGGGCCGATACCATCACCTTGGATGATACGCACATAATCTGGCAATACCTTATAGCCTTTACGATTGATAGTGGTGCCAAACTTCACAGCCAAGCGCTCTAAAGCTTCGCGTACCACTTTGGCAGGCTCGCCGCTGTCTGGTCTGATGATCAGCGTGCCGCCCATGTTTCGGACCTCGTCTTTGAGGCGGCCGCCCCAGATATTATCTATGGCGTTCCATAAGTCGTAGCTGTCAGAGACCACAGAGACACTTTTGCCCGCGCCGCCAAACTGCGTAAGCATATTGGCAAAGGCGGCTGTCTCGCCGTCGCGGCCCCAAGCGGTCATGGTACTGTGCTCGGCGGCCGGAATCGAAAACGCTGGCATGTCTTTATCCATCCGATACCAACGGCTGGCGGCGACCAGCGCCGTCATCGAGTCGGTCCCTGCAAAGTTTACCAAATGTGCCAAACTGCCTAAAGCGACTGATTCTTGGCTAGAGGCACCGCGCGCGCCAAAATCATGCAGCCGAAACGTAAGCGAGTCGCTATTGTCGGCAGACTTTTCTAGGGCCTGACGAATGATGCTTTTACAGTAATGCGAGACGCTAGCGACGGTGGAGGGGTACCAAATAGCGCGTAGCAGTGCGGTCTCGATATAGCTTGGTAGCCAGTAAAACTCAGGATCGGTATTGATGACTTGGCAGACGACGTTTGAGATAGGGACGACGCTGCCTTCAGGGACGGCCTCGATACGTAGTGGCAGGTAGCCACCGTGTTTATCGACCAAACGCTCCCAGCCTGCACGGTTAAACGTCAAGCCATGCGCTTGAATGACCATTTCGGCTTCATCGATATCTTGATGGGTGATAGGGGTGCTGAGGTACTCTTTGATAAAAGCTTGTAGACCAAAAAACACCACGTCGTAGTCGCCTTTACGCGCCTCAATGTAGCTTGACAGATACTCACTACCGCTTGGGTATTGCACCCAATGTGAGGTCTTGTAGCTGTCGCTATTTAAGATTAAGTTACTCAGATTGCCAGTGTACATCACAGAACTCCTCTGCGTTGAGATGCCGCGGCTGCCTTGTTATATGACAGCTGCGGCGGTGAGCCGTTACCGTCTATCGGTGCCGGCATAAAAACGTTACTTAGCCTGCTTTTAACACAATAATCATAAAGACTCAGCGCGCTGTTTGCCTATTATAGCCCTACCATTTTGGTAATGATCGCATAGTGGTCTTCAAACATCATGGTGGCGTCCAGCTCAGCCAGCGGCAGCCAAAAAGCCTTGGCCGCATCGTCGCCGCCTTTGACTTTGGGCAAGCCTTTCGGGTCGTTTTTTAGCTGAAAATAAAACGCTTGGGTAATCGTACGACCGCGCGCGGAGCGGTACGGATCGTCAAAGGTATGCTGACTATGGCAAGAGCCGCGTAATACTGGCTCAGGGACTTTGAGCCGTGTCTCCTCGCGTAGCTCACGGATACAGGCATCAAACAAGGTCTCTTTTGGGTTCACAAACCCACCGGGCAACGCCCAAAGCCCACGTCCTGGCATGCTGCGGCGTTCTACCAATAAGATATGGCCTGATTGTACAATCAGCGCATCAGCAGTCATAAAGGTGGGCGGATAGGGCGCAGCCTGCCATTGTCTTTTATATTTATCGATAAAATCGGCTTCTTCGTGCAGCTGTTGATAGTCTTCGGTTTTTTTGAAATCATCGAGCACTTGACGGGTGGACTCAGGCGTACGCTCAGGTGTTGGCGTCGCCCCCATCAGATAGCTGTCGCGGATAGGCGTGGCTGATAGGTTGTGATAATTGGGAACGGAGACAGAATCCCAGTTGGGAAACAATGATAGATAATACGACGAGCTGTCTTTTGAGTGGCCTATCAGGCCGATATCACTTTGCAAATCACCTGTGACAGATTTGACACCGGCTTGTACGTATTGAAGCCAGCGCGTGTCATTATATAGTGCATCATCTAACCCCACGCAGTGGATGCGCGCGGCATCAGCAGATGAGTACGCGCCCTTAATCATCGCGGCACGCTCAGCGACGCTAAAAGGATTGCGTAGGCTGCGTGGTAGGTTGGCTGAGCCAATCAGCATAATCACTTCATCAGCGCGCTGTAGCGCCTCGTCGACGACCGCTTTATGCCCTTGATGAAAAGGCTGAAAACGTCCGATAAAGACCAGATAACGATAGTGTCTGCGCTTATCTGTTTGCTGCTCTACTGAATCACCCATATGTGCCACTGTCCTGCCATTGATATTTCATTAATAAAAATAAAGGTTAAAAACCATGCTGCCAATATGACACAGCAGCAGTGCCACTGACAAGTGCAAAGATGTTTTATACCGTGTATGGGTTTGCTGATTTACCAAAAAAGGAGCGAGCAGACGCTAACACCTTTACGGTGGTGATCATCTGGCGCTATAACGATCAAGTCATCTGGCGTGCTGTTCGATCCAAGCGGCGACCGTTGGCCAAATCTCTGTCGCTGCATGACGGCTAATCATAATGCGGCTATGGGTATAATCGTCTAAATCACCACGGCTGCGCGCATACTCTCGAAAGACATTGGTAGCGTTATTATTAGTAGAGGTGGGGGCAGAAGAAGGGCTGCTATTAGTAGCGCGGTTAAAGGCATCAAAAAACCGCCGACAGCCAGCGGTTGGGGAGATGAAGTTATCACCCTTGGCACTGATGGCATAGATAGGCATCGTAACCATCGGCATGTGCTGTCGATAATCAAAAGGGGCATTGTCGGCAAACTGTTTGCGGCTGCTATTAAAGTTTTGTTGCAAGTTCCAATCAAACCACTGGTTCATGGTGTGATAGCTTTCGTTGATCGGCCCCAGTTTGAGCTTTTTGGCAGGGATATAACCGACCGCTTTTGTCACAAGCTTGGCAGCAAGTATCTTGGCGTAGCTGATAGGGCTGGCGGCCGCCCCAAACGCTTGACAGGCAAACATAGTGGCGCTGTTGATTTTATCGATATAATCTGGATATTGAATCAAAAACATCGTCAGGCCCAAGCCGCCGCCGCTATGGGTGACGCAGTGCAGATTATTGAGTTGTAATTCATCAAAAAAGTAGCGAAAAGTCGCCTCATAATCATAGGTTGCGACGGTCTCAAAATCAAACGCTTCTTTAGGCGCTGGGCTGTCGCCATGGCCGCGCCACTCCATGATGTAGCACTGATGGCCCAGACCGGCCAGATACTCGGCGATTTTTAGACAGGTTTGTTTGTCTGAAAAGGTGCCATGGGTCAAAAATATATTTTGTGCCTTGACGCTTGTGTCAGGGGCGCAAGGTGCGCCAGCCATTGCGTCCGCGTGTTGTTTGATACTGTCTGCTACCCGCCAAACGGCTATTTGCTCGCCGTCCTTGGTCGTCACTAGATGCCGCGTCCGTGTCATCATAAAGCGCTCTTTTATCCTCAGTTTTTATCACAATATCCCTATAACTGCCGCTTAGTTATACCATAATTGATGAGTCTTTGATGGCCGTTTTGTGACCAACCTAGCCAAATGAGTATATGAATGAAGCAAATTGAGCGATAAATAATAAAGGCATCAGAAATAAGGCGCTAGGAATTAGAGCATCAAGAATTAGAGCATCAGAGGTCAAAGCGTCAAGCGTTGAGAAACAACCACGGAGGTGCTGCTTGATAAATATGAGAGTCGTCTTTATATAAAGAAGAGCATATCAACGATCAGACACAGGGCAAGGCTGTCTGCAAGCGGTGTTAATTCGCAGTGGGGTAGTCGGAATTGTCGCCTGAATACGCTATAATAATGAGTATAAATGCCACAAAGCCTTGGTAGGCGTGAGCAACCCGTGACAGATACGCCCATCAGATGATAAATCGGTGCAGTTGGTACCCCCTTATCGTTACACACTCTACATTCACGACACAGTAGCCACGACAGGTATCGCGTTTGTGTCATAACACATAGGAAACATTATGAGTGAGCACAATCAAGCTGCTAATCAGTTGGATCAGTCAGCAGACTATGAGTCAGCGCTAGATACTGAGCAAGCGGACGTAAAAAGTAACATCACTATCACAGAGTCGGCGCAAGGTTATTTGGCCGATTTGTTGGCCAAGCAAGACACCGACGGTATCGGTGTCCGTATTTTTGTTGAGCATCCAGGGACGCCGCGCGCCGAGTGCTGCATGGCGTACAATCAGCCAGGCGAAGAAGACAGCGCAGATTTGGTGCTCACGTATGACGATTTTTCGGCGTTTATCGAGGCGGCTTCAGTGCCGTACTTAGAAGATGCGGTGATTGATTATAATAAAGACCGTTTTGGTGGGCAGCTCACCTTCCGTGCGCCAAACTCAAAAGTACCAAAGGTCGGTGCTGACGCCAGTGTCGAAGAGCGTATCAACTATATCTTGCAATCAGAGATTAACCCAGGCTTGGCCGCGCACGGCGGTATGGTGGACTTGCTAGACCTGATCGACGAAGAAGGCGTTGGTCTGACAGCCGTGCTAAAGTTCGGTGGTGGCTGTCAGGGCTGCTCAGCGGTGGATATGACCTTACGCCAAGGTGTCGAAGTCCAGCTTAAGCAGCAGATTCCTGAGCTGACGCAAGTGGTTGACGAAACCGACCACAGCCGTACTGAAAATGCGTATTATAAATAATCGGCGCGGCAAAGTCGCTCAAACCATTCAGCTTAGACAACGCTACTTAAATCTTAAATAAAGCTACTTAGATCAAATAGTATGGTTGCTTATGAGTTTTTGTCATTAAGAGATGAATGATTTGCTATTCTTTTCATAAAGAAGTTGAGTTATGATTAACTCAGCTTTTTTTATGCCTATCGTTTTTGTAGATGGCGTTTAGCGACAGCAGCGTAAAGATAACGATTTGACATTTTTTATCATGATATCCTTATTGAATCATAAATACCTACACAGGAGCACAGCATGAGTGACGGACAACCAGACCAGCAAAACCAAAATACACCGCGTCTTGAAACCTTGGCCATCCATGCCGGATACCAAGTTGAGCCAACGACCAAAGCGGTCGCCGTACCCATTTATCACACCAGCTCATACGCGTTTGACAACACCCAGCACGGTGCTGACTTGTTTGATCTCAAGGTCGCAGGCAATATCTATACCCGTATCATGAACCCAACCAATGCGGTACTAGAAGAGCGGGTGGCTGCATTAGAAGGCGGTATCGGAGCGCTGGCGGTGGCGTCAGGCATGGCGGCCATCACGTATGCCATTCAGACGATTTGTGAAGCGGGTGATAATATCGTTGCGGTATCGACGCTATATGGCGGTACTTATAATTTGTTTGCCCATGCGCTACCGCGTCAAGGCATTGAAGTACGTTTTTTTGACCACAAAGAGCCAGAAGCAATTCGCGATCTTATCGATGATAAGACCAAAATGGTGTTTGCTGAGAGTATCGGCAATCCGCTGGGCAATATCGTAGATATCCAAGCGCTAAGTGATATCGCTCACGAGTATGGCGTGCCTGTGGTAATCGATAGTACGGTGGCAACGCCTGCGCTCTGCCGCCCGTTTGAGTTTGGCGCGGATATTGTCATTCATTCATTGACCAAGTACATGAGCGGTACGGGCACCTCGATCGGCGGCGCGATTGTCGATAGTGGTACGTTCCCTTGGGGCGACTATCCTGAGCGTTTCCCGCTGCTCAATACCCCAGATGAGAGCTATCACGGTGTCAATTTTGTCAAAGACGTCGGCGCTGCGGCGTTTATCGCTCGTGCCCGTGTGGCACCGCTACGCAATACTGGGGCGGCAATCAGCCCATTAAATGCCTTTGGTATTTTGCAAGGTATGGAGACGCTCAGCCTACGTATGGAGCGCCATGTACAAAATGCCCAGGCCGTCGCTGAGTATCTGCGCGACCATGACAAAGTTGCGTGGGTTAAGTACGCAGGTCTATCGGACCACCCTGAGCACGAGCTGGCCAAAAAATACATGAAAGGTACGCCTTCTGCTATTTTAACCTTTGGGGTAAAAGGCGGGCTGGAGGCTGGCGCCCGCTTTATCGATGCGCTGCAGATGATCACGCGCTTGGTCAATATCGGTGATGCCAAATCGTTGGCGTGTCACCCAGCGACCACCACCCATCGCCAGCTCAATGAGCAAGAGCTTGCCAACGCTGGGGTCAGTGCTGACATGGTGCGTCTCTCTATCGGTATCGAGCATATCGACGACATCAAAGCCGATCTGGCACAAGCATTGGCTGCGGCTTAATATCGCCATACTGGTCATATCCGTACGCTATTTATACGTCACAAAAAAGCCCATATCGATAAGATATGGGCTTTTATTTGGCACGAAATATCGCTTAGACTAGGACGTGTCCCTATTTTAAAAATGGTGATAAAAATGAGATAAATCGAAGGCAAACAAGGAAAATAGCGCAGGTAATATCAAGATATTGGCCAGCTATTTGACACCGTTTGCCAAAGATTTAGCCATTTTTAGCCCATTTAGTCATAAACGCTTGAATTAGGGACACGCCCTACATGCTTATTAAGCGGATAATACGCGCTGCGCAATCTCTTTATATTCTTGGGAGGCAAGGCGCGGGCCAAATTGCTGAATGACTTGGGCGGCGACAGCGCTTGCCAGACGACCACACTCAGGCAGGCTATAGTGCTGCGATAGCGCATATAAAAAAGCGCCCGCGTAGTTATCACCTGCGCCATTGGTGTCGATGACATTGGCCACCGCTGGCGTGGCGACTTCATAAATCTCCAGCTCTGAGTGGTCATCTGACTTATGAGCGATGATTGCGCCATTCGCGCCATCGGTGACGACTGCGGTCTGGCAATATTCAAGGAGCGCGCGGGCGGCGGCTTTGATTTGTTTTTTGTCAGTAAATAGCTTGGCCTCTTCGCTATTACAGAATATCACTGCAACTTTATTGCCGAGCATATTGAGTAGGCCGTCTTTGGCAAACTTCACCACCGCAGGGTCGGCGAAGCTCACCGCGATTTTGGCGTTATGAATACCTGCTTGCTGGCGCAGTTTGATCATCGCAGGTTGGATGCTCTCAGTCATCGCCAGATAGCCTTCTAGATACAGCCAGTCGGCTTGTGTCAGCGCGTCAAAATCGACGTTTTCTGCTGTGATGTCGCTTGAGGTTCCAAGATAGGTTTGCATGGTACGCTCGCCATCTTCGGTCACCGCCACCACACAAGAGCCTGTGACGCCGCCTGTATGTACGGATTTTTTTGAAGTAGCGACGCCTGCAGTGTGCAAGTCTTTTAGATAAAACTCACCTTGAGCATCATCACCGACGCGGCAAGCATAAAACGGCTTGCCACCGAGGCTGGCAAAGGTGTACATGGTATTGGCCGCTGAGCCGCCACCAGCTTGTTTTGAGGGTGCGATTTCTGCCAGTTTGAAATACGCCAGTAGCTGCTGCTGCTCCTCGATAGCCGCTAGCGTCATATTGCCTTTGGTCAGATCCGTTTCTTCTAGGGCAGCATCGGACAGTAGGTACTCGTGGTCCACCAAGGCGTTGCCTATCGCCATTACATCGTACATTTGCTCTCTCCTCACTCAATGATTAATTTGTTGGTATAGTATTTTTTATAACCACAAGCTATTTTGCTTGTAGCTCAAGCAGGCGCTGATAGAGCGCGTTTTTTTTCACGCCAGTGATATCAGCGGCCAAGGCGGCGGCTTTTTTGACCGATAAATCCTCCAGTAGACGTTGTAGTAACGCATCGTGCACACTGATGTCGTCGGCGTCTTGTGCGGTATGGTCACCTGCGACTACCAAGACGATTTCGCCGCGCTGCTGATTGTCATCGGCTTTGACAAACTCAATCAAGTTGCCAAGCGTGCTTTTGTGCACAGTCTCAAAGGTTTTGGTCAGCTCACGGCAAAACGCCACTTCACGATCAGCGCCAAATATCGCCGCCATGTCCGCTAAGCTTGCCAGAATGCGGTGCGGCGCTTCATAAAATATCAAGGTTTCGGTGCGTGTCATTAAGGCGGTCAGTTGTTTTTGGCGACCGTGAGTTTTGGCAGGCAAAAACCCAATAAAGCTAAAACGATCTGATGGCAGCCCTGCGACCGATAGCGCGCCAATGGCAGCCGATGCACCCACCACAGGTGATACTCTCACGCCAGCGGCATGCGCCGCTTGTACCAACTGATAGCCTGGGTCACTGACCAGTGGTGTGCCAGCATCACTGATCAAAGCGACGGAATGGCCTTGCTGGATCATCTCGATAATCTTTGGCGTTTGGATGGCGCTGTTGTGCTCATGATAGGCCCATAGCTTATTATGCGCTTTGGGCGCGCCAGCCTCGCTACTGTTATCTTTGGTATGGATACCAAAGTGCGATAGCAGTTTGCCGGAGGTGCGGGTGTCTTCACAGGCAATGATGGCCACTTGTTTTAAGACATCGATGGCATGCGGCGTCATGTCGCTCAGATTACCAATCGGCGTGGCAACGATATATAAACAAGCTGGCATCGCGGTAGGGATGGACATGAAAACCTCTGTTATAAAAGTCGGGCATACAATATAGCGCCACGCTCTATCTTGGCGTTTGATGTGTGGTCTTTAGCACAACATCATAATAAAGACTGTAACAACCCCATGAATGCAGACCATGGTGACAGACCAAATAGATAGACAAGGCGTAAAAGTGGTTAGTTTATCATGTTGTGCTATGATAATTCTGAAATGTTCAGCAGGTAACTTGCTCTTATGACCCATCACAAACCCTTACGCCTTAGCTCGCCCAAGCAGCGTCAAGGCAGCTTGTTTGAGCAGCGCGCTTGTGCATTTTTGCAGGCGCAAGGCTTGACGCTGATTGCACAAAACTGGCAACAACCCAAAATCGGCGAGCTTGACTTGGTCATGCTAGAGACGGGCGCGGCATGGTCGACCCTAGTGTTTGTCGAAGTGCGTCAACGGCGCCAATCAGGGTTTGGCGATGCGCTGCTGAGCGTCACCAAATCCAAGCAAAACAAACTCATCAAGGCGGCGCGCTATTTTTTGCAGCAGCACCCTGAGTATAGAGATTTTGATTGCCGGTTTGATGTCATTGCTTATGATACCGCAGGCAAGCACAAACTCGCAGAAGCCCACATGTCTGAGTCGCCGCAGTGGCTGATAGGCGCGTTTATGGCAAATGCTTGGTAAGGCGGCATTGGCTTTTTTACTTATATGACTGAGCATAATTACTGAGTACACTTGGCGCGCTTGATGATGATTCTTGTTGTATTAATGAGTCTGAGCGTGCGCGAGCGATGCCAAGGTGTTTGTCGGTTGAGTTATCGTTACCAAAAGCCTAAGCGTTCACCCAAAAAATTGAGTAAAGTAGCTCAATAAAAAAGCGATGGCATGCCTTGCTCATCAATCATCGCCAATATCTTACTTATTTCATCAGGCTCTAAGAGGTAAATCATGACACGGATGCACTTGCGCACTGTTATTTTTGGCTCATCATACCGCATGACGATAGGTGCTGTGCTGCTGGCAAGCGTCATTAGTACGGGTTGTACCACCAATTATCTGACCAACAGTACACAAGGGACTTATGGTGTACCCATGACTGAGCGTACCATTCCGCAGCGCCTGCTGGATCGTAGCATCGAACACACTGCCAAAATCAATGTTTATGGTCTAAAAGAAGACTTGCAGCAGACCAGCCGCATGAGTATCGATAGCTTTAATAGTGAAGTACTGCTGACCGGTGAGGTGCCAAGTGCTGCGATTAAGACGGAGATAGAAAACGTCGTCAGCTCCATGCCAGATGTGCGCCGTGTCTATAATGAGCTGACCGTCAGCGCCTCAAAGGGCTATAGCTCGACTGTCCATGATGGTTATATCACCTCAAAAATGCTGGCAAAAGTCGCGACAAGTAACGGCGTCAAAGCCTCCCAAATCAAGGTGGTGAGCAACAACGGCGTGGTCTATGTCATGGGACGTGTGACACCGACGCAGCAAAGCCACTTAATCGATATCGCCAACGACACCGTAGGAGTGACCGAGCTTGTGCTATTGACGACCGTTGTCGACGATAGAGGGGTAAAGATTGGTGAAGACGATATTATGTATGAGGACAATCTGGCCAATCCGGCGTTAGCGCCAGTTGTGCAGCGCTCGGCTGCCGCGCGCGTTGCTGATGAGCCGGGTAGTGCAGTCGCGCCCAGCCCAGCCCGAGCCACCACGCCTATAGTGGTGACCGAAGAGGGTTCGCCTATCGACTCCTCTGCTAGTGAGAATGTCGATATTTATCAAAATCCGTAAATACCTCATTTCATCGTGAGCCAGTGCCTCGATTGTATTTGGCGCTGATATAGCCGCCGCTGATGACAAGAAGCCTAAACACGAGTAACAGCAAAAACACGAGAAATCTTTTGGCAGCCAGTAAACTGATTACTCTGTAAATGAATGGCTAGATGAGTGACTATATGAATGGCTATAAATAATCCGCGGTAAGCGACTGGTGGTACGTGGCTAGCGATAAACAATTGGTGATAAGTGAATAAAGGACACTGGCGATGAAGGATCTCAAAACACGCAAGCGGCATCATGACCATGATGATGGCCACAAGCAACAGCACCGTCGCAAGACAAATACAAAAAGCGCTGACACTCAAGCAGCAAGTAAGAAGGTGCTAAAAGTGACGGGCGCGGCGCTGCTGGCAATTGGCGGCGCGGTGCTGGCAAGCCAAAGCGCGCAGGCGTTATCACCCTTGACTCTCGTCAATGGAATTACCTCAGGCGGCGGTGTTGGGGTCAGCAAAGACATCTTGTACGGCGATCAGCCCTTACAGGATTTAGATATTTATTACCCCAAGCCGTTGACCCGTGCCATGACGGCACAAAGCACGATCAGTGATCGTTATCCAATGGTGGTGTTTGTCCATGGCGGCTCATGGGAGAGCGGGAGCAAAGAGCAATACGCCTTTGTCGGCCAGAGTTTGGCGCAGGCAGGCTATGTCACAGCGGTGATCAATTACCGTAAGGCGCCTGAGCATGTCTATCCCGCTTATGTCAAAGACACCGCGCAGGCGATCGCTTGGAGCCTAAACAACGCGGCCAGCTTGTATGCTGACCCTGCTCGTGTGGCGGTGGTTGGACACTCTGCTGGAGCGTTCAACGCCGTGGCAGCGGTCGCCAACGAGGAATTTTTGGCCCCTTATCATATCAAGCCAAGCGCTGTAGGGACAGTCGTCGGCATCGCGGGGCCATACAGTTATGACTTTCGTAAGTTTGATAGCGCATCGGCCTTTGCCGCCGCTGCCACGCCAGATGAGGTGATGCCCGATCGTCATATCAGAGGAAAGCAGCCGCCTTATTTATTATTGACGGCCGAAAAAGACGACATCGTCCACGACAGCAATACCATCAAGATGACGCAAGCACTAAAAGCAGCTGGCGTTTCTGTCAAAAACGGTGAAATAGCAGGTGCCAGCCATGCGACCAGTATTGGGGCGATGGCACCGCCGCTACGCTGGGTCAATGACGTGCGCGCGCAAGTGCTTAGCTACCTAGATGACGCTCTTAAATAACGATAAAGAGTGAAAGGCATTGTGGGCACGACTGATTGGTCGCTAGTGCATCATAAAACATGGTAAAGCAAGACAATACTGTAAGATAGCCAAACTCTTGTTATAATGTCTTCACTTTATATTCATACCCTATTTTATATTTAAGGCAGAGAGATTTATGAGCATGAACGCTGACGACTTGATTGCATTTTTACAGACTCATTTTCCAGACGCTTTTATTCAAGCGGCCAATCAAGGCAATAAGTTTGATGTGCGCGTGGTCGATGCCAGCTTTGAAGGCAAACGCAGCGTTCAGCGTCAGCAAGCGGTATATGCGCTGGTTAATGACAAGATTGCCAGCGGAGATATTCATGCGCTCAATATTCAAGCATTGACGCCCGCTGAGTGGGACGCTCAATCAAAAGGCTAAACGTCACTCTTTATGATGAGACGTTATGCTTAAGCCTGTTCATTAGACGCCTCAAGCCTGCTGTTTCATTTATTGTCTAAATCGCAGGTTTTGGTGGTTTGGTTTTTATTTTTTATATTCATCTTTTTATACTCATCGCTAGGTTGCCACTTTTATGGATCAATTTTTAATCACGGGTAGTAGTCGTATTGCAGGGGAAGTTACGATTTCAGGAGCCAAAAATGCCGCGCTGCCGTTACTTGCGGCCATGATATTGGCTGAGACCCCAACGACATTACATAATGTGCCATCGCTACAAGATGTGCGTACCCTGATTGCATTGATCGGTGGTATGGGCATCCACATTCAAAAACAAGGTGATACGGTCACGTGCGATACCAAAACCATCGATAATTTTTATGCGCCCTATGATTTGGTCAAGACCATGCGCGCGTCGATTTTGGTATTGGGGCCGTTGCTGGCACGTTTTGGCGAAGCAGAAGTCTCATTGCCAGGTGGCTGCGCGATTGGCTCGCGTCCTGTCGATCAGCATCTCAAAGCCTTTGAAGCCATGGGCGCTACTATCAGCGTCGAAAACGGCTATGTCAAAGCGCAAGCGCCAAAAGGCGGCAAACTAATCGGCTGTAACTTCTCATTTGACATGATCACGGTCGGCGGCACTGAAAACGTCATAATGGCCGCCGCGCTGGCTAAAGGTACTACAGTGCTTGGCAACTGCGCGCTGGAGCCAGAAGTGGTGGATTTGGCCAACATGCTGGTCGCGATGGGTGCCAAGATAAGCGGCATCGGTACCTCGACCATGACCATCGAAGGCGTTGAGCGTTTGCATGGTTGTGAGTATTCAGTAGTGGCGGATCGTATCGAGACAGGCTCTTATCTGGCAGGCGCGCTGATGACTCGCGGTGATGTATTGGCCAAAAACACCTCTGCGCTGTTATTGACCCCTGTGCTAGAGAAGTTTGAAGATATGGGCGCGGTGATTACCACAGGTGATGACTGGATTCGCGCGCAAATGACGGGTCGACCAAGACCTGTCAATATTCGCACTCAGCCGCATCCTGGTTTTCCAACAGATATGCAGGCGCAGCTCATGGCGATTAGCTGTCTGGCCGATGGCACCAGTACCTTTATCGAAAATATCTTCGAAAACCGCTATATGCATGTGCCAGAGCTCAATCGTTTGGGCGCATCCATTCAGGTGGACGGTCATACTGCCGTAGTTACGGGCGTCGAAAACTTTACCGCCGCGCCCGTGATGGCGACCGATTTACGCGCATCGATGTCCTTGGTGATGGCCGCGGCGACCGCCGAAGGTGAGAGCTTGATCGATCGTATTTATCATATCGATCGCGGCTATGAAAACGTAGAAAGCAAACTGCGTGCGCTCGGCGTCAATATCGAACGTATCAACAGCAACAACAGCAACGACTAGGCGGCAGTTTTTTGCTGGTTTTTGTCAGCAACTACATAAAACCATGCCTTAAGTCAGTCAGACACTGAACGACTCAGTAAACTCTTATGCGTCAAGCACTTCAATGATTGGCGCATGAAGGTTTACCCCATCGCTTAGCAATGATAAATTCACGCCCCGCTATCGGGGATGCCAACTGTACATGGACACGATGTCATTATGACCGAAGCAAGCACCCGCCAATCAAATGATGGTTTATTAAACCAAGTCAATGAGGAATTTTCAGGCTTAACGCTGGCCTTATCTAAAGGCCGTATTTTAGAAGAGACCATGCCTTTGCTGCGCGCAGCGGGCGTTGAGTTGTTAGAAGACCCTGAAGCCTCGCGTAAGCTTATTTTTCCAACCTCAAACCCCAATGTACGCGTCTTAATCTTGCGTGCCAGTGATGTACCGACCTACGTCGAGCATGGCGCTGCGGATTTTGGTGTGGCGGGTAAAGATGTACTGCTTGAGCACGGTGCCAACCATGTGTATGAGCTGCTGGATTTGCAGATTGCCCGGTGCAAATTGATGACCGCAGGCGTAAAAGACGCGCCATTGCCCAACCGTCGTCTGCGTATCGCCACCAAGTACGTCAATGTGGCTCGGGCGTATTTTGCCAGCCAAGGCCAGCAGGTCGATGTGATCAAACTATACGGCTCGATGGAGCTGGCACCGTTGGTCGGACTCGGAGACCTTATCGTTGATGTGGTCGATACAGGGAACACCTTGCGTGCCAACGGCCTTGAAGCCCGTGACCATATCTGCGATGTATCGTCACGCCTCATTGTCAATCAAGTCAGTTACAAGCGTAAGTTTGCCTTGCTTGAGCCAATTTTGGACAGCTTTAAAGACAGCATTGCGAGTGCTTAACAGCTCAGTGTTTGATGCCTTAGTGTGTCATTCATCCATACTTGCAAAGACAATGTGCTTCATTGGTAATATTAAGTACAGTGATGCAAATTTTTAAACCAGTTTGGCGCTCTATGATAAGCATAGCGTGCTAAACTGGTTTTATTGTATGGGTTTGTCAAAACATAAAAGCCCAGTATAATCTAAACCGAACTCTAGGGCCTGTCCTCAATTCAATCGATAGCCATCTAAATGGGCTAAAAATGGTTAAACCTGGCCAAATGGTGTCAAATAGCTGACTAATATCTCAATATTATCTGCGCTATTTTCCTTGTTTGACGGCGATTTATCTCATTTTTATCGCCATTTTTAAAATGAGGACACGCCCTAGCCACAGATACGTATCACAGTATCAGACTCGCTTGTTTTTACTCGTTAATGTTCCGTAGCATACATGCTCAGATATAGGATTAGCTCATGCGCCAGTTAAGTACCCAAGATGCCGATTTTGATAGCCAGTTGACCGAATTGCTTGCTTTTGAGACGGTCAATGATGCCGATTTGTTAACGACTGTTGATGATATCATCGCGCAAGTGCGTCGTCAGGGTGATAGCGTGGTACTGGCATTGACTCAGCAATTTGACCAGCATCCAGCGACTACCATGCAAGAGCTAGAGCTATCTAAGGAGGCACTTGCTGAGGCCTTTGAGCAATTAGACGATACGGTGAAAACCGCCCTAAGCACGGCAGCTGCGCGCGTACAGAGCTTCCATGAGCGCCAAGTCCAAGATAGCTGGCAGTATGAAGATGCGCTGGGCAACCGTTTGGGGCAAAAAATCACCCCGCTGGATCGTGTCGGCATCTATGTGCCAGGTGGTCTGGCCTCGTATCCCTCATCGGTTCTGATGAATGCCATCCCAGCCAAAGTCGCTGGCGTGAGTGACGTTATCATGGTCGTGCCAGCGCCTAATGGTGTGCTCAATCCACTGGTGCTGGCCGCGGCACACTTGGCACGAGTGGACCGAGTCTTTACCATCGGCGGCGCCCAAGCGGTTGCTGCGTTGGCATATGGTACCGAGACGATACCAGCCGTGGACAAAATCACCGGCCCTGGTAATAAATACGTCGCTGCGGCCAAGCGCGCAGTATTTGGTCAAGTGGGCATCGATATGATTGCTGGCCCCTCTGAGGTGCTGGTGTACGCAGAAGGGCAGGCGCAAGATCGCGCAGACTGGTTGGCGATGGATTTGTTGTCACAAGCAGAGCACGACCGTATCGCCCAAGCCATCTTTGTAACGACCAGTCGCGAGCAGCTCGACGCGGTGGCAGCTGAAATCGAAAAAGCCTTGAGCGAGCTACCAAAAGCGGATATTGCGCGCGACTCATTACAAAACCGCGGCGCGCTGATTTTGGTCAAAGACCGTGCGGAGGGCATGGCAGTGATCAACCGCGTGGCGCCTGAGCATTTAGAGCTGTCGGTCGATGAGCCTGATGCCTTGCTCGCTAATATTCGTCATGCTGGGGCGATTTTTATGGGACGTCACACCCCTGAGGCCATCGGTGATTACTGTGCAGGCCCCAACCATGTACTACCGACATCGGGGACGGCGCGTTTTTCTTCACCGCTTGGTGTTTATGATTTTCAAAAAAAATCCTCTATCATCTATTGTAGCGAAGCGGGCAGTAAGCCTTTGGCCGAAACGGCAGATATTTTAGCGCAGCGTGAGGACTTAGAGGCCCACGCGCGCTCAGCTCGTTATCGTTATCAATAATCGGCGTGTCAGAGTGGCGTATGTTTTTACGCCAACGAGCAAGCGGTAGTTTTTTAAATATTAGGTCTGTAAACTTTGATAGTCTTTGTGGCTAATAGTAGGATAACTTATGAATGAGTTAAAGATAGATACCAGACTTTGGTCATCCAAAGCACGTAACTTGTCACCTTATGTACCAGGTGAGCAGCCGCAACACGACAATTTATGTAAATTAAACACCAACGAAAACCCGTTTCCACCCTCACCTAAAGTCGGTGAGGCCATTGCTCAGGTCTTAGCGCAGCAGGCGGATGATTTGCGCTTATATCCAGCGCCTGAGTCTGATGAGTTGCGCGCCGCTTTGGCTCAGCTATATAACCTTGATGCCAATCAAGTGTTTGTCGGCAATGGTTCAGATGAAGTGTTGGCGCTGGTATTTGCCAGTTTTTTCTTAAAAGAGCGCCCTGTGCTCTCGCCTGACATTGGCTATAGTTTTTATCCAGTGTATGCCCATACTTTTGGTATAGAGCTGGTGCAAATTGCGCTAGAAGACGATTTTAGTATCGATCCGGATGCTTATCGTCAGCCTTGTAGTGGCATCATTATCGCCAACCCCAATGCGCCGACAGGACTGCTATTATCGCTTGCGGATATTCGTAAGTTGGCAAGCGAGCATTCAAACTCGGTGATTGTGATTGATGAGGCGTATATCGACTTTGCGCAAGTAGAAGAGGGTAGTTTGGAGACTGAGGTTTCAGCTGTGAGTCTTATCAACGAGTGTGATAATATTTTGGTCACCCAAACGTTTTCCAAATCGCGCTCACTGGCAGGTTTGCGCGTTGGGATGGCCTTTGGCAATGCCTCATTAATTGAAGCCTTAACACGCATGAAAAACAGCTTTAACAGCTATCCGCTCGATAAATTGGCGCAAGCTGGGGCGACGGCAAGTGTGTTAGATGTAGAGTATTTTGAGCAAACGCGTCAGCAAGTGATTGATTTACGTGAGTCGTTGACGGCAGGCTTACAAGCATTGGACTATGAGGTGTTGCCTTCGCATACCAACTTTGTGTTTGCGCGTCCTAAAGAGGGCAATGCCAGCGAGGTCGCCGCCGCCCTACGTGAGCAAGGCATCATCGTGCGTCACTTTGACAAGCCGCGCATCAATGAGTATCTGCGTATCACGGTCGGTACCGCCGAGCAGCACCAAAGATTGATAGCGGCGCTGACGGTATTGCATGCAGATAGCAATACGATAGATAGGGCTGCTGAGTAGGTAGCGCCAATCCCTATCAGTATCATAACGCCTGTCAGTATCATACTGTGCAGGCTTTTTTATGTCAGGGTTTTTGCGCCAGCACGTCCAATAGATTGCCCACTTTATCCAGACACTCTTGATACTCAGCATCGCAGTCAGAGGCCACCGTGATGCCGCCGCCCGCCCATAAATTGACCTGCGTGTTTTGCTGCGGCGCATGGCGCGCTTGTAGCGTGCGTATCAGTACATTCCACTGTCCACTTCCATCAAAATTCATATAGCCCATGGTACCGCAGTATGCGCCGCGCGGTGCTTGTTCCAACTCAGAGATGATTTCGACAGCGCGTTTTTTGGGCGTGCCGGTGATAGAGCCTGCTGGCAAGCTGCCAAACAACACCGTAAGCGGATGGGTGTCGTCTTTTAGCTCGGCGCGAATGGTGCTGACCATATGATGGACATTGCTAAAGCTCTCGATAGCAAACAGCTTGGGCACTTTGACGCTACCGATTTTGGCATACTTGCCCAAGTCGTTACGCAATAAATCGACGATCATGACGTTTTCGGCGCGATCTTTTTCACTATCGATCAGCTGCTGCTTATAGGCATTATCTTGTGTGGGGTTGGTGCTGCGTGGCATGGTGCCTTTGATGGGTTTTGTGGTGATATGATGTTTGCCGCTATTAGATTCTTTGGTAAAGGTAAAAAACAGCTCAGGCGAGCAGCTTAATAGCTCAAATTGAGCGTTAACGCTATGCGGGTCACGAGCATCGAGGCTATTGTCGCTATTATCAAACCTATCGTCATCATGCGGCTGGGTTTGTAAGTACCCTGCAAAGGGCGCTTGGGTGTTTTGATGGAGCGCTGGCAAATAATCGATCAGACTTATGGCCTGAGTGGATGTACTCTCGCTCGTCAGCTGTCCTGTCCATTTTTGGGTCAGGTTGATCTGATAGCAGTCGCCTTGCTCTAGGTAGTATTGGGTTTTATCAAAAGCGGCTTGATAGTCATGTTGGTGCCAGCGCGGCTGTAGGTATAATGGTGCAGGCGTTTTTGCAATGCTATTAGTTGCTTTAGATAGCTGTTGTTCTAGTGAGTCTAAGCAGGATATCAGCGAGTCAAGCGTTGGGTCCGTCTCATCTGCTACTGTATAAAGCCCTACGGTACGTAGCGCCCAGCCATGACCGCTATCGCAGGGCGTCAGATATATGTCGTAATGCCCCAATACTGCACAGGGCTGCGCCGCCAGCTCGATAGCGCGCGCTGGGCTCAGCTCGTGAGCTGCGATGTCATAGCCAATAAATCCTATCAGCCCGTGGTGATAGTGCGGTGGCGCGCTAGGATCTGCTTGGCTATTTGTGTCGGTCTGATGGGTTTGACCATAGGCAATGAGCACTTCTTGCCATGCTTCATAGCTCATGGTGCGGTAAGTGGCCGCGTGGTTGTCGCCACGGCGGCGGCCAACGATGGTATAAGCGGCAGGCTGTCGGGGCTCGGGTGTGGTCGGATAGACAGACCAAGCCATTTTGGGCAGCAAGCCAATCACTGGCCGTCCAGCATTGTTTAGCCAAACCAGTTGCCAGTTGGCCTGAGCGTCTTGCTTGAGTAAGTGGCGCTGCAGCTTTGGCAACAGCTCAGCTGCACCCAGCGCACCAAAACGCCAGCTAGGGTGAGTAGCTGGCGATGGGGTGGGGTTTATGTGATTGGTAGAATGAGTGTTTACAGGCATTATTTAGGCGTCAAACTTTTTGATGATTAATGTGGCATTGGTACCGCCAAAGCCAAAGCTGTTGCTCATGATGGTCTCAAGTGATGCGTCACGCTTGTCAGTAACGATATCAAAGCCTTTAGCAGCAGGGTCTAGCGCTTTGACATTGATGCTTGGAGCGATAAAGCCTTCTTGTAGCATAAGTAGGCAATAAATCAGCTCTTGCGCGCCGACAGCGCCGAGACTATGACCAGTCATCGACTTGGTAGAGCTGATCGCAGGTACTTTGCTGATATCACCATCAAACACCTGCGCGATGGCTTTGAGCTCGGTGATATCGCCCAGTGGCGTACTGGTGCCGTGGGTATTGATATAGTCGACGCTCTCTAGCCCTGCGTCTGCCAAGGCTTGTTGCATACAGCGCACTGCGCCTTCGCCGCTAGGGGCGACCATCTCAGCGCCATCAGAGCTGGCACCGTAGCCGACGATTTCTGCTAAGATATTGGCGCCGCGTGCCTCGGCATGTTCTAGGCTTTCGACCACCACCATCGCGCCACCTGCAGCGATGACAAAGCCGTCACGGTCTTTGTCATAAGCTCTAGAGGCAAGGGTTGGTGTGTCATTATATTGAGTACTGACCGCGCCCATGGCATCAAACATACAAGACTGGGTCCAGTGCTCAGCCTCACTACCACCAGCGAGTACCACATCGGCTTTGCCAAGTTGAATCAGCTCGGCGGCATGGCCAATACAATGTGTCGAGGTGGCACAAGCTGAGCTAAGAGAGTAAGACACCCCTTGGATTTTAAGTCCTGTGGCCAGTGCGGCCGATACCGAGCTGCCCATGGTTTTTGGTACCGCCATCGCGCCGACGCCGCGCAGACCTTTGGCGCGCATCGCATCGATGGCACTGACGATGTTTTCTGTCGATGCACCGCCCGAGCTTGCCACCACCCCAACTCGCGGGTTGCTATTGATGGTCTCAAGTGACAAGCCTGCATGCTCGATGGCGCTCAATGCACTGACATAAGCATAAAGGCTGGCGTCACTAAAAAAACGTTTTAGTTTACGGTCGATGCCAATGGTATCTAGCGTCGACTGATCAATACTGCCGCTGACCTGCGATTTAAAGTCGTGCTCAGCATAAGACTCGTTAAATGTGATGCCAGACTGTCCTTGTTTGAGTGCAGCAGTGACAGTGGCCAAATCATGTCCGATACAAGAGACAATCCCTGCTCCAGTGATAACAACGCGGCGCATATTCTATTCCTTCTGAGTAATAATTTTTAGTAATTGCTGTCCCTATATTTTACTTATAGGTCGTCTAGAGCGGGTTTTTATTAAACCTCATCTTTGATATGAGCAGGCTCTAGATAATGGTGCTGATAATAATAGTAAGTAAGTGATACGATAAGCTTGAGAGTATAGCACTTGAGAGCAGCGCATATGATACCGTATCAGTGCCCCAAAATCTTTGTACAAGTGCAAAATAATCACAAAACTGCCCCAAGCACCAAATAGCGCTACAGCTATCAGCAAAAGCGGCCAACAGTACAAGCTTATTAAACCCATGCTCATCTGTCATCATAAGAGACAAAAACAGTTATAAACACGTTATACTTTTAGATACAAAACTGGTGACGGTAATAACATTGTTGGCACTGACAGGAAGACAGATAATTGACTAAGATGACACATCTTCAAATACTATTTATCATATATGACGAGTTATCATGTATCACGAGCTTGGCGCATGACAAATAGCAATAACAAAACTAAAAAACACCACACTCAGCATAAAGCTGATTGGCGTTGATTGTTAAATAAATTGATTGTTAAATAATACAACAACCATTCATCATATTAAGGATAACCAGATGGCAAAGCGTAGCACTCTCTCGAAGGGCGTCAGCAGTATCGGCGCATTTACCCGCAATAATTTAGAGCGTATGGGCGCTGTGATTGATGGCATGAATGCCAAAACCAGCAAGCCGCGTCAATACAAAGCCGTAAATTTAGGGGACAACGACTATCAGCAAGACCTGTTTCGTGAGCAGACATTAAAGGCCACTCAGCAGCTGCTTGGCCCACGTTTTGCTACTTATGGTAAATACGCCAAAAAAGTGGTGCCCAATAGCTTGTTTCAATCGACCCTTGATGGTGCATTTGCGCAAGTGGCCAAGCTCGCTTTTAACTGGAGTCAGATTGATTTGCCTCATGAGCATCGCTTTGCCAATATCGAGAGCTTAGATGACGAGCAGCGTTATGCCTTAGCGACAGATATCGCCAACCAAAACCGCGCACTTGCGACCATGGGCGGTCTGACAGGCTTGGCAGGATTGCCAGGACTGCTTGCCGACACTTTATGGTTGCTATTGGTTTCTCTACGTACCGTTTATCAGCTGGCGGCTGTATACAACAAACCGATGACCGGCACGCAAGGCATCAAGATGGCTTATGAGCTGCTTGCCAATGCTGACCTGAGTAAAATGCAAGAAAAACAAGCGCTGCTGGCGGGTATAGGCATTGGTAAAGGGCTGCTAGACAATGCACAAAACAACGGCTTGCATAATGAGCTAAAAAACCTCGGCTTAAAAAATAAAAACGTCAATTTTTATGCCGAGCAAGTAGACCGTGTCGCCAGTCAAGTGGGTATTGATTTAGACCAGATTAACTTGTCATGGGTGCGCCGCTTACTGCCCGCCACCGCTGTCGTTATCGGTATGCGTTACAATAGCCAGCTGATTGATGAGGTCATCGGCGTGGCGCAAGCAACCTTTGCCCCAGAAGCCAAATTGGCAAACCGTGCTATCACTGATGACAGCAGTAGTGAAGTTAAGGTCGATAAAGCCGGCGATAATGCGCAAAAAACAGATGAGCAGGCTGAGCAAACAGACGCAAAAAACACAGACACAGCAAAAGAGTCAGCGAAGAAGGACGCTGAAAATAAAGATACTAAAAGCAAAGAGCATAAAGACAAAGGCTGATAAAAAGTCTGCAGAGCAATCGTCCGCTGATAAGTAGGCGCAGCAGCCATATATTACTTAGGGGCGCGTTAGAGAGATAACAGGCGGGCCTTGGCCTCTAAGCGGGTTCTAAGCGAAGTCTATGTCTAGCGCAGAAGGCTTCACACGCACTTGAAAAACGCGCCAATGTCGCCATTTATCTTGTACAAGTTTTATCTGCTTGCCTGCTTTGTCTATTTTTTGCTTATTTACTGGTTTGCATACGACTACATACGACTACATACGACTATGTTGTGTTAGGCGCTTAGCCAACACTTTAGCGGTTCTCGCTGCATGATAGTTAGCGAAAAACAGATAAAGTGTTATAGTAAGCAGCTGCATGCATATCTACCACAGGTTGTAAAGTGAAACCATTCATAAGTGGTTGAAATAGCAGCAACAACTCTTTATAATACACTGTCCTAAAAATGGGTGCGTCAAAATCTGGCATTTATGTCAGATAGCTGGCGTGTTTCCCCATTTTTTTGTTTTATACCAAACGGGAGAAGGATGCCTTATGGCAACAACTAACCAATTGATTCGTAAAGGCCGCAAGTCCATCAAGGAAAAGTCAAAAGTTCCTGCGTTGGAAGCGTGCCCACAGCGCCGCGGTGTATGTACTCGCGTATATACTACCACGCCAAAAAAACCAAACTCTGCCATGCGTAAAGTATGTCGTGTACGTTTGACTTCAGGCTATGAAGTATCAAGCTACATCGGCGGTGAAGGTCATAACCTACAAGAGCACAGTGTTGTTCTTATCCGTGGTGGTCGTGTAAAAGATCTACCAGGTGTACGTTATCACACCGTTCGCGGTGCACTTGACTGCGCAGGCGTTAAAGACCGTAAGCAAGGTCGCTCTAAGTACGGTGCTAAGAAGCCTAAAGCTTAATAACTAAACGTTATTTGCTTAGCTTTTAGTACTACCCAATAACTGTGCATGGGTTCGGTGTCGATGGTAATTAGATTGATAAGATGTAACTTACCCTTAAACATACCACCATGCAGTAAGGCTAACTGACAACTCATCACTATGCTCTATGATGACAAGTATGATGTTGTGAATGTTGGACACTCCTGAAGACAAGGAAATTTATTATGCCAAGACGTCGCGTCGTTGCTGCCCGTGAGATCCTACCGGATCCTAAGTTTGGTAGCCAAACTGTTGCAAAATTCATCAACCATGTAATGAGTCATGGTAAAAAATCTACTGCTGAGCGTATCGTTTATGGTGCACTTGAGACAGTTAGTGCAAAACGTAATATCGAAGATCCAGTAGCTTTCTTTGAAGAAGTCTTAGAAAACGTACGCCCAATGGTCGAAGTAAAAGCTCGCCGTGTGGGTGGTGCTACCTATCAAGTACCAATGGAAGTACGCCCCTCCCGTCGTACTGCCTTGGCAATGCGTTGGTTAGCCGAAGCTGCTGCTAAGCGTTCTGAAAAATCAATGTCTCTACGTTTAGCAGGCGAATTGAATGACGCTGCTGACGGTAAAGGCGCTGCTATGAAAAAGCGTGACGAAGTTCACCGCATGGCGGATGCTAACAAAGCATTCTCACATTACCGTTTCTAAGCTGCTTTTTAATAGTAGCTTGAGACTAATGGCTCATGCTCATTAGTCCTACATTGTTGTTTATTCTACTGATTGCCGCCATCATCGTTCCGTCATATATAAATGTTATTTATTAATGACTGAGGTGGCGGACATCTATCAAGATGTTTCTCTGAGAAATACAGTTTTTGCTAGAGAACATCCCGAATTTGATGCCACACTATTCTTAGTATTTGCTCTTTTGTTGTCCGTATTAGGTTCAATAATCAGTAAGTAATATCACGAAGCTCACCGCTTTGTCATAGAGTATTAGGCAGAGACACAACACATTATTATATACACGAATTTCCCTAGGAAAACACTATGGCTCGTAAAACTCCCCTAAAGCGCTATCGCAATATTGGTATCTCAGCGCACATCGATGCTGGTAAGACGACCACTACTGAGCGTGTTTTATTCTATACCGGTGTTAGCCACAAACTTGGCGAAGTACATGATGGCGCAGCCACTATGGACTGGATGGAGCAAGAACAAGAGCGTGGTATTACTATTACCTCAGCAGCAACAACTTGTTTTTGGTCAGGTATGGCTAAACAGTTTGACGAACACCGCATCAACATCATCGATACCCCAGGTCACGTTGACTTCACGATTGAAGTTGAGCGTTCTATGCGTGTTCTTGATGGCGCTTGCATGGTTTACTGTGCAGTAGGCGGCGTTCAGCCACAGTCTGAGACCGTATGGCGTCAGGCAAACAAATACAAAGTACCACGTCTTGCGTTTGTTAACAAAATGGACCGTGTTGGTGCTGATTTTTATCGCGTCATCGATCAAATCAAAACGCGTCTAGGCGGCAAGCCAGTACCATTGGTTATCCCAATCGGAAAAGAAGATGACTTTGAAGGCGTTATCGATCTAGTCACCATGAAAGCTATCTATTGGGACGAAGCGTCTCAAGGTATGCAGTATGAAGAGCGTGAGATTCCAGCTGAGCTACAAGACAAAGCAGAAGAATACCGTGAGTATCTCGTAGAAAACGCTGCTGAAGCTTCAGAAGAATTGATGAATGAGTATCTTGAAAATGGTGAATTGACTGAAGAGCAAATCCACAGCGCACTTCGTCAGTTGACTATCGACAACGAAATCATCCCAATGCTTTGTGGTACTGCCTTTAAAAACAAAGGTGTACAAAAGATGCTAGATGCGGTTATTCAGTATCTACCTGCACCAATCGACGTACCAGCAATCAGTGGTATCTTGAACGATAAAGATGAAACTGAAGCGACTCGTGAAGCTTCTGATGATGCACCGTTCTCAGCACTAGCATTCAAAATCATGAACGACAAGTTCGTTGGTAACCTAACCTTCGTTCGTGTCTACTCAGGTGTGGTTAAGCAAGGCGCTAGCGTTTATAACCCAGTAAAAATGAAGCGTGAGCGTGTTGGCCGTATCGTACAGATGATGGCAGACTCTCAACAAGAGCTAGAAGAAATCCGTACAGGTGATATCGCCGCATTGGTAGGTATGAAAGACGTAACCACGGGTGATACGCTTTGTGACGAAAACAACGTTATCACGCTAGAGCGTATGGAATTCCCAGATCCAGTTATCTCTCTAGCAGTTGAGCCAAAGACCAAAGCTGACCAAGAAAAAATGTCAATTGCTCTAGGTCGTTTGGCCAAAGAAGATCCATCATTCCAAGTTCGCACAGACGAAGAGTCTGGTCAGACCATCATCAGTGGTATGGGTGAGCTACATCTTGAGATCTTGGTTGACCGTATGAAGCGTGAGTTTAACGTAGAAGCAAACATCGGTGCGCCGCAGGTTGCTTATCGTGAGACCATTCGTACCTCAGTTGAACAAGAAGGCAAGTTTGTACGTCAGACTGGTGGTCGTGGTAAATTCGGTCACGTTTGGCTACGCCTTGAGCCGCTTGATCCAGCAGGTGATGTTGAGTACGAATTCGCTGAAGAAGTTGTTGGTGGTGTGGTACCAAAAGAGTATCACGGTGCGGTCGACAAAGGTATCCAAGAACGTATGCAAAACGGCGTACTTGCAGGCTACCCAGTGGTTGGCGTAAAAGCGACCTTGTACGATGGTTCTTACCATGACGTCGACTCGGATGAGCTATCATTTAAAATGGCTGGTTCAATCGCGTTCCGTAAAGGCTTCTTGGCAGCAGACCCAGCATTACTTGAGCCTGTGATGAAAGTAGAAGTTGAAACGCCAGAAGAATATATGGGCGATATCATGGGCGATCTAAACCGCCGCCGCGGTATGGTCCAAGGCATGGAAGACTTGCCTGGTGGTACTAAGCAAATTCGTGCTGAAGTACCATTAGCAGAAATGTTTGGTTATGCCACCCAAATGCGCTCAATGTCACAGGGCCGTGCAACTTACTCAATGGAATTCCAGAAGTATGCTGAGATTCCAAAATCAGTTGCAGAATCTATCATCTCTAAGTACAACTCTAAAGACGATGACGAGTAAATAATGCTCATAAAATGACAATATAAAGCATATCTTTATATTGTCAGCGAAGAATCCGCCAATAACTTGTTAAAAGACTTGTTATTGGCCGTGATTTTCTTATAATATCTGCACATTAGTATGTGCAACCTTTTAACAATTATTTTAATGTGGTCTCTACTGCTTTAGCTTTTATCTATATGAAATTTAATATTTATATCAGCTAAGCGCCGACCCCAAAAAAAGAGGAATTACCCATGGCAAAGGCCAAGTTTGAACGCAACAAGCCACACGTCAACGTCGGCACCATCGGACACGTTGACCACGGTAAAACAACCCTAACCGCCGCTATCGCAACCGTAG
>NZ_CAJHBJ010000024.1:0-42508 GCF_904846595.1 Psychrobacter sp. HII-4 | reverse complement strand
TGCTAAAATTGCCCCATACTGCGTTACAAATCTCGCTAAGGCATCTGCATTATCGTCGCTTTGTGCCTTGTCTGGAACAATTTTAGCGATCAGCAGTGCCTATTTGCGAATGTTCAACACGCCCTAATCTTCTTATCGTATTAGAGCGTGTCCTTATTGTTCTTACTTAATTATTGTTGCTTAATTATTCTTACTCATCGAGCGAGGACGCGCCCTAGCATTTTCTTGTATTGGATCTTATGAAACACAACATTGAGGCGAGCTTAGATGCTCGCCGGACTCAGTATTTTCAAGTGTTTTTGATGGGCATCAGTGCCTTTATCATGAATACCACTGAATTCGTCCCCGTCGCCCTACTCAGTGACATTGCCCAAGATTTTTCTATCACCCCTGCCGAGACTGGCTGGATGCTGACGCTGTATGCGTGGATCGTTGCGGTCATGTCATTGCCGCTGATGCTACTGACCAGTCGCTTTGAGCGCAAAAGCTTACTGCTAGGGTTATTTGCAGTATTTATTGCCAGTCATGTACTGTCCGTATTTGCTTGGAGCTTTGATGTGCTGCTGATCAGCCGCGTAGGTATCGCGCTATCACATGCGATATTTTGGTCCATCACCGCGGCGATTGCCATACGAGTAGCACCAGAAGGCAAAAAAGCACTGGCACTAAGCGTGCTTGCAACGGGTACCTCATTGGCGATGGTGCTAGGGGTGCCGTTGGGGCGTTTGGTTGGTCAATGGTTTGGCTGGCGCGCGACGTTTGGTGGGATTGGGATGATTGCTTTTGTGGTGTTTGTGCTACAAGCCAAGCTATTACCGACCCTGCCCAGTATGTTTCAAGGCTCTTTTAGAAAAATACCAGAACTACTAAAAAACCCACTATTGGTCTGCCTGTACTTGCTTATCCTACTGGTCTTTACCGCTCACTATAGCGCCTACTCTTATATTGAGCCGTTTATGCGGCAGGTCGGCTCAGTGAGCGAAAACTCAGCGACGGTCATTTTATTGTTATTCGGTGTCGCAGGGATTGCCGGCAGTGTCATATTTAGCCGTTGGGGTGATCGATTTAACACGCGGATTATGCTGGTCTCGACCATACTGATGCTTTTATCTATGCTAGTACTGCTGTATGTGGTGACCTCGATCTGGGCGCTCAGCCTAATTGCCTTGTTATGGGGCGCGGCGCTGATGCTACTGATCATCTCCATGCAGGCCAAAGTCATCATGGTCGATGTCAATGCCCAAGACATGCTGATGTCGATGTTTTCGGGTATTATCAACTTAGGAATCGGTACGGGTGCGCTCTTTGGTGGATACGCGGTGACGCATCTGTCGCTATCAAGCGTGGGCTATGTCGGGACGGCCATTGCTAGTGCGGCGCTGCTACTGATGCTATTTATGATCAAACGCTTTCCTGAGCTGAGTAAAAGACTCGGCTAGTTAAAGCCAGATGATTCAAACCCAAATACAATGCCAGCCTACTAAACGGTCTGGCATTTTTTACGCCAATCATCACCATATCTTAGTAATTTTCATAAACAGCAGCAATTCTCATAAGCAGCAATTTTCATAAACTTTTATAACTTCTATTGAACGAGTGTTCAGGCAAAGCTATACTCATTGCTACCGGACTTTTTTTACTGCATTACCCACACAAGGATAAGTGTAAAATGGGCAATATTTTACGCCAGCCGGCGATATTATTTGGTTTGTGTATCATGCGTATGGGACACATAAGCGCCAGTTTCTTCGGTCTTTCGGAGAAACAACATGCGTGAGGACAGCTTGCCATCAGAGCCGCGCAATCGCACGCCGCCGCTTAGCTTAGGCAGGTTACATTATGCTTGGGTTGTCGCCGCTATAGGATCTATAGCGATGTTTTGCGGGCTGGGTTTGGGGCGATTTGCCTTTGGTATGCTGCTGCCCTCTATGTCAGCATCTTTGGCATTGAGCTACACCCAAAGCGGTATATTAGGTTTTGCCAACCTGATCGGTTATCTTGTCGCTGTGCTTTTAAGTCCGCTTATTCTACCTAGGTTTGGCACTCGCTTAACCAGTACGGCCAGTCTTTTTGTCATCGCAGCCTCTATGCTTGGTATGGCTTTTACCATCAGTTTTCCTATGCTTTGCGCTTTTTATGTGCTCACTGGCATTGGCAGCGGCGGCGTGGTCTTACCGATGATGAGCGTCATGTCACACTGGTTTTTTCCGTCGCATCGCGGGCTGGCATTGGGGCTGGTGATGGCAGGCCCTGGGTTTGGTATTATCCTATCGGGCTTTTTCGTCCCAAAACTATTGCCCTTTTTTAGCTTACTGTCTTGGCAGACGGGTTGGCTGATTTTTGCGCTAATCGATATTGTGGTGGCATGCCTTACTTTTGCGTTGATTCGCAATCATCCAGACGATGTCACGCGCAGCCCTTTCGGGCGTGTACCCACTTCGCCCATGAAAAACAAAAAAAAGCTGGAACGCAGTAACCTCAAGCTACTCGCGCATTTGGGCGTTATCTTTGCTATCTATGGCGCGACTTATATGGTTTATGTGACCTTTATCGTGACCAGTATGGTGGGCTCTTATCAGCTCAGTGAGGCAGCTGCAGGCGGTATTTGGGCATGGATTGGTCTACTGAGCGTCTTTTCTGGCATGCTTTTTGGCTGGATCTCTGATCATATCGGCCGTCGCCTTGGGCTCGCGCTGGCATTTTTCTTTCTTGCCATCGCTTATCTGTTAGTCGGTTTGACGGATTGGCATTTGGGGTTATATTTGTCGATTATCTTGTTTGGTTTCGTGGTCTGGAGCGTACCTGTCATTATGGCCGCCTGCGCTGGTGATTATTTTGGTGCCGCGGCAGCAGCCAGTGCGCTTGCGGCGCTGACATTTGCCTTTTCGAGTGGTCAAGCGCTTGGACCCGTGGCAGCAGGTTATCTTGCAGAGCTGACGGGCGACTTTCGCATCAGTTATATGGTCTCTGGTATTGCCGCCTTTGTCGCCATTGGACTGGCTTTATTATTACAGCCGCAAAAACCGCTTTAATTTGTGCCAAAGTTTGGCCGCTTTATAAGGCAAATGGCTTTATAATAATGGCGTTTGTTAGACAAGAATGACCAATAATATAGAGTCAATTCGATATAAAAACGATACAGTGATACGCTGATGTACTTAGGGCGTGTTGAACATTCGACCATGGCACTGACAGCGACTATTTTTTAGGCGATTCGATGTTAAAAATAATAAGTTTAGTCACTCTAAGCGCTTATTTTTAACGATGAAGCGGCAAAAAAGAGTCCTGTCCCCTGCTTTTATCGTTGGGTCTGATGCTAAAATTGCCCCATACTGCGTTACAAATCTCGCTAAGGCATCTGCATTATCGTCGCTTTGTGCCTTGTCTGGAACAATTTTAGCGATCAGCAGTGCCTATTTGCGAATGTTCAACACGCCCTAATCAGATAGAGACTTTTAAGGGGAGCCGCATGAGTGCACAAGCCAAGTTCAATCGTGATGAGGTGATCGAAAAAGCCAAAAACCTCTACTGGGAAAAAGGCTATCACGCCACCTCGATGCGAAACCTACAAGATGTCGTCGATATGCGCCCTGGCAGCATCTATGCCGCGTTTGGTAATAAAGACAGCTTGTTTACAGAAGCCTTAAACCGCTATGCTGAGCAAGGCGCGGCCAATCTTGCCAACTGTATTGCCCAAGAAAAAACCGTGCTCGCAGGCCTACAGCGTTTTATTCGAAGCGTCACCATCTGCAGCAAAGGCGGTGCGCCCAGCGGTATCTGCATGGTGGTCAAAACCATCGGCGAGCTGACACAAAACGATAGTCCAGAATTGCTCACCCACGCGACTAGTATCTTAAAGCAGGTAGAGGCCTCTTTTGTCAACACCTTTGAGCGAGCGATCGACCATGGCGAGATCAGCTGTGATCAAGACCCTGCCGAACTGGCACGCTATTTCCAAATCCAGCTCATCGGCTTGCGTACCTATGCACAGGTCAACCCTGATACAGAGGCCATCGAGCGGTATATTGATACTATGTTTAGGCATTTTTTATGACATGTTTTTGACAGATTTTTGACATGGCGTTGAACATAACTTTTAACATCACTTAAACGCAAGGCCCATGTGATGTCAGCATTTTATTTAACGGCTATTTTTTAATAACTGCTGACAGCGCTCAATCACCGGTGCATCGACCATCTCGCCCGCGACCTTAAATACCGCCTGTCCATGGCGCTCGTACTCTGTCACCACTCGCCGAGCGAACTCCATCTCGGCAGCGGTCGGCATCAGCGTGTGCTGTACCACGGCCACTTGTTTGGGATGGATACAGAGCATCCCTGCCATCCCCATCTGCGACCATAACTGTACGCGCGCGGCCAATCCTTTGGCATCCTGAAAATCAGGATACACGGTATCGATGGGCGGCGCTAACTGATGGATTTTAGAGCTAAGGATAAGCTGATAGCGAATCTGATTGGCGATAATATCTGCCGCCGGCGTTCCTACCTGTACGTTCAAATCATTACACAAATCCAAAAATCCATAGCTAAAAGCACGCAGCCCCGACGCTTTTGCCATCGTATCGACTTGATACAGACCACGCGCATTTTCTATCAGTGCAATGACAGATAGGCGAGTTAAATGATGGATGTATTCAATATCTGTGGCCTGTGCCGCCTTGGGCAGTATGACGCCAGCGAGATTGGGCATCTGCTCACAGGCTTTTATGTCTTTGGCAAACTCATCACTGCCTGCTTGACTGATACGCACCCACACGGGCCGATAGTCGGCATGAGCATAATATTCTTGTAACGCCTTACGCGCTGACGCTTTATCCTCTAGAGCCACGGTATCTTCTAAGTCGATAATGACAGCATCTGCGCCACTGGCAAAGGCTTTGGCCACTCTGTCCATGCGCGTTGCCGGTACAAATAGCCATGTTTTGGCATAGTGGGTGTTTTCGGTATGTGCAGTATCGTCTGTACGTGATGTCATTCCAACCCTCATTAATGTATATTGATACGTATTTTGTCATTATTGCTTCATTCTAACATTGAGTTCAGCGGCAATGTAGTTTATGCTTTTGAGACCTTATTTTATCTTATTTGTAGAGAATCAAAATGTTTGAACGCGTCGACTATTATGCGGGTGACCCTATCTTGGGTCTAGTAGATAAATTTGTTGCTGATAGCAACCCAAACAAAGTCAATTTGGGCATCGGCATCTATTATGATGAAGACAGCAAATTGCCAGTACTTGAGTGTGTAAAAACCGCCGAGCAACGAATCGCTGACCCCATCTCGCCCAGACCTTATCTGCCGATGGCAGGATTGCCAGGGCATCGCCTCGCCTGTCAAAATCTACTGTTTGGTCAGGACGCCGCGGTGCTACAAGAAAAACGCGTCGCTACCATTGCCACATTGGGCGGCTCTGGCGCGCTAAAGGTCGGCGCTGAATTTATCCATGAATGGTTTCCTGCCTCCAAGTGCTATGTGAGCGATCCGACGTGGAGCAACCATATTGCCATCTTTGAAGGCTCGGATGTCGAGGTGGGCACCTATCCTTACTACGATACTGCCACCAGCAGCATTAAGTTTGATGAGATGCTAGCTTTCATTGCAAAGTTAAATAAGCACGATGTGGTGCTACTACATCCTTGCTGCCACAACCCAACTGGTATGGACTTGACCCATGCCCAGTGGGATGAGCTATTGGACATCATGAAACAGCATGAGCTAATTGCATTTATGGACATCGCTTATCAAGGCTTTGGGCAAGATATGGACCACGATGCTTATGCTATTCGCAAAGCTGTGGCGCTGGGTTTACCTGTATTTGTGAGCAACTCATTTTCCAAAAACTTGTCGCTATATGGTGAGCGCGTGGGCGGCTTATCTGTGGTATGCCCTACAGCAGAAGAGGCCGAGCGCGTCTTTGGTCAGCTCAATTACGCCGTACGCCGTATCTACACCAGCCCGCCATCACACGGTGGCCGCGTGGTCGATATCGTCATGAACGACGAAGCGTTGCACCAACAGTGGGTCGGCGAGGTTTACGGCATGCGTGACCGCATCAAAGCCATGCGCCTTAAGCTAAAATCCGTACTAGAAGCCAACGTGCCAGCGCGCAATTTTGACTACATCACCAAGCAAAACGGCATGTTTAGCTTCACAGGATTGACCCCCAAGCAAATCGAGCGTTTACAAACAGAGTTTGGGGTTTATATCGTCTCAAACTCACGTATGTGTATGGCAGGTTTAAACGTCAACAACGTCGACTATGTCGCCAATGCCATGGCAGAAGTGCTAAAAGACTGATCGGGCTGAGCGAAGTACTAAGCCATTTATAAACCGTATAAAAAATAAAAACCGCCTAGAGACTCACCTCTGGGCGGTTTTTTACTTTGCGTACAAGCTGTGCTGTTATGGCCAAGCACTCATTACTATTTAAGACAAAGCTAAGCAAATGACTAATTATTTTCAACTGGCTATCAGTGACTCAGCAAATAATTAGGCAAGCATACCGCCATCGACGACCACGGTCGCACCCGTGGTATAGCTCGACGCGTCAGACACTAAGTACAACACCGTGCCCGCCATCTCGTCCGGATCGGCCACGCGTCCTAGTGGAATGGCATGTAGCGCCATTTTTAAGACTTTATCATTGGTAGTTAGTGCCGAGGCAAACTTGGTATCGGTCAGACCTGGCAGCAGCGCATTGACGCGAATGTTTAATGGGCCGCATTCTTTGGCAAAGGCTTTAGTCATGCTAATTACCGCCGCCTTGGTGATTGAGTAGATACCTTGCTTATCACCGGCGACCAAGCCATTGACCGAAGCGGTGTTTAAAATCACCCCGCCGCCCTGCTCGCGCATCATCTTACCCGCCGCCGTCGACATAAAGAAATAACCACGAATGTTAACTTCTACCGTCTTATCAAAAGCGGCTAAATCGGTATCTAAAATATGACCATAATAAGGGTTTGCCGCGGCATTATTCACTAAGATATCAATACGGCCAAATTCACTCTTGATATGCTCAAAAATTGCCTCAATCTGCGCCATATCACCAACATGACAAGCAAAAGCGCTGGCTTTATGACCGTCAGCGATGATGCTATCAGCGACCGCTTGGCACGCATCAATCTTACGGCTAGAGACAATTACATGCGCGCCTCTAGATGCCAATAGACGAGCGATAGACTCTCCAATACCGCGGCTTGCACCCGTCACCAGCGCAACCTTGCCGGTTAAGTCAAATAAATCTTTCATCATTACTCCTTATATTTTGAACTAGCTATTCAGCTTTTTATCAGAAATACTTAATAAGTTATGGTCAAAAAACTGCAAACTCATTACAAAGCAGCCGAGCATAGATAGTACGCATAGTACATCGAGCGAGGCTAACGCCGTCATGGTTTAGCAGTTATTTGACTATTAAGCCAACATACCACCATCAAGGGTAAAGGCATGACCATTCATAAAGCTGCTTTCATCACTCGCCAGCCAAGCAATCGCGCTAGATACCTCGTCAACTTCGCCTAAACGGCGCATTGGGCTGGCTTTGATGGTCGCTTGCTGGGCGCGCTCGTCCATGTTTGCCATGGTATTACGCACCATCGGCGTATCGATAAAGCTTGGGCAAACAGCATTAAAACGAATATTGACGCGCGCATACTCGTGAGCGGCAGACTTGGTCAGTCCCATCACCCCATGCTTGGCAGCGCTATAGGCGGATAATAGCGGCGCAGAACGCAAACCTGCGATAGATGCCACATTAATCACATGGCCACCGCCATTGGTCGCCATACAAGCAACAGCAGCGCGCATACAATGCCAGACGCCTTTTAGATTAACAGCGATATTACGGTCAAAGTCCTCGTCACTCAACTCATGCATGGGTGCTGGCTGATGGTCAATACCGGCATTATTTATCACCACATCAAGGCCGCCCAATGTTTCCATTGCAAAGGCAAATAACGCGCGTACTTCATCACCACTGGTAACATCGACCTTTTTAAACACGATGCTATTGCCCGCGTCTTGCCCTTGCTGAGCAACGCCTGCGCCCATCTCTTCTGCCAAATCACCAATCACCACTTTCGCACCGCGACTTGCCAGCAGTAGCGCGCTAGCTGCACCGATGCCAGACGCGCCGCCGGTGATTAAAATACGTTTACCATAAACGTTACTGGCTACGTCTGCTGCAATTCCATTTGTATTTAACGTCATATTTTATTCCTTTAAAATTGTATTATTTTATCTGGTGCAAGTTCCTACAAAATGATACTACTCACCTCTTATTGATTAAAACCACTCGGCTTGCATATCCGTGCATACTGCATTGTCGTTATTTAACAGCTCGATATCGCGGTTGATTAAGGGCAATTCCCAATCGATAAAGTATTTGGCCGCTTGTATCTTGCCGTGATAGAAATTCTGCTGCTCACCATCTTGCGTCGTACTTAGTAGTTGCTCAGCTTTGCTCGCTTGGCGAATCCAAATCCAGCTCACCACAATAGTCGCAAATATATTCATCAATGCTTGTGCATTACCAGTTAAAGTGATGGCTTTTTCTGTTTGTAGGATTTTGCTTAAATGCACGAGCACTTCATGTAAATGACCCATATAAGGCATGAGCTTACCGGCAAGTTTGGCGGTTTCTGGTGTACGAATACTTTCTAAGTCTTGAGTGATTTCACGTTTTAAGATTTGGATACCAAGTCCGCCTTTTTGCCATAATTTACGAAATGACAAATCTAACGCCTGCACACCATTTGTGCCTTCATGAATGGGATTGAGACGGTTATCTCGCCAAAACTGCTCGGCTTGATATTCACGCGTATAACCTGCCCCGCCCAATACTTGAATACCTAGATCATTGGCTTTGGGACCATACTCTGACGGCCATGCTTTGAGCACTGGTGTGAGTAAATCTAGTAATTCTGATAGCTCAGCTTGCTGGGTGGCGTCTTCACAGGTATTGATACGGTCAATGAGATTGGAGCCATAGAGACAGAGTGAAATACCGCCCTCGCTATAGGCTTTTTGCGCAAGCAGCATACGTTTGACGTCACCGTGATTAATAATTGCCGTTGCTGCATCTTCAGGTTTATCATTCGGTGCAATTCTGCCCTGCACTCTGTCTTTGGCATAGTCAAGCGAATATTGATAACCGCGATAGCCAATCATCGCCGCACCAAAGCCAACTGCAATACGCGCTTCGTTCATCATTTTGAACATATAGCGCAGGCCAAAATGCTCATCCCCAATCAGATAGCCGTGACACTCGCCTGCATCGCCAAAGCTCAATGCTGTAGAAGTTGCACCCCGATAGCCAAGCTTATGAATCAGTCCGGTCAAATGCACGTCATTACGCTCGCCTACCGATAAATCATCATTGAGTCGATACTTGGGCACGGCAAATAGCGAGATACCTTTGACGCCACCAGGACCGCCCGGCACTTTTGCTAAAACCAGATGCACGATGTTGTCAGACAATTCGTGATCGCCCGCTGAGATATAAATCTTACTGCCTTTGATACGATAGCTGCCGTCGTTTTGCTTCACGGCAGTGGTTTTGATATCAGCAAGTGACGAGCCAGCATGCGGCTCTGTCAGTGCCATGGTGCCAGTGAATTCACCGGTTAGCATACGCGGCATAAAGGCATCTTTGATCTCGTCACTGGCGAAATGAGAAATGACATTAATCGCCGCCGTGGTCAAAAATGGATAAGCCGTGGTCGATGGATTGGCTGCCATAAAATAGCCTGCCACTGCGGTCATGACGGTTTCAGGCAGTTGCATGCCACCATCGTCAAAGCTATAACGTCCGGCGATAAAGCCCGACTCACGAAAGGCATCAAAGGCGACTTTGACATCATCTATCATGCTGACTTTTTTGCCATCAAACTGTGGCTCGTTCTTGTCGGCCACATGATTATGCGGTAAAAACAAATCAGTGGCGATTTTATTGGCGGTACCCAATACCGCGTCAAAGGTTTCGCGGCTGTGTTCTGCAAACTTCGGATGCTTGGTTAAGTCTTCAGTGCCCAAGACATCATATAACTGAAACGGTAATTCAAAGTCGTTGATAAGCGTATCTGCTGCCATAGTGTTCTCGCTGGCTCATTAAATTTGTTGATGACTTGATAGTAATCTAATTTAACGCCTTGCTGTATTGTCATTTATGACATAATCATGGTCAAATACGACAAAACTCATGTGTTAAATTAGAAAACCCCGTCAAAAAACGTCATTTTTAATAAGTATTTTGAAAGGAAATTACGTAGCCATGCCCTACTTCAAACCCTTTAACGTCATCATTGTCGGTTTTGATGGTGTGCTTGGCAGTGCTTTGACAGGCGCATTAGATTTATTTTCATTTACCGGAGTGAGTTGGCAGCGCTTTTTGGATGAGGAAGTCGAACCGAGATTTAATGTGCAGATTGCCAGCCTTGGCGGCGCAGATATCAGATGTAGCAATCGCTTAATCATGCGCGCGCATGGCGATATTCAGGAAGTGACAGAGTGCGACTTATTGTTAATTCCAACGATTGGCGATTCCATCGATAAAGTGCTGAGTCAGAACGCTGAGCTGATTGAACATATCAAGCGACTGGCAAATACCAAAGCCGATATCGCTAGCAATTGCAGTGGGGCGTTCTTTTTAGCAAAAGCAGGCTTGCTCGATGGCAAAGTCGCGACAACCCATTGGGGTTATGCGAGTAAATTTAAGGCAGATTTTCCACTGGTTGATTTGCAAGAAAATCAGTTTGTTACTCACTCAAAAAGCAGATCAAAAAATGAGTCAGAAAGTGATTCAGCACATCAATCAGGCAATATATTTTGTGCAGCAGGTGGTAGCGCTTTTTATGACTTAGGGTTGTTATTAATCGAGCGTTATTGCGGGCGCGAGATTTCGACCCAAGTGGCAAAAACCCAGATTATTGATAGTAAACGCGGTAATCAAAACAGCTATACCAATGTGACTTTGCATAAGCCGCATGCAGACCAGCTGGTTCAGAAAGTACAAGAATTTATCGAGGAAAATTTTAGGCAAGCGATACAGGTGAGCTATTTGGCCGCCATGGTCAATATCACCCCGCGCACCTTAAACAGACGTTTTCAAGCCGCCGTTACGATGCGCCCGATTGAATATATTCAAGCAGTGCGTATTGAGCAGGCAAAGCGCTTACTGGAATTGGGCGATGTGACGATAAAATCGCTAGCGCATCAAGTCGGCTATGATGATATCTCATCATTTACGCGGCTGTTTAAACGCGCCACCGAGCTGACCCCGAAAGAATATCAGGATAAATTTTCACGACTGGCGATTTAGACTTTTATTTATTATATTTTTAACCACTAAACATTTTGCCATAACCCTTCGACATAAATGGCATCAGCCTTAATCGTTGGGTAATCATTAAATACCAATTGATAGCCACCAGCAGTATTTGGACTAATCTGACACATCGCGCCAAGTGGAAAGCTGTGCTTTTGTCCAATATGACCAAAGCGCATGCCGCTATAAATCGGTAATCCTGTCAGCTGATGCAATTGACGAATCACGGTGGCGACATCATAGCGCTTGTCATAACTGTCCTCACCACTACCCGATAACGCGCCAAACACAATCGCCTGCTGACCTTTAAACACTCCTGCCAAATACAAATCATAGAGCATGCGCTCGATACGGTAAGCTTGCTCGCCGACGTCTTCTAAAAATACAATACCGCCGTCAATACGCGGTAAGTACGCACTACCCGCCAGCGCCGATACCACGCTTAGATTGCCACCCCACATAGTGCCGGTTAGCGTTTTTGGCTCAGAATTTGTCAGAATACTGGGTAAATTTACACTGGTTAACGACGCATCTTGTATATCGATAGTCAGATTGGGAGTGGTTAATGCTGCTACAAACTGTCGGCAGCTAACCTCATCAGGCTTGGTTTTGCCAAACTCGCTATAGAGCATCGGCGCGGCAAGCGAGCTCATACCGCCTTTTGCCAACAGCGCACACTGGATGGCGGTCACATCGCTAAACCCTGCCAGTATCGTGCCGCGCTCCTTCATAATACGCCCAAGCGTCGGCCAGTCCACCATCGGCAATAGGCGCATAGCACCGTAACCACCGCGTACCCCAAGTAGCAATTTAGGCGCTTTGATTGCACCCGTAGCGATGTTTTGCAAATCACTGGCACGCTGCGAGTCCGTACCCGCAAAACGCAAATACTGCCGTTTGGTAATCGCCGGATTATCTACCTGAAAACCCGCGCAGGCCAAGCGCTCTAAAGCCCGCGCATTACGCTGCTGGCTACCTCCGACGTTGGAGCTGGCAAACAGCCGCGTCTCAATATTTGGTGTGATGCAAAGACGCTTTGCCGGCAAGCTCTCAGCCATTGTCTTTTCAGCAGCACGCTCCTCTACAGCCGTTGGCAGATCATCTTTGGTCAGCGGCAGGTGGCTCTCTGGCGGGTTCGCCTGTATAGATGAGTGCGCCACGGCGCGCGTGACGAGCAGCCCCGCCCCTGCATAGAGGCTAGCTTGACGCAGGAACTGGCGACGATTGAGTGCGAAGGATATCTTGGTCATAATGCTACCTTTATTGTCATCGATGACGACTGTATTCAGCAATACTTTATTTCGTAATAGTTTATTAAACCGCTATTTTCTTATAACGCAGCTCAAAACTGTCGTTAAGTTACAATCACTAGGTTACAGCCATCAGGTTCTGTCTAGCATCAAATTTTGGCTAGCGTCAGGGTTTTAGGCCACTTGACGTGGCATCTTCAGCTGCGCACACAGTCAACAAAATGATACAGAACCACTCATCGTCTTATTTGGATGACGTCACGACTCTTGCTATAGTAAAAGGTACGACAACAATAGATCAAAATACCATTAGCCAAAAACATCTACCCTAACATTTATATGAGGACCCTTAGTATGGCCGATAAAGAAAAAGACAATAAAAGCCTGATGGATAGTATAAAGCTCATCGTAGGCAAAGAAGACAAACTAAACGACCAACTCAAAAAAGACCAAGGCCTTGAAGGCTATGCCAAAGACTTATTGCTGCTGATGAGCCTAGTAAAAGACTACTATCAGGGCAATTATCGCAACATTCCTTATAAGACCATCTCAGCGGCGGTGGTTGGCTTGCTTTATGTCCTCAACCCCATCGATATCATTCCTGACTTTATCCCCTTTATCGGTCATATCGATGACGCCTTGGTACTCAAGTTTTGTCTTAAAATGATAGACAAGGATTTAACGAAATACAAAAAATGGAAGGATGAACAAACGGCTACCGAAGACAAATCTGTAGACACAGACAAGGACTCAAAACCAACCTTTAAAAAGTCAGACAAAGAACAATCCAGCAAAGATAAGTAAATCACAACTACCAGTCATCATGGCTGATAGCTAGCTGAACAAAACAGGGTCCATGTAAGCGTCATTGACCCTGTTTTATTAAAACGTATCTTCATTTGAAACATGCTGATAAAAATATGATAAATCGCAGACAAACAAGCAAAATAGCGCAGATAATATTGAGGTCAACTATTTGAGTTTGACACCGTTTGGCTAGACTTAGCCGTTTTTAGCCCATTTAGAGGGTTATCGATTGAGGACACGCTCTAGTCTTATCGGTGCCGCTTATGACAAACAGTACTACGACCGACCTATCAATCAGGCACCCCATAATTGGCGTTTTCTGGATTTAGGCCAAATGAATACACAAAGGTCGCCACCAAGCTATTGACGATGATAAAAGGCAAATCAATGGCGATATGACCGAGCAAGTAGCGACCAATCAGCCAAGAAACCACCAACATCACGATAAAAAAACTGCCAAGATAGGCTAAAATGGTTGGGTGCTTGAGGTTGTAAGGCTGCTCAGATTTGGGCTTTTTATCAAGTATATAGGTTCTAACCGCCCAACCAGCGGCATAAGAAAACCCGCCCAACACCACATAACTAAAAAAATTCATACGACCTGACTCAACTGACTATTCATAATAAAGACACATGATAATACAGCGACATGACGAGCACACTATTGAGAGGTTTGTAAGCGCCTCTACTAACCGTCGTCGCACGCTTTTATCTGCCCAAAAGACCTCGTTAAAGACGCTTCAAAGATCGGCTTATCGGCTCTCATTGACATTATCGATGATAATATTGGCATGCGGATTGGCCAAAATATCGGTATTGACCTCATCACATGCCACCTGATAGATGGTATTGGCACCGCGATAAATATAGGACAGATACTCACTATCTAGCAGCGGATCGATGTTGGCATAAGCGGGTTTGGCATGTGCCAAGACCAGTACTCTATCAGGGCGACCGATGACCGCATCGACATTATCAGGATCGATCGAAAAAAACTGCGGAACTTCACTGTTTTCGATGGCTTCTAATGGCTCAGGCGTGTCCCAAACGCGGCCACTGCTTGCTGGCTCTTTCATTTGCATGACCCACGCGCCCGCTTGTTGACTGATTTTTATTTGGGCAGGCTCATCATGACTGACGGTATAACACCCCTCAAACACCGACAAATCTGCTGGCACTACCGACGCCGTCTCATCTAGCGTGTCGCTGTCATTACACGCGGTCAAAAACATAGCGCTGCTTACGACGGTAGCAACCAGCAGCGGGGTGAGTTTTTTACAAAAACTAGCTGAGCGTAATAACATGAGGGCGTTATCCTGCATTTATGCGTGAGAGGCACGGATTAAATAAAGGGTGACAATACGTCTTATACCGGTATCCGGCGGTGACGCGGCTTATTTTAACAGAAAACCAAAAAGATAACCTGACCATCTAGGGCGTGTCCTCATTTTAAAAATGGTGATAAAAATGAGATAAATCGCCATCGAACAAGGAAAATAGCGCAGATAATATCGAGATATTAGGGCGTATTGAACATTCAACCATGGCACTGACAGAGACTATTTTTTAGACGATTCGAAGGTAAAAAATAGTAAGCTTAGTCGCTCTAAGCGTCTATTTTTACCAATGAAGCGGCAAAAAAGAGTCCTGTCCCTACGGCTGATGCTAAAATTGCGCCATACTGCGTTGCAAATCTAGCTAAGGCATCTGCATTATCGTCGCTTTGCGCCTTGTCTGGAACAATTTTAGCGATCAGCAGTGCCTATTTGTGAATGTTCAACACGCCCTAGTCACCTATTTGACACCGTTTGGCCAGATTTAGCCATTTTTAGCCCATTTAGATGGCTATCGATTGAATTGAGGACAAGCGCTAATTTTCAGCAAAGATTTTGTGCCCCAGCGCCGCCCATAATTACCCATAGTAAGCTGATATTTGCTATACTCAGACCCAAAATACGCAGCGCAGTTTTGTACTAAAACGACCAAAACGCGCGCTACGTTCGCTTTTTTTATTCTTGCCGTTATCATTTATCAGGTTGCTCAGCTTTTATGTCAGACAGTCCGCATTCGATGCCTCATACCCACACCGACCACGCGGCAGATCCGCTCGCGGCCAAAGCAAACACGACGGTTGCCTATACCGATGGCGCGTGTAAGGGCAACCCTGGTGCTGGCGGTTGGGGCGCGCACCTGATATTTAGTGATGGCCGCACCCAAGACCTGTATGGCGGCGAAGCACAAACCACCAACAATCGCATGGAGCTGATGGGCGCGATACAAGCCTTAACGCACAGCCCGCCAGCGCATACCCTTGAGATTTGGACAGACTCAAGTTATGTCAAAAACGGCATCACTGATTGGATCGCTGGCTGGAAAAAAAGAGGCTGGAAGACGGCGAGCAAAAAACCAGTCGCCAACCAAGATCTCTGGCAGCAGCTAGATGCGCTCTGTCAACAGCGCGATGTCGATTGGCACTGGGTCAAAGGACATGCTGGACATGCTGGCAACGAAAAAGCCGACGAGCTGGCCAATCTGGGGGTGACCTCCAGCAGCGAGGTACAAGCGACAACTGAATTGCCTAAAAAAAAAGACCCCTTGACGGCTGAGGCAAGCCAGCGCCGCCATGACGATTGGCTAACCTTTGACCCCTTAGGGTTTGATATGATCGATGACGATACAGATGAGACGCCAGCGGACAGCTCGCAAAGCCAAGATACCCGTAGCCTTGCTGACTATCCAATCATCTCTAGCCACACTCAGCGACCAACAGAGCAAGCAACCATGACTGACGCCAACCCAAACACGCACATGCCAAATACTGACACCTCCTCAGTCAGCCAAGCTGACACACAAACGGCTAGCGCAGAGGAGATGCCCAAGTTTGATGGCGACACCAGTCGTGCTAACCCTTACTTTAGGCCACTATTGCCAAAGCCCATCCATCGCCATGACTCTGATCGTCAGCTTATTATGGATACTGAGACCACAGGTCTTGACCCTCTAAAGGGCGACCGCATCATCGAAGTGGGTATCGTCGAGCTGGTCGGCCGTAAGTTTACGGGCGAAAAGCTCCACGTCTATATCAATCCACAGCGCGGGATGGACGAAGAAGTGATTCGTATTCACGGTATCTCTGAGGCGTTTTTGGCAGACAAGCCGACCTTTGACCAAGTCGCACAAGCACTGTATGATTTTATGGATGGCGCCGAGATCATCGCGCATAACGCCACCTTTGATATCAACTTCTTGAGCATGGAGTTTGCCAAAGTTGGCTTGCACGACTTCGCCGAGCGCATACAGGTCACTGACTCTTTGGCGATGGCCAAGCAGCAATACCCAGGACAAAAAAACACGCTAGATGCGTTGGTGCGCCGCTTAGACGTCGGTAAGCAAGATCGTACTTTTCACGGGGCATTACTAGATTCGGAGATATTGGCCGAGGTCTATCTGGCAATGACCGGTGGACAGGTCGCTCTCGCCATCGAAGAAGACACACAAACCGACGGCGGACAGACCGGTCATGCCCATTTTTCGGAGCTGGCAGATCTATTACTACAGTCGCCTATGGATGAGAGCGCAAGCCAACACTGGTATGCGTCACTGGCAGAAGACTTCCCTGCCCTCAAAAACAATATGTAGCGGTCACTAAAACCACTTTCTAATCCGACATTTGTATAATATAGTCTTGATTATTAGGGCGTGTTGAACACTCAAAAATAGGCACTGCTGATCGCTAAAATTGTTCCAGACAAGGCGCAAAGCGACGATAATGCAGATGCCTTAGCTAGATTTGCAACGCAGTATGGAACAATTTTAGCATCAGCCGTAGGGACAGGACTCTTTTTTGCCGCTTCATTGGTAAAAATAGACGCTTAGAGCGACTAAGCTTACTATTTTTACCTTCGAATCGTCTAAAAAATAGTCTCTGTCAGTGCCATGGTTGAATGTTCAATACGCCCTATATTAAGCGTTAAAACATTACTAATAAACGCTTTTTCATTCAAACGCTTTGTTACTTCGTATTTGAACAATCGTTACTCTTATCAGTACGTTATGGAAACACACTTATGGACCAGTCTGCGCAAATGAAGTTAACCGCCCCAACGCTTAGTGTTACTGACTTTAACTTACCTTCATTGCATTTGTTGCATGATGAGATTGTCGTGACGCTTAAGGATACCGAGACCCATCTTAGCGAGTTTAATGATGACAATACTCAAGCGCCTTTATTGCTAGACTCCATCATCGTCCTAAAGCAGCTGTCTGGTATTTTCAAACTCATCTCTTTGGTTGGTGCTGAGGCACTAAACACCGCCATCGTCAATGGTTTACAGCGCCTATACGACAACGGCGACAATAACGATGTCAATTTGATCATGGACTTGTCAGAGGCCATCATGACACTAGATCGCTATGTCGAGTTTGTCTTATTGACAGAGTCGGTAGAGCCGACGCTATTGTTACCTGTGATCAATAAGCTAAACGCGCATGGCCAGCACGCTCCTATCACCGCTGACTACTTTTCAGCCTTTGGTAGCAGTAGCGTCATCATTGCCAGTCCAGAAAAAAACTTCCAACCACTGCATGAGCTTGGCTTAAACAACGAGCTATTGACAGATGCTTATCGTAGCGGTCTTGGCGTTGCCTTATTAAACCAAGATGGCACTGTCAGCGCAGATGCGCAGCAAAAGCTCAATGCCATGAGCGCAGCCTGCGCGTTGATTGCCTCCAAGACCAGCAGTTTGTTTTGGCAAGCGGCCGCTGCGGCTACTGCCGACATCGCGGCCATCCTACCGCTCACGTTAAGCCAAAAACACACACTGATTTATCTAGAGCAGCAATTCCAAAGCTATCTGCCTGTGATGGATACACGTTTTGCTGATTTGGTCAGCTTTGCTTGTCAGCGCAATAACAAAGCGGCACAGCATCTACGCGAGCAATATGCGCAAAACCGGCTAGAAGAGCCGCAACTTGAGCAAATGAGACGGTTTTTATTTGGTCCCAACCGCGCCCTTACTGATACGCTAAACACTATGATTCAGACGCAGATCAATACCATCAAAGAAGAGGTCGATAGCTACGCGCGCGGCGACTCTGTCAATAGCGCTGAGATGCAAACAGCCAAAATCATAGAAGACTTAGCGGCCTTGGGCTCAGCACTTCGTCTGCTTGGATTGTCAAATGCTGCCGACAGTTTGCGCGCCGCAGCCGAGGAGGTCGGCCGTTGGCAAGCGCCCTCGCCTGAGGACTTCGATCGTCTATTGCTGGCGCTCATGCATGCTGAAAATGCCACCATCGCCATGGCTGCAATGCACACACCAGGGGCGATTTACTTACCGCTAAACAACCCTCACATCTCTTTGCATCAGCTAAATACAGCCAATGATACCTTGATACAAGAAAGCCGTACGGCCATCGCCAATGCAGAGCAAGCTATCAATGATTATCTGGCCGAGCCTGAGCGCGATATGCTAAACATCCAAAACATCCCTGAGATGATGCGCCAAGTGGCCGGTGCTGTGCGCTTCTTACAGCTGCCGACCCCTGCTAGCATGCTCAGTCAATTGGCCAACTATATCGAGCAGCGTATCGAGAGTGGCAGACGCATCGAAGACGGTACGCTGGCATGTATTGCAGATGTCATCATGGCAGTCGATCATCATTTAGATGGGTTTGAACATAACCGTCCTGTGAGTAAACAAGCGCTTAATGTCGGACAGCAAAGCCTAAGTCAGCTGCTAGCAGCCTAGCCTAGTCAAGACAAGCTGGCTGCTACTCATTACCTACTGCCCATATGCTGTGCTTTTCCGCTTTATGGTTAGGTAAAATAGACCGTTATTTCTGTCTTATAAGTCTGTATCTCATCAGGTACAGACTTGTTTTTATTTGCTTTCGCTATCGTTTGGAACCCTGATATGACCTGCGCTTTTATCTTTAGTGATGATACGGTATTGTGCCGTCAAACGCCTGAGGGGTGGTGGCCGTGGCACGTTGATTATCTGGCGTCTGCTGCTGCGGCCACCGATGATGATGCAGTGCCCGCCTATCAGCTCGGATGTGTCACACTGCTTGAGAGCCTAGCGCCCAGTCATTGGCAGGCTGATGACAACCGTCATAACGCCAACGCCAACAATACTACGCTTGATAAGCCAACTCATGCGTTTACTGCGCGCGCAACCTGTGCCATGACCTATGAGTATGCCACGGCGCATCATATCGCCTTACCTCTCATCGCTGAAAGTAGTGGTAATGCCTTTATCCCGTATCGCCAGCTGCTCACCCAGCTACCCATGGCCTTGAGCGACCAACTCAGCCAAGCCATACAGCTGCTGCGCTGGCAAGCTGACACGCAGTTTTGTAGCCGCTGCGCCTCGCCAGTCGTTCATGCGCGACTGGGTGAGCGAGCGATGGTCTGCCCGACTTGCAAGCTGCGCCAATACCCGCGTGTCCAGCCGTGCATCATCACTGCCATTACCCGCCCCAACCCGCAAACAGGTGCAATGCAAATTTTACTGGCGCATCATCATCGCTACGGTCAACAAAAACAGCCGCTGCAGTATGGCCTGATCGCAGGGTTTGTTGAGGTGGGAGAAAGCCTTGAGCACGCCGTGGTGCGCGAGGTGTATGAAGAAGTCAATATTCATCTGACAGATATCCGCTATGTCAGTAGTCAGCCGTGGCCATATCCGTCAAACTTGATGCTCGGATTTCGTGCTACGTATGCAGGTGGCGAGCTGATGATTCAAGAAGATGAGCTGTCACATGCAGACTTCTTTGATCTCTCAAGCCTGCCCAAGATACCTGCGAAAGGCAGTATTGCTTATGAGCTGATTGAGCAGATCCTCCGTGAGCAAGGCATGGTTTAGCCATCATAGGTGATTGCGTCCATCATTTAGCCCAATGTATCAATTTACTAATGACGCATGACTACCAGCGTCTTTGACCATGATTTGACCATGACCAGTGCGCTATAACCTTGCCCGCCCATCGCAGCAAGACTTTTTGGCAAATATGATGCGCGGACGAGGATACGCCATTATTGTGATTTTGTTATCATCCATTTAAAATGACCGCCTGAACGCAGCGATGGTCGTTTATCACCCATCAGTAGCCATACTTTCATCACGCTCATAAAGGCAGGCAAGCGAAACGCTCGTAAACCAGCCAGCAGCGTTATGAGAGATCAACTATATACCAACACCCTTTTTGTACTGGTGTTAAGGTTTTTAATAACATGCAAAGTAACGCCCCTATCCGTCTGATCAATCTGCCTATATTGTTTGATGACCTACAGATTGACACGCTGCCTGCTGATGTCTCGTCGCAGATTGCAGCGGTGGATGCCTGCCTGCCACAGACGCAGTGCGGCCTGTGCGAGCATCCCGACGGCTGCTTGCCATACGCGGCCGCCATCGTTGTAGATGGCGAGCCATACAATAAATGCGTGCCTGGCGGCCAGCCCGTGACGGATGCGATCGCAAAAATTGTCGATACAGAGCGTTATCAGCAAGGCCAAACCCCCGCCGCTGCTCCTTCACAGTGGCCGATAGATGCCAGCTCCGAGCGCCCAACTGAAGTGCGGGCTGTCATCCGCGAAGAGGACTGTATAGGCTGCACCAAATGTATCCCTGCCTGCCCCGTCGATGCCATCGTCGGTACTGGTAAACACATGCACACCATCTTTACCGACTTGTGCACGGGCTGTGAGCTTTGCCTAGCACCCTGCCCCGTTGACTGTATCGATCTGGTCACTATCGAGCGTACGCTTAGTGCCGCTGAGCGGCAAACTGAGCAAGAAGATTTGCGCCAGCGTTATCATACGCACTTAGGCCGCGTCGCGGAGCAGCTAAGCGATAGCAGCAACACCAAGCCGGTAGTCAGTATGGTCGAAGCCAAACTCAATAACGCCACCAGCCAAGCTGTTGATATCAGCGAAGCTCAAGCAAAAAACACCATAGCTGCGGCCAAATTACGCACCAAAATCAAAAAATTAGAAAAGCAGCTTACGGTACGCGCCAATGACAAAAAACAAGCCGAGCTTGAGACACTACAAGCCGAGCTGGCACAATTATGCTAATGAGTGATTCAATGATTCACGCCCAACAACCTATCAAATAAAGTCAAACACCATGAGTAAAACGGTCAAACACAAAACGGCTGAGACCCCGCCCTCCAGACGCATGCCAAACCGCGACGTGCGGCCTTTTTTTGAAAAGCTGGCCGAGACGATTAAGGAGCCCGTCACCGAGCTCAATTACGACAGTAATTTTGAGCTACTCATTGCCGTGATTTTGTCCGCACAAGCAACGGATGTGAGTGTCAATATCGCCACCCAGCAACTATATCCTGTGGCCAATACGCCTGAGGCCATACTCGCGCTTGGCGAAGAAGGGCTAAAGTCTTATATCAAAAACATCGGCTTGTATAACTCAAAAGCCAAAAACGTCATTAAGACCTGCCAAGACCTGATTGAAAAGTTTGATAGCACTGTCCCTGATAACCGCAAAGACTTAGAGTCTCTGGCAGGGGTCGGCCGTAAAACCGCCAATGTGGTGCTCAACACTGCCTTTGGTCAGCCGACGATGGCGGTCGATACTCACATCTTTCGAGTGGGTAACCGTACAGGGCTGGCCACGGGCAAAACCGTCTTAATCGTCGAAAAAAAGCTCATTGAGCGTATTCCAGAAGATTTTATCGTCGATGCTCATCATTATCTGATCTTGCACGGGCGCTATACTTGCCAAGCACGCACACCAAAATGCGGTGCTTGCCCGGTTTATGATGAGTGTATGTTTAAAGACAAAGCCAAGTTTGTAGAGCTATAACCCCTTGGCATGAAACAGAGGGTCATACCGATAGCCCTGACTTTGTCGTTTGATTGCCCCAAACCTTTTATTGAGCATTTCTTATGTGACAGCAAACGTCGCTCACTAGAGTTTTGCGACGTTTCAAGGTAGAATACCCTTATTTTTGAACTAACAGATGACAACGACGGTGACCGTCGATAGTAGAGGATACAGGCGTGACTGCAAAAGCGTTGAGATGATAAGCGTGGCACGTTTATACGCCTGTGTTTTTGGGTGGTTTAGCGCCATTTATGCTATCCATAATGACTGCTCGATGGTTAACGCTATGCGGCGGCAAACTGATTTTAATAAATATTACGACCGATACTGATTGTCAATTATTTAGCAACACCCATTATCCGCCAACTGAGTAATCACGCGGCCAATATGAATGAAAGCCACGCTAAACCGTGCCGCTTTTCCTACCTTTATCGATTCAATTAAGCGATCTAATTATGCGCGAATACAACTTATTTACCTCAGAATCTGTGAGCGAAGGCCACCCAGATAAAATGGCTGATCAAATATCAGATGCCATTCTTGATGCCATTTTACAGCAAGACCTAGACGCCCGTGTGGCCTGTGAGACCTTGGTCAAGACAGGGGCGGTGATATTGGCCGGCGAGGTCACCACCACCGCAAACATCGATTTGGAGCGCATCGTTCGTGATACGGTCAATGGTATTGGTTATCATCATTCAGATCTAGGGTTTGATGGCGAGACCTGCGCTATCATCAATATGCTGGGTAAACAGTCGCCTGAGATCGCGCAGGGTGTCGATCGCAGCAGCCCTGAAGAGCAAGGTGCCGGCGACCAAGGATTGATGTTTGGTTATGCCAGTAACGAGACCGACGTCTTGATGCCAGCACCGATTGAGTTTGCTCATCGCCTGATGGAGCGTCAATCCGAGCTACGCCGCGCAGGCGAGCTGCCTTGGTTGCGTCCAGACGCCAAAGCACAAGTCACGCTAAAATACGACGGCAATCTTCCGGTGGCGATCGATGCGGTGGTATTGTCCACGCAGCACGACCCAAGCATCTCGCAAACAGATCTGCAAGAAGCCGTTATGGAATCTATCATCAAGCAAGTGCTACCAGCCGACCTACTACACGCGGGCACACGCTATCATATCAACCCCACAGGTAAGTTTGTGATTGGTGGGCCTGTCGGTGATGCAGGGCTGACAGGGCGTAAAATCATCGTGGATACTTACGGTGGTATGGCACGTCATGGCGGTGGTGCCTTTAGTGGCAAAGATCCATCAAAAGTCGACCGCAGCGCGGCCTACGCGGTACGTTATGTCGCCAAAAACATCGTGGCCGCAGGGTTAGCCGATCGCTGTGAAGTACAAGTCAGCTATGCCATCGGTGTCGCCGAACCTACCTCTATCTCCGTCAACACTTTTGGCACCAGTAAGATCAGCAACGAAGAGATCATTCGTCTGATTCGCACACACTTTGACTTACGTCCTTATGGCATTACTCGTATGCTCAACTTGTTGCAGCCGATGTATCAGCAAACCGCCACCTTTGGTCACTTTGGCCGTCCAGGCTCAGAAACTGCCTTTACGTGGGAAAAAACCGATAAAGCTGAGATATTAAAAGCAGACGCAGGCTTGTAATCGCCCGACTGAGTCGCATTGATATATTGATATTATCCATTTAAAACCACCGATACTTATTAGGAGTCGCTTATGTCTCAAGATACCAATCCAGACAACGCTCAAGACAACACTGTTGATGCAAGCCTTGAGATTACCCCTGAAATGCAGGCGTTTTATCAGCGTGCTGATGCCATCATCGGGGTTGCCAACAGCCAGCTAGGCCCCAATGCTCATTCCGGCCAAGTCGGTGCTTCTTTACTATATGCCGCCGCCCGCTATAGCGCGTCAGTTGCGTCTATTGGCTTTGTGAAGGGTGAGGATTTTGCCAAAGAAAAAGACGATATCGTCGAGTTTTATGTCAAGCAGTATCGTCAAATGCTCAGCGACAACCTCACTGACTATGCCCAAAACTTCGATAAATATGTGCAGCTAAATAAAGATGACCAACCAGCGGAATAATCATCACTTGGTTTTATCATAATAATAAGTACCAGACCCAAACTGAATCATCAGTTTGGGTTTTTTATTGCCTATATATTTTTGCAGGTCTATCGGCTGGATGGTTGATGGTAAATACGCTACTATAAACGGTAGACAATCGGACGTTATTGCATTTATATAAGGAGATATAATGATGCCCCCCTTCATGAGCAACGCTTGGACTTTTATAACAAATCGGCCATTTATCAAACATATGCTCGGCCTGCCATTACTACTGACCTTAGCAAGCTGTAGCTCTTTGCCTGATATAACAATGTCTGAGAGCACGCCATCCCAGCCTACCCGCTCTCACCAACTACCTGATGGTGTGTTTTCGCAGTGCCCACCCTTTGACCCTGAAAAAACCATGTGCACCGCGCAGTACGATCCTGTTTGTGTGAAGGGTAAAACTGGCAACTTGATAAGCTACCGTACCGCTGGCAACGCCTGCTCTGCCTGTAGCACCCCTGAGGCGATAGGCTATGTCAAAGGCGAGTGTTTATAAACGACGGTTTTATGATGACGTTATGACGATGTTGTTAAAATACCGATAGGCACCGTGCCACTCACTTCACTACTGGCATTTCACTGTTGGCTGTTAATAACGGCAGCCATAAAAATACCCAGCTTGTGCTAAGCTGGGTATTTTTTAAAGCGATAAGATATACTTAAAAGGCAAATAGTCGCGCACGAAGATCAGTCTTCTCGCTTTAGCTCAATCGGACCTTTTAAAAAATCCTCATCAGGCAGCTCATTTGCTGAGTTGTGCTCGGCTGACTCTTCGGTAAGAAACCACTGCTGTTGACGATAGAGAATCAGGTGGTCTCGGCTTAATCCACGTAATAGCGAATACATCATGACCAAAATCACCACAGCAAAAGGTAAGCCTGACACGATAGACGCGGCTTGTAACGCGATCAACCCCCCTGCCGCGAGCAGTACCGCAGCGATTACCCCTTCTGTACCTGCCCAAAACAAACGCTGAACTTTTGGGGGATCAGTATCACCGCCTGAGGTCAACATATCTATCACAAAACTGGCCGAATCAGAGGAAGTAACAAACCACAATACAATCATCATGACAATCAGTAAATTAAACATCGACGTCAGTGGATAAGACTCCATCAACTTAAATATCGCACTACCAGTATCGGCCCTGACCGCCTCCACAAGACCTGGGCTGAGCAGGTCAGGACTGGCCGCCGCTAGTAGCTCCATATGAACAGCAGAACCCCCAAAAGCGGTAAACCACAAAAACAATATGGCCACTGGAATCAATAACACCCCTAAGGTGAACTCACGAATGGTACGGCCACGAGAGATACGCGCGACAAACACACCCACAAATGGCGACCAGCTTATCCACCATGCCCAATAAAAAATCGTCCAAGAAGCCTGCCAGTTTTCTTGTCCTTCATAGGACTCTGTCCAAAACCCCAATGGAATCACTTGATGTACATAGTTACCGATGTTTTCTACAAAGCTATTAAAAATAAACTGCGTGGGCCCTAAGATAATCACAAAGCTCAGTAAGATAATGGTCAAAAAGATATTGATATCGCTTAGACGCTTGATGCCTTTATCCAAGCCTAAAAAAAGCGACATCCCTGCCAAAACAGTGATGATGGCAATCAAGACAATCTGGACACTGGTGTTATTCGGAATACCAAACAAGCTCTCAAGACCAGAGTTAATCTGCAGCACCCCAAGCCCTAAGGTCGTCACTACCCCAAACATCGTACCAAATACCGCTAAGGTATCGACTGTGTGACCCCAGCCGCCATAGATTCTTTTGCCCAATATAGGATATAGAGTCGAGCGGATAGCCAGCGGCAAGCCGCGGCGATAGTGAAAGTAAGCCAAAGCCAGAGCCACCATGCCATAAAGCGCCCAAACATGAATACCGTAGTGTAAAAACGAGATATTCATCGCAAGCTTAGCTGAAGCGACTGTCTCCCCTTCGCCCAGCGGCGGCGCCATATAATGATATAGCGGCTCAGCGGTGCCCCAGTACAGCAGCCCGATACCGATACCTGCTGAAAACAGCATACCTATCCACGAGAGCAGTTTGTATTCAGGCTCCTCATTTTGATGCCCCAAACGAATATCACCATATCGACTGAGTATCATATAGACACTCATCAACAAGGTGGTATTAATCACGACAATAAAAAACCAACCAAAACGCAAAGACACAAAAGCTTTTGCTTGATTAAACACCATTTCTGCTTGCTGATTAAACAGTGCGCCAAAAATAATAAATAGTGTAATTAAAATGGCTGAGGTCAAAAAAACAGGTTTGCTTACTCGCGGAAAAGGGCCGACTCGGCCAACTTTCACATGATCCATAGATCTTTCCAAAATTAAAAGAGCGCCACCATATCAAGACATTGATAAATTATCAAATCTAACGCTGCTATGATGCCCTTGTATATAAATAAAATATGATGCCGTGCTAGGGGGTTTTTGCCCCTATTTTGCTAACCAAACTAAAAACAAAACCCCAGCTTCCAAAGAGACTGGGGTCTTAACGCGTATCAAAATATGTTTAGTCCATGTATAGTTAATTTACTTTAAAACCGATACGTTCATATGAACGTATCGATTTTATTTCGAACTGATTATAGATAACTAGCGGCCAAATTGCGGACAGGCCTAGTCACCCTTAACGATTTCTGGCGGACCTTCTAGTAGCTCTTCATCCGCAAACTCATTGGCGGTATTGTGCTCAATCGACTCATCAGTGATAAAGCGCTGTTCGGCACGATACAGTATCAGCTCATCACGGTTGAACCCACGTATCATGGCATACAACATGACAAATACCACGATAGCAAAGGGAAACCCTGCGACGATAGCCGCCGCTTGCAAGGCGCCAAGCCCGCCCGCAGCCAACAAAATAGCCGCTACCAGACCTTGCATAATGGCCCAAAACAAACGCTGAATCTTAGGCGGATTGGTATCGCCGCCAGCAGTCAGCATGTCAATGACAAAGCTGGCCGAATCTGATGAGGTCACAAACCACAATACAATCATCAGAACGATCAACATCGTCGTGGCTTTGGTAAATGGATAAAACTCCATCAGTTTAAAGATGGCGCTACCATAATCGTTTTGTACCACCTCGATAAACCCAGGGTTACCGATCAGCTCCATGTCTACTGCGACACCGCCAAAGGTCGTGAACCAGAAAAATAAAATAATCATCGGAATAAATAACACGCCGAGCAAAAACTCACGAATGGTACGACCACGAGAGATACGCGCGATAAACACCCCGACAAATGGTGACCAGCTGATCCACCATGCCCAGTAAAATATTGTCCATGAAGACTGCCAATCACCTTTACTATAGGCCTCACTCCAAAAGCTGAGCTGGACGATGTTTTGTATATAGTTGCCGGTGTTTTCGACCAAGCTGTCCATGATGTACTGTGTAGGTCCCATGATAAAAGCAAACCCTAACAACACAAAGGTCAAAACAATATTGGTATCACTTAGGCGTTTGATACCCTTATCCAAGCCCATTAGCAATGAGCCGCAGGCAAGTATGGTGATAAAGGCAATTAAGATCACCTGCATGGTGACAGAATTAGGTAAACCAAATAACCCCTCAAGTCCAGAGTTAATCTGCAATACGCCAAAACCCAAGGTAGTAACCACGCCAAACATGGTACCAAAGACCGCTAGTGTATCGACCGTATGTCCCCACTTGCCATAGATCTTTTGGCCCAATATCGGGTAGAGACTAGAGCGAATCGATAAAGGCAAGCCACGGCGAAAATGAAAATAAGCCAATGACAACGCCACGATGGCATAAATAGCCCAAGCGTGTATCCCATAATGCAAAAATGAGATATTCATCGCTTGTTTGGCAGCCTCTACTGTCTCGGCCTCACCCAGTGGCGGCGCCATAAAGTGATAGACGGGCTCTGCGGTGCCCCAGTACATGATGCCGATACCGATACCCGCTGAAAACAGCATACCTATCCAAGATGGCAGGCTATATTGCGGGGTTTCGGTTTGATGACCTAAGCGGATATCACCGTATTTGCTAAAGATTAAATACAGACACAGCCCCACGGCCACGTTCATTAAAATAATAAACATCCAACCAAAGCGGTTGGTGATAAAGCTTTGTGCACTAGTAAACATCGTATCTGCTAGCTCATGAAACAAAGCGCCGAATATAATAAACCCCACAATCAATATTGCAGACGCAATAAACACTGGTTTATTTACTCGCGGAAAAGGCCCTAAGCGACCTATTTTGAGTTCACTCATCTTAGTTATCCAATATGTTAGGGTGAGTTACCTTAACAATATGTTACCCATTTATCAAACCCCACCCTCAATTGTTAAGTTTTGATACAAAAAAATAGCCCTGAATTCCCAGAGCTATTGTGGCATGACTGTTTAATAGGTGACTTAACACAGTGGATTAGCACTGTTTTTTGCGGCGCTAGCCTGCACATAAAGACTAGTCACCTTTGACAATCTTTGGCGGCCCCTTTAGTAACTCTTCATCGACAAACTCATCAGCGGTATTGCGATCGATAGACTCATCCGTAATATACTGCTGCTGCGCGCGGTACAAAATCAAGCGATCACGGCTCAAACCGCGCCATAACGAATACATCATCACAAAGATGACCAATGCAAATGGCAGACCTGCAACGATGGCAGCGGCTTGTAATGCGTCCAATCCACCTGCAGCCAACAAAATCGCCGCGATTAAACCTTCCATCGTCGCCCAAAACAAACGCTGAATCTTGGGTGGATTGGTATCACCACCAGCAGTCAGCATATCGATGACAAAACTGGCCGAGTCAGAGGAAGTCACAAACCACAGGACAATCATGACGACGAGCAACAACGTAATTGGCTTGGTCAGTGGATAGTACTCAATCAGTCTAAAAATCGCACTGCCGAAGTCTGCATTTACCGCGTCGACCAATCCTGGACTCACTAAAGCGGGATCAAGGGCGGTGAGCAGCTCCATATGGATGGCCACCCCGCCAAAGGTGGTAAACCAAAAAAACAAAATCGTCATAGGAATGAGCAGCACGCCAAGGGTAAACTCACGAATGGTACGACCACGGCTAATACGTGCGATAAACACCCCAACGAACGGCGACCAGCTAACCCACCATGCCCAATAAAAAATCGTCCAGCTACTTTGCCAATCGGTATTGCTATACGCCTCGCCCCAAAAGCTCAGTGGCACCATAGCGGCCAAATAGTTTCCGACATTTTCAAAAAAGCTATCAAAGATAAATAGTGTCGGGCCCAAAACCACCATAAACGCCAGTAGCAAGCCTGTCAGACCCATATTGATATCACTTAAGCGCTTGATACCTTTATCAAGGCCCAACATCAGCGAACCACAAGCCAGCAGCGTGATAAAGGTAATAATGGCAAACTGCACACCGACACTGTTAGGAAAACCAAATAGGTTTTCGAGGCCTGAGTTGATCTGCATCACCCCCAACCCCAGCGAAGTGACTACCCCAAACATCGTGCCAAATACCGCTAAAACATCGACAGTATTGCCCCAGCGTCCATAGATTTTTTGCCCCAATATCGGATACAGAGTCGAGCGTATAGACAGCGGCAACCCCCGTCTAAAGTGGAAGTACGCTAAAGATAGCGCCATTTATCAATTAATTACACAATTTCACTCAATAAAGATACCGCTAAAACACAGCTGATACTATATTTCTATTTTGGTTTTATTAAAGAGGTTGCCGACTGACCAACTGTAACAGCCTGGCATCCTTGCCGTCTTCGAGCAGCCACACTCGCCCATCGACGGCCAACACACTACGCATCCGCTCCCCCATATCGTACCGATAACGCTCACCTGCTTTCTCACTGCCATTGTTGCTGTCAAGGCGCACCACCATCAGCGCTTGTGAAGACAAACCACTGATAAGCGCATGCCCTTGCCATGCAGGAAAGTCGTTATGACGGCCAGATGCGTAAATGCTCATTGAGGACGGTGAGATAACAGGCGTCCAAGTGATATGAGGCGCAGCAAAATCAGGCCGCGTATCATGATCAGGAATATCAGTCCCATTATAATTGCGGCCGTTTGAGACGACCGGCCAGCCGTAGTTACGGCCTTTTTTGATCAAATTAAACTCATCACCGCCGCGCGGCCCCATCTCATGCGCCCAAAGTCTGCCGGCATCGTCAAATACCATACCAAGGACATTGCGATGACCTATCGACCAAAACTGCTTGGCAATCTCGTGCTTATCTTCGGTAAATGGGTTGTCCTTTGGCACAGAGCCATCTGGATGTAGCCGTATGATTTTTCCCAAGTTGCCACTCATGTCCTGCGCGGGGGCTTTTTGTTGGCGATCGCCCGAGCTGATATATAGATACTGACCATCAGGGGAGAAGAGCAAACGATGGCTATAGTGACCTTGACCGCGTACCTTTGGGGCTTGCTCCCAGATAGGCATCAGCGCTTGTAAGCTTGGCGTCTCAGTATCCAGCCCCGTTAGTGCCGCTTTGATGACTTTTGCCCCAAACTTGCCGCTATCGCCGCCTGTACCTGCCTCAGCATAGCTGAGATATATCTGCTTAGAGGTAGAAAAATCAGGCGCTAGGATGACGTCACCCAGACCGCCCTGTCCGCCATAAGCCACTGCCGGTATACCCGCTACCGCTGTCTTGCTACCCATGGCAGTATCAACGACAAACAGCTCGCCGGTCTTTTGAGTCACCAAGAGCTTGGGGGACTCATTATCCGCCGTTGGTAGCGCCGTCATTGCCCAAGGCTCATCAAAGATGGCGAGCGCTTTTGTATCAAAGATAGGTTTTTCGGTATTGGCCGCCAAATCGCGCGCTGCGGCTTGGCCTTCTTTGTATTCTGTCAGATCGGCGTCGGTATTGACGGCTGCAGGATTGGAGCATGCAGAGGCACTAAACAGCAGTGACGCTACCACGAGCGATAGTAGCAACGGCATTTTTATTCTTTTATTAATAATAGTCATCCTGATTTATCTCCCTAATCTTGCCGTCTTTTTATGTGCTTTATCATTATTTATACCACAATCAAGGTGTGTAAACGGTAAAAAATGTTGACACAAAAAAACCCCTTACCTGACCATATAAAAATAGGCAGATAAGGGGTTTGGATTTTTCATTAGCTAGCAGAGACCGCTAAACTAACTCAATGAAAAACAAGCGCTTGATTTAGCTCATTCTGAGCTTATTAAATGTCAGCTGATCATCTGCGTCGACATCGACTTTGATGATATCACCTGCGACAAAGTCACCAGCCAATAGCTTTAATGACAATGGGTTTTCGATCTCTTGCTGGATCGCACGTTTTAGTGGACGCGCGCCATACACAGGATCGTAACCAATAGCGACTAGTTTGTTCATCGCATCGGCTGACAGCTCGATATCCATCTCACGCTCTTGGAGACGCTGACGTAGACGCTGCAACTGAATGTCAGCAATACCAGCCATCTGCGACATGCCAAGCGGATGGAATACCACAATCTCATCGATACGGTTGACAAACTCTGGGCGGAAATGCTGTCCGACCGAATCCATCACCTCAGACTTGATGTCTTCATAGCTCTCGCCGACCATCTCTTGGATTTTGTGTGAGCCTAAGTTACTGGTCATCACAATCACCGTGTTTTTGAAGTCGACCACGCGGCCTTGTGAGTCGGTCAAACGTCCATCGTCTAACACTTGTAGCAAGATATTAAACACATCAGGATGCGCCTTTTCGACCTCATCAAACAGTATCACGCTATAAGGCTTACGGCGTACCGCTTCGGTCAAGGTGCCGCCTTCTTCATAACCGACATAGCCTGGAGGCGCGCCCACTAAGCGGCTGACGCTGTGTTTCTCCATATACTCACTCATGTCGATACGGATGATGGCATCCTCACTATCAAACAAGAAGTTGGCCAGTGATTTGGTCAGCTCAGTTTTACCAACCCCCGTAGGCCCTAAAAATAAGAACGAACCCAATGGGCGGTTGGGATCAGACAACCCAGCTCGGCTACGGCGCACAGCGTTGGCGACTGCTTTGACCGCTTCATCTTGACCGATGACGCGCTCATGCAGCTTCTCTTCCATCGCCAGCATCTTGTCACGCTCGCCTTGCAGCATTTTGCTGACAGGAATTCCCGTCGCGGCTGCCACCACCTCTGCGATCTCGTTGTCCGTGACTTTATTACGCAGCAGTTTGGCACCGCCATTATCACCTGCCAGCTCTTTTTGCTCGGCCAAATCAGACTCTGTGATACGGCGCTCAAGCTGTGGAATCGTCTCGTACTGCAGCTTACTCATGGTCTCGTAGTCACCTTCGCGGCTGGCTTTGTCATAAGCGATACGCGCTTTGTCCAGCTCGTCTTTTAGCTGCTGAGAGCCTTTGACCAGCGCTTTTTCCGCTTGCCAGACTTCATTGAGATCGGCGTACTCTTTTTCTAGCTCTTCGATTTGGCTATCAAGCACTTTAAGCTCTGCTTGTGCGCCGGCATCTTCTTCGTTTTTGAGTACTTCGCGCTGCATTTTTAGCTGAATCAAACGGCTATCGAGCTTACCAAGCGCTTCAGGCTTGCTGTCCATCTCCATGCGCAGACGACTTGCCGCTTCATCGATTAAATCAATCGCCTTATCTGGCAATTTGCGATCGGTAATATAACGATGGCTCATGCGTGCTGCGGCAATAATCGCGCTATCTTGAATATCGACACCGTGATGCAGCTCATAACGCTCTTTTAGACCACGCAAAATCGCAATGGTGTCTTCAACCGTTGGCTCATCAACCAATACTTTTTGGAAGCGGCGCTCAAGCGCGGCATCTTTTTCGATATATTGGCGGTACTCATCTAGCGTCGTTGCGCCCACACAGTGTAGCTCACCGCGTGCAAGCGCGGGCTTTAGCATATTGCCTGCATCCATCGCGCCCTCTGACTTACCCGCGCCGACCATGGTATGCAGCTCATCGATAAACAAAATGACATTGCCCTCTTGCTTGGCCAAGTCACTTAGCACCCCTTTGAGGCGCTCCTCAAACTCACCGCGGAATTTTGCCCCCGCAATAAGCGCGCCTAAGTCTAACGACAATACTTCTTTATTACGAAGCCCTTCTGGCACATCGCCATTGATGATTTTTTGTGCTAGGCCTTCGACGATGGCCGTCTTACCGACACCCGGTTCACCGATGAGCACGGGGTTGTTTTTGGTGCGGCGCGAGAGCACTTGAATGGTACGGCGAATCTCTTCATCACGGCCAATGACAGGGTCTAGCTTACCCAGCTCAGCCTGCTCAGTTAAGTTGATGGTGTATTTGTTTAGCGCATCACGCTGATCTTCGGCATTTTGATTGTCCACCGTTTCGTCTCCACGTAATTTTTCGATCACAGCCTTTAACTGACTGGCTGTCACGCCTGCGTTTTCAAAGATTTTTTTGGTCTCGCCTTGTTCAGCAAGTGCCAATAGCACCCATTCAGTGGCAATAAATTCATCACCTGCCTTCTGCGCTTGGCGATCGGCTAGGTTTAAAATCTTCACTGAGTTTGGGTTTAGGTTGACATCACCTGTCGGCTCGCTAATTGTCGCTTGATTATCGAGCGCTTTTGCTACGCCGTTTTTTAGCGCTGGAATCGACGCGCCTGCTTGCTGACAGATAGATAAGTTAGACTCATCTTGTAGCAGTACGGCAAGCAGATGCACAGGGTCTATGCCTGTGTGATCACGTCCTAGAGCCAGACTTTGCGCCTCGGAGATAGCCGTTTGCAGCTTTTGGGTAAATTTCTCAAACCTCATATTGTTATCCTTTGATATTTCTGTATGTTATGGGTCAAAATGACAGCAGACTCTTATAAGTATTAGACTCGCCTACTCGCCTTTAGTTAATATTTATATAGGGTATAGTACCTTGTATTTCAAGCGAAAAACAATAAAAAACCTTACTATTAGCAATGATATAAACTTATTCTTATTCATAAGGTTTTATACCGTGCGTTTCAAGACACCCATTCTTAAAAACAAAGCCGTTATACGCATTGCCGCATGGTCGCCAAGTAGGAGTTTATTCCACGATTTCGATCGGTGTATCAATGGCAACCAATGCCATAATCTCATCCATCTCATCATTAGTCACCGCAATACAGCCATCCGTCCAATCACGCTGCTGCGTAATGGCCGCTAGATGACCAAGGCCGTTTTTTTGTCCATGAATCATAATATCACCACCCGCACTGACCCCGCGTTTTTTGGCTTGGGCTTTATCAGCGGCGTTAGGATAACTGATGTGGATGGAGCGATAGTAGCTAGAGTTTTCATTTTTATAATCGAGAATATAACTCCCTGTCGGTGTGCGCTCGTCGCCTTCTTGGCGCTTATGTCCCAATGGGCTATCCCCTAAAGCAATGTGATAAGTTTTGATTACTCGATCGCCACTTAATAGCTTTAATACCCGCTCGGACTTATCGACATAGACTTTGTCAATCGTGATATTTGCAAGGTCAGTTTGATGGCCTTTGTCAAAGTGATTTGCTGCAGCGAGCGCTTTGTAGCCTGTCAGGCCAACGCCGAGCAAAATAAGCATCGCCAAGGACAGCAGGATGATTTTTTTGGGGTATAAACGAAAAAATGACACAGTCTTTGCCTTTTATAATCCACCAGTAATGGGCTTTTATAAAATAACAAAAATTTGTGTCAAATATGTGCAAAAAGTATGAATACGCTAAAAGCGCGATTATACCATACGAATCGCGCCATCTAAGCGTATCACTTCGCCGTTTAGGTAGGCGTTATCAATGATATGAGTAACCAATTTGGCAAACTCGTTTGGAGCACCCAAACGCTTAGGATACGGCACACCTGCTTCTAACTGTTCGCGCGCCTTTTCGGGAATGGTGTCCATCATCGGTGTGGCAAACACACCAGGCGCGATGGTCATGACTCTGATGCCGTGGCGCGACAGCTCGCGTGCAAGCGGCAATGTCAGCCCGACCACGCCCGCTTTCGATGACGCATAACTGGCCTGCCCAACTTGTCCATCAAAGGCGGCGATAGAGGCGGTATTGATGATAATACCGTTGTCTGCGTTTGATGCGTAAGCGCCAGCTGCCACACGCTTAGCGATGCTAGCCGCTACCAAACGTGCGACGTTAAAAGACCCCACGAGATTGATATGAACCCCGCGGCTAAACGCCTCGAGATCGGCAGGTTTATTTTCACGATCGAGTAGCTTTTGTACCACCGCAATGCCCGCGCAGTTGATAGAGCCTTGCAGACCGCCAAAGGCTCGTTCGGCCATGTCTACTGCTGCTTGCACATCCTCGCCGCTGGTGATATCACAGCGTACAAAACGGCTATTTGCGCCTAGCTCATCAGTCAGTGCTTGTCCTGCCGATTCATTTAAATCGGCGATGACCACCTTGCCGCCTTGAGCGACGATTGCCCGTACCACGGCTTCGCCAAGGCCTGATGCACCGCCCGTTACCAAAAAGCTGTGTTGTTCAATTTGCATAATCCTTCCTTTTATTTGTCTGGTATTCTTTGCATGTAGTCTTTATAGTGTACGGAAAAATATTTGAGACAATGCATGATGCATTGCTCATCTTAAGCCAACATGGCCAATAAGGCGGCGACTGACGTACAGTCGCCCTTAATATGGCCGCGTCTTGATATCGTCGCGTTTTTCTTGGCTTATGCCGCAGACAAACTGCGCAGCAAAAAGCGCTGAATCTTGCCACTTGGTGTCTTGGGCAATGCTGCCACAAACTCAACGTCACGCGGATAGGCGTGTGTCGATAGACGCTTGCGTACCAGGTCTTGTATTTCTTTGGCCAGCTCATCTGAGCCTTCGATGCCGTCCTTTAGCACCACATACGACTTGATGGTATGACCGCGCACTTCATCAGGTACGCCAACGGCCGCCGACTCTGCCACCGCATCATGCTCCAGTACGGTGTTTTCGACATCAGTCGGCCCCACACGGTAGCCTGCGGTAATGATGATGTCATCATCACGCCCTGAGAACCAATAGCTACCGTCACTATGACGTTCGACCACATCGCCTGTTAGGTAGTAATCACCGACAAAGGCGTCTTTTTCATTCCAGCTATAACCACGGAAATAAAACGCGGGCGACTGACTGACCACCACCGCCAGCTGGCCTTGCTCACCATCAGGCAAGACATTCATGTCATCATCCAACACGACGAGGGTATGCCCTGGAAGCGCCATACCCATTGAGCCGACAGGACACTCATGGATCAAAGCATGGTGCTCGCAGCACGTCATTCCCGTCTCAGTTTGTCCATATTGGTCACAGACTTTGCAGTTTAGATAAGTCTCCACCCAGTTGACGACCTCGGTATTTAGGGTCTCGCCTGCCGAGTTGGCGCAGCGTAGGGATAGCGCGGCATCGCTATCATCATGCGCCTGCTCAAACACGCCGCTGGATTTCATCATACGAAAGGCAGTGGGCGAGGAGGCCAAATTGGTAATCTTATGACGCGCCATAAAGTCGCGCGTGTTTTCTGCATCAAATCCTGACTCATTAAAATGGGTGGTGATGCCCATCAGCAACGGCCCTGTAATGGCATAATACAACCCATAGGCCCAGCCAGGATCGGCCATATTCCAGTAATTATCATCGGCGCGCAAATCGATGGCATAACGCATATATAGATAAAAAGCCGAGAGCGCGCTGAGAGGAACGCTGACGCCCTTAGATTTACCGACGGTCCCAGAGGTAAACATCTGCAAAAATGGCGCATCTGTATCCAAGAGCACAGGCGCCGCCGTAGATGGCTGCGCTGCTACCACTTCCTCATAACGATCGTCACCCCAGCCATGGTCCTGCTGGCTATCATTGCCGCCCACCAAGACCATTTTGGTTTGCTCAGCCAAATCCTCAAACTTGCCGCGGTTCTCAAGGTTAGTAAATACCACTTTGGTATTGGCCTTATCCATACGGTATTTGATCGACTCATAGCCAAAAGCGGTAAATAACGGCTGATACACGGCACCAATACGCCATGTCGCCAATACAATAGTCAGCAGTTCAGGTGTGCGCGGCAGCATGGTCGCCACTTGATCGCCAGCTTGCACACCATATGACTGGAGCAAGTTGGCAACGTGACCACTGGCCTTATCAAGCTCAGCGAAGCTTAGGCGCGTGACGTTGCCTGCTGTGTCTTCGTGTACGAGTGCGAGATGCTCACCCCGCCCATCACGCACATGGCGCCCGCAGCAGGCCATGTAAGCATTTCGCTGGTCGTCCAGATGCTCGCCATATATTTCGGTCAATAAGTTATTGATATTAAAGTTTTGATAATAATCGCGGTAGTGTGGGCGCGTATCGGTGTGAGTTGTCGTGGGAGTCGATGAGGTAGTCATAAGCCAATCCTTTAGCACTTGCAGGTCATTGATGACAAGTGACAACAGCGGCACATGACATCATGGATAAAAATGCTCATGAATCAAAACACCACTGTCTCACTTGTAAAACCGCCCTATCCTATGGGCGGTTTTTATTGTCTATACGCTATTAGTAACGCATTTTACTTATTATTTCAATACATAACGTATCATTTTTATATTATTTTTTCTGCTGGTATTATTATTTCTACGTAGTTTCTATCTATTTAGTTTATATATAGTCATGACTGTTCAGCGCAATTGCATATGACTTATCATTTCATCGCCATGGCAGGCTTATGCGACATAACGTCTCATTGCTAAGCCCACCGATTATTGCCAAGTACACAGGCAGCTTAACAGCGCTTTTTCTTCACAGCTTTGGTGCTTTTTGCTACGGCCGCGTCGGGCGTGTTTGTATGTTTCAAAAAACTGACCTGCCAAAAACCGTTCGATAAGCATCGGATGAATATAAGAAGCACGGCATACCGCTGGCGTATTGCCAAGCTCTTCGGCCACGCTCTTCACCATATCGGTAACCAGCTGCTGACGCGCCTTGCTAGCAGGCGCGCTGGCTAGGATTGTCCGGCCTGCCGAGGTCTGCAGCTCATCATACAGATAGCTCGCTGCCAGTACACTGGCCATCCAAGTACGAAAGTCCTTTGCACTGTACAATCTGCCCGATGTAAGACCCTCCAAGTCCTCGCTGCTCGGCTGTTTGTGCGCCTCTGTAGCCGCACACAGATGACGGCGCAAGTAGTCATTGACATCGCTGCTATCCACAACTTGCTTATCGCCATTTCCATCTAGATATTTAAAAATCTGATACCCAGGCAGCTCACTACAGGCTTGCACAATTTCAATCAAGCGCTCGTCTTGTAGTTCGATATGGTGCTCTTTGGCACTTTTGCCGACAAAATCAAACGCCAGACCGTTATCCGTCTCGCTCACGTGCTTACTGCGCAGCGTACTCAGGCCATAGCTTTTATTCATCTTTGCATAGCGACTATTACCGATACGAATAAGGGTAGTTTCCAATAACTTGACCACGGCGGCTAATACATTGGCGCGTGATAACGGCGCAGCTTCTAGATCTTTTTCGACTTGCTCGCGCAGCGTGGGCAACGCGGTCGCAAACCCTATCATCGCGGCAAACTTGGCGTGATCGCGCACGCGGTTCCACTCCGGATGATACAGGTACTGCTTGCGCGCTTTGTCATCGCGGCCTGTCGATTGCAGATGGCCTTTTTCGTCTTGGCATATCCACACCTCTGACCACATCGGCGGTATCACCAGCGCATCAAAGCGCTTGCGCAGCGCTTTATCTTTTACCGTCTTGCCTGCCGCATCACGATAGGTAAAGCCGCGACCCCAACGCCGACGGGTAAATCCAGGTTCATCGTCGCTGACATAACGCAGGTTTGCCAAGCGTGCTAAATGTTCATAATCATGGCGTACATCTTGCGGGGTTGTTTGCTGGTCTAACTTCGCCATAAAAAATACTCGATTGATAAAATAGACGCTTTAGCATAATGAATTGCGGCAGTTTTTGCTGTTTGCTTGCCACAAACAAAGTGTAATACTGTGTAAATAGCCGTCCAATTACCATAAAAAAAACGCCAAGCACTTAATACTTGGCGTTTTTTATGGCTAGTGTCAATATGACGACAAATCTAAAAAGCTTTATTTACCATAAGTGCATAAATAAGCGGTCTCAACCTCTACTTTTACGCCAAACTTCTGATTGGCTTCAACGGTAAATGACTCGCCAGCATCAAAGGTCTGCCATTCGCTACTTTCTGGCAGTTTAACGGTCAACGCGCCGCTCACCACACTCATGGTCTCAAATTCGCTGGTGCCAAATTCATACTCCCCAATTTCCATCACGCCGACAGTCGCTGGCAAAGTGGCTGTCTGAAAGGCGATCGATGTGACTTTATCGTCAAAATAACTATTTACGCTTGGCATAAATTTTCCTTAAGTAATGGTGTTTAAAATGTGTTGATAAACCTTACAGTCCTGCTTTAAGGCTGGCTTCGATGAATTGATCGAGATCACCATCGAGTACCGCGCTGGTATTAAACGTCTCAACGCCAGTACGCAAGTCCTTGATACGTGAGTCATCGAGCACATACGAGCGAATTTGACTGCCCCAGCCGACGTCAGACTTATTGTCTTCGACCGCTTGCTGTTTTTCCATACGTTTTTGCATCTCAAGCTCATAAAGCTTGGCGCGCAGCATTTTCATGGCAGTGGCTTTGTTGCCATGCTGGCTACGCTCGTTTTGGCACGTGACCACCACGCCAGTTGGCTCGTGGGTAATACGCACCGCAGAATCAGTGGTGTTGACGTGCTGACCACCCGCGCCCGATGAGCGGTAGGTATCGATACGCAGATCGGCCGGATTAATATCAATCTCGACGTTGTCGTCAATCTCAGGCGAAACAAAAACAGCGGCAAATGACGTATGACGGCCATTGTTGCTATCAAATGGTGACTTACGCACTAGGCGATGCACACCAATCTCGGTACGCAGCCAGCCAAACGCATAGTCGCCTTTGATCTCGATCGTCGCTGATTTAATCCCAGCGACACTACCAGACGACACTTCGATGACCTCGACCTTAAAGCCATGTGACTCCGCCCAGCGCGTATACATCCGCAGCAGCATCTCAGCCCAGTCTTGTGCTTCGGTGCCGCCACTACCCGACTGAATGTCTAAGTAGCAGTTGTTTGGGTCCATCTCGCCGCTAAACATACGGCGAAACTCCAAGTCCGCCACACGCGTCTCGGCACTATCTAACTCGCTTTGCACGTCCGCCAGCAGTGACTCGTCCTCTGCCTCGACCGCCAGCTCGAGCATGGCAGAGGCATCTGCCAAGGTAGTCTCAAGCGATATCACCACGTCGATGACACCATCAAGCTGACTTTTTTCTTTATTAATCTTGGTCGCGCGCTCAGGATCGTTCCATAGCTCAGGATTTTCTAATTCCAAATTGATTTCTTCTAGGCGCTCTTGCTTACCATCGAAGTCAAAGATACCTCCGAAGGTCCTGTCCTCGCTCAGATAAGTCTTTGATTTTTTCTTGATACGGATTGATTTCCATAAATAGTCCTGTTTTTTTGCTAAAAAATAAAGGTCGCACTCGGGCGCTATTTTAAATGAGATTTCGGTTACATAATGGATTAATTGTGCGCTGACTGGTAGCGGCTCATTGACCAACCTCAATCGACCAATCTTCGACCGCCCAGCGATGCGCCAGCGCATGAGCATGCAGCGCCTCATCAGGAGACACGCAGACTGCGACGTCCGCCCATTCTAGCAGCGGGATGTCATTTTTAGAATCTGAATACGCATAAGTTTTTTCAAAGCGAACGCCAGCGAGCTGCTGCTTATTTAGCCACTTATCGAGATGATAAATCTTACCTTCTTTAAAGTTTGGCTTGTCGGTGAGCTTGCCGGTATAACGGGCGTCCTTTATCTCAAGCGGCGTCGACAATACATTGCCAGCCTCAACCCCAAAACGCTTTGCGATGGCAGACACCACAAAATCATTGGTCGCGGAGATTATCACCACATCATGCCCTTTTTCTACATGCTGACAGAGCACCTCCATCGCTTTTGGGCGGATGTGCGGCTCGATCTCAGACTTAATATAGTCTTCGCGTAACGCGTGTAGCCTCTCCATCGGTAAGCTGCTCAAAAACTGGGCGACAAACTCATTGTACTCAGTGGCATCGAGCGTGCCTTCGATATAGTCCTGATAAAACTTTTGATTGGCCGTACGATATTCGGCTTCATCGACCAGATTGTGCTTGACGATATACTCGCCCCAAAGATAATCGCTATCGACATCGAGCAAAGTATGATCCAAATCAAAAAGCGCCAGTTCTTTTGCTATCGGTTGTGCTGCCTGCATAATAAAACCTTATGGTGAGTGATAAAACGATGATTGGTAAAGAAGGGTTAAAAGTTGGGTGATAGTTGGTGGCACCCCATCTTCCATGACTCGGTAATATTTCGTGAATACAACTGTTTGGCAAACAAAATTATGCTAACTTTATAATAAAAACAGAGAAGCTTATGAAAACGCCCAATCCCCAGTCCACCACCGCTCGTCGACCGAGACGCCCTGCCCGCTCTATCAAAGAGATTAGGCGGCGGCAACGAGGAGAGGATTATCAGTCTCCGATGGCACTTATCTTCTACGCGCTCTTGACAGCTTTGCTGTATGGCGCTGGCGGGTTGTTTATTGATCTTGCTATCGTCGTGATTCGCTCTTTATTCAATCTAGGCACGGGCGATATTTTTTGGTTGTTTACGCCCATCCTGCTGGTTTTGGGTGCCATTATTGGGTTTTTTGTCGGCAAAAACGCCGGCGCCGAGAGCGTCAATGCCTTACACAATCCGCAAGCTAGCAATAACGCTTATCTCGACGACTACTCTATACGCCATGATATCTTTCGAGGTCTGATGATCGGGATTGCTATCTTTGCGGTTATTTGGCTGGTCATGATGCTCATGACGTAAATACGCGCAACCACAATGTCAGCGACGATAAGACGAACAACGGTTGACTTCCTCCCCTCCCTAAACGGAGGGAATTCCTACTAAAGACGGTCAAGCCCGACCACGAGAATGTTTTTTGCTCCATTAACATCTCTGTTATGGGTCGTTTTACAAGAACGACAAAACCACTCTCTTATACCAAGACCTGATCTACCTTTCGGACTGTCTTGGCGGGAGCCGCAACACGAGCA
>NZ_CAJHBJ010000023.1:0-42913 GCF_904846595.1 Psychrobacter sp. HII-4 | reverse complement strand
GCGTGTAGCTAACCTGTACTAATTGCTCGTTTGGCTTGACCATACAACACCCAAGTGGTTTGTATCAAGCATTATATCGATATCACCGTTATCCTTGATTCAGTTAGGATAAGTGATACTTAAGTCATTAAGTAAAACACACAGACTCATATCTAACCCCCTTTGCTGACGACAATAGCACGATGGCACCACCTGATCCCTTCCCGAACTCAGAAGTGAAACATCGTTGCGCCAATGGTAGTGTGGCTCCGGCCATGTGAGAGTAGGTCATCGTCAGCTCTCTATTCTAAGAAGAGTCATCCTTAACCGGGTGGCTCTTTTTTTTATCTTTAATTTAGTCATTATCATGTGACCTACGCAGCTATTCCTATTTAAAGGAATAGCTCTTGCGAACCTAAAATTGGCATGCAATTTTTTAACGGTTCTCAGGTCATCGTCAGCTCCCTATTCCTAAAGCCCCAACATACTAAAGTATGTTGGGGCTTTTTTATGGGTTAGCTGTTATTGGCTTTGGTTTTAGTAAGCGATTTTTGACTTGACAACAAGTTTATACATCCAAAATGATTTGACTTATATCATTATAACTGCTAATTTTAAATAGTAATATTTATTACAGGTCTATAAAAGGATGTTTTAGGCTTGTAACGTCATAAATGATTTGACGAGATAAATACTAAGTTTGTCTTTGACCTTTATTCTTACAGTTATCAAAAGGAATTGATAATGAAGTTAGCTCCCCTTTTTTCGATTGGTGCATTAGCTGCCGCGAGTCTTTTTGGTTGTTCAAATCAATCTGCGGATAGTACCGATGGTGTATCAGCAAATTCTCAAGAAACCACTGTCCTACGTTTTTCTCATTTTTGGCCTGCAACCTCCTCAATCAGTACAGAAGTTTTTGAGCCATGGGCCAAGCAAATCGAAACTGATTCTGATGGCCGATTAAAAGTTGAGCTATACCCTTCAGCAGGTCTTGCAAAAGCTGACGTGACCTATGAGTCCGCTGCTAAAGGCACCATAGATATCGGCTCACAAGCGCATGGTTATACCAGTGGACGTTTTCCATTAACGCAGATCACTGAGCTTCCAGGTTTGTCTAATTCTGCCACACAGATGGGCTGTATGCTACAAACCCTCTATGATGACGGCACCTTGGCCGGTGAGTATGAAGACTCACATCTCCTCTTTATGTATGGTGCTGGACCTGGCTCTTTGCACACGACCGATAAGCTAATACGCACGCCAGCAGATATGAAGGGCATGCGTATTCGTCGTCCTTCTGCGGTCGCTGGTGATATCATAGAAAGTGCTGGAGCCTCGCCTGTGGGTCTGCCTGCCAATGATATGTATACTTCTTTACAGCGCGGTGTCGTTGATGGTTTGAGCTTTCCGTGGGAAGCTGTGACAGCTTTTAAAATAGACGAAATCACCAAGTATCATACCAATATTCCTTTTTATAGCTCTGCCCTGATGGTCACGATGAATAAGGACAAATACGACGCCCTGCCTGATGATTTAAAACAAGTTCTTGATAACAACTCAGGCATGGCGCTTGCCAAAAAGGTAGGTGAAGTATTTGATAAACATGACGATATGGCAATAAAAGCGGCTCAAGCTAAAGGCGATGAGATTGTGGAGATTCCAGATCCATTAAATGATCCGGATTGGCGAGGTCCGTTATTAGAAGGCACAAAGAAATATCTCAAAGATGTAAATGCTTTGGGCCTAGATGCAGATAGTGTCTACGAAAAAGCCAAAGCCGCCAGCGCCGCCTGCAAGGTCTAACCTAAAGGAGTCGCCGCATGGCCTACTTGGTCAAAATCAGTACCTTCATCTCACGGCTATGTCAGCTCATCGGTGGTATCAGTCTGATCATCATCGTTTTGACAACCATGCTAGATGTTACCGCCCGTTATATCTTCAAGCTCACCGGTGGTGAGTTTGGTTTCACTGTCAAAGGCAGCGTCGAGATTGTTTCTTATTTTATGCTGTTTGCGCTATTAGCTGCCTTTGCCGCTTTTGTCGAACGCTCACAAATCATTGTTGATGTTTTCACCCAAAAGATGCCCAAGTCTATCAAAGGCTATATGATGGGCGTCTTTATGCTGGGGTTCTTTATCATCGGTATCGTCTTTGCTTGGGGGCTGTTTGAGAGCGCCGTTGATGCTATCGAGTTTGGCAAAGTTACCCAAGATTTGCGGGTTTCAATGATGCCCATTTATCTTGTCAGCGCCTTTTTAAGTGCTTTGCTGGCCATTCGATCCTTGATCGAGTCCATCAATATCTTTAAGACAGGCGAGTTTTTTGACGCTGAGGAGACAGGCGCATGAGTCCAGAAATCGTTGGAGCCATCGGCTTAGTTGTCATGATCCTACTCGTCGTCTTACGAGTACCCGTTGCCCTTGCTATGCTTGGTGTTGGTCTGGTCGGCTTTGGCGCTGTGACGGCACCGAGTGGCGCTGTACAAATGCTCAAAGACCTCCCCGTCGACGTCTTAGCCAAATATGACTTTAGTGCCATTCCGTTATTTATCTTGATGGGCGTTTTTGCCACTCATTCTGGTATGGCAGGCAAATTGTTTGAAGCAACCCGCACCATCTTTGGCGGTGTTCGGGGTAGTTTGGGAATCGCCGGTATCGGTTCATCGGGTATCTTTGCCTCAATCTCGGGATCATCGTTAGCGACCGCCTCTACCATGACCAAAGTGGCCTTACCACAAATGGAGAAGTATGGCTATCAGCCAGGCTTTGCCTGCGGCATTTTAGCGGCTGGTGGTACGCTTGGAATTATGATTCCGCCCAGTATTGCCTTACTGGTTTATGCCATTTTGACCCAGCAGTCGGTCGGTGACATGTTTATTGCAGGGTTTTTGCCCGGTATGCTAGGTATGGTCATGTATTCGATCACTGTCATGATCATGGTGCGCTGGAAACCACACTTGGCGCAGCGCGGTGAACCTACCTCATGGAAAGCCAAGCTTGTAGCGTTGACAGGACTCATTCCCTTTAGCTTTATCTTCATCGTTATTATCGCTGGTATTTTCTTTGGGTTGTTTACCCCAACGGAAGGCGCTGCTGTCGGGGCGTTCATTTCTTGGGCTTATGCATTTGCCAAAGGCATGCGTATGAAGGGACTGAAGCAGTCGTTGATTGAAACCTTAGCATTATCTGCAGTGGTGTTTTTCATGCTACTAGGTGCAGAGGCACTGGGCTACTTTATCTCAGTCTCTAGATTGTCATATACCTTAGCGAGCTGGATTGGTACCTTGGCAGTGAGTCCAATGGTGGTGCTGATTTGTATTTTGATCATGTACTTCTTATTAGGGCTGTTTATGGATGCCTTGGCGATGCTGGTCATCACCATTCCGGTGGTGTATCCGATCATTATAGCCTTAGGGTTTGATCCGGTATGGTTTGGTATCATTGCGGTACTGACGGTAGAGCTTGGACTGATTACGCCGCCGATGGGCATGAACATCTTTGTGATTAAGGCGATGGCACCGCATATTAAGCTGTCTGATATGTTTCGAGGGGTGGCGCCGTTTATTGTTTCCGATGTGATTCGCTTGGTGATTTTGGTGGCGTTCCCTGCGATTTCTCTAGTACTGCTAGCATAACCTTTCTCAGATAATAGTCTAAACGGTAACTGTGTTTAAATGGCCATATTGTTTATAAAGCAATATGGCTTTTTTGTTGTAATAATTGAACGATCACGCTTGCTATCGGTGCTAGCGCCAGTCATAAAAGTGCCATATATCTTCTGATAGCGCCTTGTTACAATAAACCCTACCATGGAGCCTGACAAGTGAGAGCCTTTTATTATGGCAGTTGATTTTAGTAATACGTTGATTGTAGCGATCTCTGCAACGGCGCTGTTTGATTTAACGGAGTCTGAGAGCTATTTGTCGCAGTTATTAGCGCAGCATCCTGATACGGCCATTAAAGCGTTTCGCGATTATATGACGGAGCGCGAAAACGATCCTTTAAGCATTGGCGCAGGCTATCCCCTGATAAAAGCGCTGCTAAACCTGAACAGATACTGTCAGGCTGAGAGTCAAGAAACTGAGCTAGAAGCGCCGCTGGTTGAGGTGGTTATCGTCTCAAAAAGCAGCCCTGATACTGGTATTCAGGTTCTCAATGCCATTCGTGAGCATAGCCTCAATATTTCTCGATCGGCTTTTATCTCAGGTAGCCCGGTGGCGCCTTATATCGATGATTTTAATGTGGACTTGTTTTTGACCACCAATCGCGAGGACGCGCAGCAAGTTGCGGATGCCAATATTTGTGCGTGTGCCATCTTGGATGCGACGCCTGTCAACACTTATGAGCTGGATACTCAGCAGCTGCGTATCGCTTTTGATGGTGATGCGGTGCTCTTTGATGACTCAGGTGAGCTGCTTTATAAGCAAAAAGGGTTACGCGCCTTTCATGACCGTGAAGCCAAAATGCGGGATTTGCCGATAGAGAAGGGGCCGTATGCCGAGCTCTTGATTAAGCTCTCAAACTTGCAAGAGCGTCTGCCGGCGGGGCTTAGCTACTCTCCGGTAAAAATCGCTCTGGTGACCGCTCGCAATGCCCCTGCCGATCTGCGGGCCATCAAAACATTGCGAGAGTGGGGCGTCAATGTCGATATGGCGTTTTTTTTGGGTGGACTAGAAAAGACAGCGGTGCTCAGAACCTTTGCGCCGCATATCTTTTTTGATGATTCAATCCAGCATATCGATGCGGCGCGCCGTTTTATCCCAACGGCTTTGGTGCCTTATCATTCAGCCTCATTGCTGCATGGTGATAGCTATTTGGCCGCTGATAAAGAAAACAGTCTGCTATTTATACCAGTTCCACGTTGACAGACAACGTATAGTTAGCTGAATGTAAAACTGTTATGGATTTAAACGCGCTACTGGTATAAATTTTACTTGCGTGCTGCGTTCCCAGAGGCTGCGCAACTTACGTTTAAAAATAGCATCCCAGTAGCGCTATGACATTTTTAGAGTGTATCGACTATATCTGTTTTATTTAGAATCGACTATAGCATAAATATTAAATACAAAGCATAGAGTCAAGGGCAGGTCACGATATGAATGGGCAGCAGTTATTTTCTCTCATCATGACACGGGTCAAACAAGTCATCGGACTATATGCTTTTGTGCTGATGCCGATGTGGGGGATGTTTTTTTTAAATGAAACGGTCTTTTTTGGCATCTGGAATGTGTTTGGTATTGTACCGCGCGCCTTAGATGTGGGTAGCATGATAGGGGTAGTCGCTTCATGGACAATGCACGGCAACTTTTCTCACTTATTGGGCAATACCATCACGTTGTTGCAGATTTTATTTTTGTTTGGCTTGTTTGAAAAAAACGCCTATCGTACGGTGATTAAGCTGGTGATTGCCTCAGGGCTGGTCACTTGGGTCATTGGTTCGCCGTCTTCTATTCATATCGGCGCATCGGGGCTATGCTTTGCCATGATTGGGTATATGATCGGCGGCGCGGTATTTGCCAGACGTTGGGGTTACCTGCTCGCTTGTATTATCATGGGTACAGGCTATTGGTTGATTATCAAGCAAGGTTTGATGCCGCAGCAAGGCATTTCATTTGCCGCGCATTTCGGCGGCTTGTGCGCCGGTCTGCTATTGGGTGCCAACTCCAAACATACCTATCAGGTAGGCTCTATACGCTAAACATGCCAGAGGCGTTATGGATTACTATCTGTGCAAACACGGATAAATAAAGAATCCGCCTTGGTCAATGGGTGCCATGTGCTGGTTTGCTGCACATGTTCATCAAGCGATAGGGTATTGCCTGCTTTTGGCAGTATATAATCTGCACGCGCAGGCGCTGCGCAATCGATGACTTGCGGGATTTTTTGTACGCTTCTACGTCTTTCAAACAAATAAAGAGTGACTAAGTGCATATCGGCATTGTCTACTTGGACACGGGCATTTTTGATATCTGCGGCGATAAAACGCAGTATTTGCGGCTTGACATAAGACCAAGGCCGAAACCAAGTGCGACTCTCTGCTGTTTTTACCACCTCTACGCCCGCGGGTAACTTGCTGACCTGCTGAGAATACCAGTTATATTCTTGATGAATTTGGAAGGTAAAAATGCCAATCGCTGCAAAGAGTGGCACCAGCCACTTTGGCGCGCGTTTGCCCGCCAGTTTACTAAGGTGAGTTATGATCAGTGCCAGTCCAGCCATACCAAACGCTGCGGCCATGGTGGCAATAAACTCAAAAAGCATAAAATCTTCCTTCTTAATGGGTTAGGGCGGTTTGCGTTTTATTTAGGCAAAAACAAATCTGGCAACCATCCAAAACTTATTCTGCACCTAAAGGGATAAAAAAATCACTCACAAGCAGCGCCTGCCTGTGAGTGACACTTTACGTATGATATCTATAATCATTCCAAGAAAAAAAGTGACGTTCAACATTTATCCTTTTAGCGTGGTTTGATTATAGAGCCCACATGGCTCGTACGCCTAGTGGTCGATGGCACCGCCAGCGCCGCGCGGAGAGCGAACACTTTCAACCAGCTCTTGGATGTGCAGCGGTGGCGCTTTTGTCGAATAAGAAACGATAAAGGCGACTGCAAAGTTAATCAGCGCGCCAATGGCCCCAAACGACAGCGGTGAGATACCAAACAACCAGTACTCTGCGGTATCGGGGAAGTTGGCAGTACCACTGATAAAGAACCAGCCTTTAAAGACAAAGATATATACCAAGGTCGTGATAAGGCCGGCGAGCATCCCGCAGATAGCACCTAAGTTATTAATACGCTTAGAGAAAATACCCATCATCAGCGCGGGGAACAAGGAGGCACCAGCGATACCAAAGGCCAAGGCCACCACCTGTGCGGCAAACCCTGGCGGATTTAGGCCAAGCCACGTTGCCACCACAATCGCAATCGCCATAGAGATTCGAGCAACTTGTAGCTCTCCTTTATCAGTGATGTTTGGGTTGAGGTTTCGTTTGATTAAGTCGTGACTAATGGCAGACGAGATGGCCAGCAACAATCCTGCCGCAGTCGATAGCGCAGCTGCCAAACCACCAGCAGCGATAAGACCTATCACCCAAGGTGGCAGCTGAGCAATCTCTGGGTTGGCTAAGACTAAGATATCGTTATTGACATCCAGCTCATTACCCGCCCAACCTGCTTCAGCAAAGCGTCCATCAAGCTCTTGGTCGTGAGCGGCTTGCGCCTTGGCGACTTCTGCTGTAGCAGCGGTGACATCGCCACCTTCTGCTTCAGCGGTGTTAAGGGCTACTTGAGCGGCACCAAGTCCACTGTCGTTATACATCTGGATACGACCATCATTGTTTAGATCGTTATACTTGATAAGCCCTGTGTCTTCCCATGTTGCCATCCAGTCTGGACGTTGATCATACTCTAAAGATGCTTCTGCAACCCCTTGTGGATAGACCGTATCAATGAGGTTTAGACGAGCCATCGCACCTACCGCTGGAGCAGTAAAGTACAATAGTGAGATGAATACTAGTGTCCAACCCGCTGTCCAACGTGCATCGGCCACTTTAGGAACGGTAAAGAAGCGAATGATAACGTGTGGTAGGCCAGCTGTACCAATCATAAGTGATAGCGTAAACAGTACCATGTTAAGCTTGTTTGGCACATCAGCAGTATAAGCAGCAAAACCAAGATCAGTGACTACTTGATCAAGCTTGGTCAAAATAGGCACGCCGGACTCAGCATGCGTAGAAAACAGACCCAAACCTGGAATAGGGTTGCCGGTCAGCTCAAGCGAGATAAAGACAGCCGGAATGGTATAGGCAATCATCAAGACGATGTACTGAGCGACCTGTGTATAGGTAATGCCTTTCATACCGCCTAGTACTGCGTAGAAAAACACCACTACTGCGGCAATGAGAAGACCTGTGTCATTCTCCACTTCCAAAAAGCGAGAGAAAGCAACACCTGCACCAGTCATCTGTCCGATAACATAGGTGGTCGATGCCACAATCAGACAAACCACCGCAATCATCGCTGCTGTCTTGGAATAAAAGCGATCGGAGATAAAGTCTGGAACCGTAAACTTACCGAATTTACGTAAGTATGGGGCAAGCAACATAGCGAGTAGTACATAACCGCCTGTCCAGCCCATCAAATAAGTTGAAGCACCATAACCACCAGCAGCAATCAAACCTGCCATGGAGATAAAGGACGCCGCACTCATCCAGTCAGCAGCGGTAGCCATACCGTTTACAACTGGATGTACGCCGCCGCCTGCCACATAGAATTCACTGGTGGTCCCAGCACGTGCCCAAATCGCGATACCGAAGTACAGCGCGAAAGACGCTCCTACAAAAATAATATTAATTATATATTGGCTCATGCTCTATTCCTCGTCTACGCCGTATTGTTTATCCAACTTATTCATACGCCACGCGTAGAAGAAAATTAGAATGATAAATACGCCAATGGAACCTTGCTGAGCGAACCAAAAGCCTAAGTCAGTACCACCGATTCTGATACCTGCTAAGAGGGGACGCAATAAAATTGCGAATCCATAAGAACATAGTGCCCAAATGATTAGGCTACCTAAAATGAGACGGACATTGGCGCGCCAATAACCGGATGGATCGTTGTGGTTTTCCATAGGACAACTCCTTTTGTCTTACCTAAAATATCATGGTTGATCTCAGTCTCGTCAGTCTGATAAAGACATCTGACAAGCACGTACTGACGATCAGATAACGCGAGTGCTGATTTAGCATGATGACTATTTGCCAAGATCACTGTATTTAAGAGCGCTATAACAAACGATATTTGAGGAAGAAAGGAGGGGCAGACCATCCACTGTCTTTGATTACCGTCTCGTCTTCCTGACAAGCGTCTTAAAGTTTTTAGTATGCCAAACAATCATGACAATAAGTGAATATTCAATAAGTCACAATGCTTATAAAATTTAGTCTATCACTTTCAAGTCTGCGTCACTGCAAACAAATAGTCATAAACCAAAAACCCTGCATAACCATTAGTAATAAAGACCTGATAGGTGGATGACAGTATGTAAAAACCATCACCGCTGACTTACTTTATGCAGTAAATTGGTTACTTTTATCATTCTATAGGATAGGAGAAGCCTGTAGTATTTATTTTAAAAATAAATATAGTGAACCGATAAGTAAACGTGATGGTTATGGCGCACTGAATCTCTATAAAATGCACAGCAGATTTGACGACTGAGCATGGTATGCTGGTTTTAATGGCGTTTATTTGATATAAAACGCAAAAAATAAGCAAGTTTTAAAAAATATTCACGAGGAGTTGATATGAGTGAAGGGATAGTAGGGTGGTTTAACAGCCTCGTAAATTATGGTGTCGGTATTATCTGGGGGAATAATGATTGGTTGATTGCCAATAACCCTTGGTATGGTCTGCTGATGTTTGTACTGATTGGCGCAGGTCTGTATTTTACTGTCGTGACACGTTTTATTCAGTTTCGCCACTTTGGTCATATGTGGAAGCTACTGCGCGTCTCCAACCAAGGACGCAAAAATGGCGGTATCAGCTCATTTGAAGCATTGATGACGTCGCTGGCGGCGCGTGTGGGTACGGGTAACTTGGCAGGGGTTGCGATTGCGATTTATCTCGGTGGCCCAGGTGCCGTGTTTTGGATGTGGATGACCGCGCTGGTTGGTATGTCGACCAGCTTTATCGAGTCGACGCTCGCCCAAGCATACAAAGTCCCTCACAACGACAATGTGTACCGCGGTGGACCGGCCTACTATATCGAAAAAGGCTTAGGTAAACGCTGGCTTGCGATATTTTTCTCACTGTGTCTGCTCGTGGCCTTTGGTCTTGCTTTCAATGGCGTACAGTCCAACACCATCGCACAAGCGACCAACGAAGCCTTTGGCGTGCCAACATGGATGACAGGCTTTATATTGGTGGCACTGGTCGCGCCTGTTGTGTTTGGAGGGTTGCGCTCGGTGGCTCGTATCGCGGGCAAAATCGTCCCTATCATGGCGATTTTATATATTTTATTGGCACTGTTTATTATCATCACCAACCTTAGCCAATTCCCAGCTGCCATCGCCTTGATCGTAAAATCAGCTTTCGGATTTGAGCAAGCAGCGGGCGGGGTCATCGGTTATGGTATCGCTCAGGCGATGATCAATGGTATCAAACGCGGATTGTTTTCTAACGAAGCAGGCATGGGGTCGGCGCCCAATGCGGCAGCCACAGCCAAAAGTCATCCTGACCATCCCGCGGTGCAAGGGTTTATGCAAATGCTCGGCGTGTTTATGGATACGCTGGTGATCTGTACCGCAACGGCTGCTATCATCATTTTGTCAGGTGTGGTCGACCCCAATGTCGAGCAAGAAGGTATTCAGCTGACACAGCTGGCGTTGTCGCAGTACGTGGGTGATTTGGGTATTATCTTTGTCGCCATTGCTATTTTCTTCTTTTCTTTTACTTCTATCATTGCCAACTACAGCTATGGCGAGTCAAACCTTGAGTTTATCTCAGGCGCCAAAAACGCCAAAGTAATGATCATGATATTTCGCTTTATGGTATTGGGAATGGTGTTTATCGGTGCCATCGCCAGCTTGCCTTCGATTTGGAACTTTGCGGATTTATCCATGGGTATGATGGCACTCGTCAACTTGGTGGCTATTTTGCTCTTGTCTCCTGTGGCGCTACGCATACTGCGTGACTACGAGCGTCAAATCAAAGAAGGCAAATCAGGTACACAAATCAAATTTGACCCTGATGATTTTGTCAAATTAAAAGACGAAGCCAACCGTGACGCTTGGACAGATTAAGATGGGTTGTCGCATCATTTAATTGAGACATTGAATGTATAAGTATTAAAAAACCGCCCTTATAAATTAAGGGCGGTTTTTTATTGCTCAGCGGTGAGCAGATGACTGCTCAAGGCTCTCCAACACCATTACATGTTTGGATAGTTGGGGCCACCGCCGCCTTCTGGCGTGACCCAAGTGATGTTTTGTGATGGATCTTTGATATCACAAGTCTTACAGTGTACGCAGTTTTGCGCGTTGATGACGAATTTTGCGCCTTCGGCATCCTTGACCACTTCATAGACGCCCGCTGGGCAGTACAAACGCGCAGGCTCGGCATAGAGGGGCAGGTTAATCGACACTGGCACCGTTGGGTCAGTGAGCTTAAGATGTGTTGGCTGATCTTCTGCGTGGTTGGTATTAGAGATAAATACTGATGACAGCTTATCAAATACCAGCTTACCATCTGGTTTTAGGTAAGTCGGCTGATAGGCATGGTTGGCACGCTCTAGCTGATCGTAGTCAGGGATGTTGTCATGCAGGGTCAGTGGCATTTTACCTTTTAATAGATTGTGCTCGATAAAGGTAAAGGCGCCGCCCATAAACAGACCCATGCGATGTATCGCAGGGGAGAAGTTGCGTGACTCATAGTTGTCTTGATATAACCACGACTCTTTATACATAGTGGTATAAGCCACCACTTCGTCGTGCTGGCGGTCGGCTTGCAGCGCCTCAAAAATCGCCTCAGCCGCAAGCATGCCTGATTTCATCGAGGTGTGCGTGCCTTTGATTTTGGCTGGGTTTAAGAAACCAGCATCGTCACCGACCAACACGCCGCCAGGGAAGGTGAATTTTGGTAGAGAGTTTAGGCCACCTTTGGTCAGGGCACGGGCACCGTAGGAAATACGCTTGCCGCCTTCTAATACATTTTTGATAACAGGGTGCGTCTTTAAGCGCTGCATTTCATCAAATGGCGACATATATGGATTGTGATAAGACAAATCTGCCACCAGACCAAAGCTGACTTGGTTGTTTTCGTCGAAATACAACCACCAGCCACCCGTCGAGCCAGTTTCGGTCAATGGCCAGCCAAGACCGTGCATGACCACGCCTTGCTCATGTTTTTCAGGTGCCACTTCCCACAGCTCTTTTAGACCGATACCATAATGCTGAGGATCAGCGTCTTTATCGAGACTAAAGCGGCTGATTAAACGTTTGCCCAAGTGACCGCGGCTACCTTCAGCAAAGATGGTGTATTTGGCCAGTAGCTCATAGCCTGGCTCAAAGCTTGGCTTGGCCTCACCGTCAGCCGCCACACCCATATCGCCTGTCAAAATACCACGTACTGAGCCATCATCATTATATAAGATATCGGCGGCAGGGAAACCTGGGAACATCATCACTTCTAGCTCTTCTGCCTGTACGGCAAGCCAGCGTACCACATTGCCTAGCGAGACGATATAGTTGCCATCGTTGTGCATCGGTGCTGGGATTAAGGGGTCAGGTACTTTGGTCGAGCGCGTGGCTGAATTGAGATAATAAAAACGATCTTCGGTCGCAGGTACGTTGAGTGGGGCACCTTTTTCTTTCCAGTCAGGGATGAGCTCATTGAGCGCGCGTGGCTCGATGACTGCACCAGATAAGGTATGAGCGCCAAACTCAGAGCCTTTTTCGACCACACAAACCATAAACTCATCATTGCCCGCCTCAATGGCAAGCTGACGCAGACGGATAGCCGCAGACAAACCTGCAGGACCGCCGCCGACGATGATGACATCAAACTCCATAGACTCGCGTTCTATCTCAGGCTCTGCAGCCACGCTTTGTGCTTGCACGTCTTGCTCGACCGTATCTGTCGCTACAGTATCGCCATCAACGACTGGCTTTTGATTGTCTTGCTCTTGCATACCTACTCCTAAACTTATGGTGGCTTATCTCAGGGCATCATTAGCTTAACAATTAAATAATAGACTTGTGGCGCTAACGTCACTCGACATATGGCTGCCCGATAAAAACTGTCTGCGCCGTATCAATAACAATGAGCTGGGCTCTTTGCGACAAACCATTTATGCAAAGATATCAACACCTTAAAAAACGCCTCATTGATACAGCGATACAGCACCCACTTAACCATGTAAATAAAAACACGTAAATGAAAAATCGTTACTTATTATAAAAGAAAAGTCCTACAAACACGATACGCATTTGTGAGTATCGATGTTAAGGTAAAATTAAAATAATGAGCTAATTATGATGAGTGATTGACGACAAAGATTCATCATACCTGAAACTAAAATTTATAGTCATAATAGATTTGCCAAACTTTGCATACTAGATAGGAAATCATAAGATGGATAGCCACGACAAGCAAGCCAATAAACACCAAAACGATACGCCACAAGCCCCAAACGACGTGCCATCAGACCTAAATAGTATGGACGCATTGAGCCAGTATCTAAAGACCACTGCTGGGACGCGCGAGGGGCGAGCCATACCGCCCCTAGAGCGCTGGCATCCTGAGCAAGTGACGGATATGGATTTGGTGATCAAGGCAAATGGCGAGTGGTGGCATGAAGGCGGGAAAATGACCAGAGAGTCATTGGTGAGTCTGTTTGCCACGATTTTGTGGAAAGAAGAAAATCAGGGCAAAACAGAGTACTTTTTAAAGACGCCTGTACAAAAAATTCGTATTCAAGTTGAAGATGCGCCGTTATTGATCAACGATGTAGGTATCGTCGAGGAAGCAGGCCTGCGCTGGTTGGAGTTTACCACGACCACAGGCGATGTCGTTCGCCTAGATGACGAGCACAAAATCGTCTTAAAGGTGTATAATCCTAATGTATCAGACAAGCATGCCGAGAGTCAGCCTCAGGCCAGCAGCGCTCAAGCCAATAATGCACAAAACGCCAAAGACCATCAGCAACAAGCAGTGGAGCAGCAAATACGTCCGTATATGCTCGTCAGACAGGGCTTGATGGCGCTGATCGGCCGCAATACGTTTTATCATTTGGCTGAAATTGGTGAGCTGACAGAGCAAAACGGCGAGACGATATTAACCTTACAAAGTGGTGGGCAACGCTATCAGTTATCGATGCCTTAACATATCAATGTTTTAACGTACCAATTAATGTACCAATCAAAGTAGCAATAACTTAAGCTATCAAGGCCTTAAGCTATTGCTACTTTGCAGCACAAACAATAAATAGCAAAGCGTGACAGGATATGTGTAGCAGTTTGATTGACTACCGACAAGTCACGCAATCAGTAGTATAAAGATACTAATATGACCAAAAAAACGACAGTACAGCCATGAAGGGTATGAGCAAAAATGACGCGCTAAACGTGGATAGGGCACATCCTGAGGCTGTGCTAGCCAAACACATGAAGACAGCGGCTATCTGGCAGGCTGCTGCTCATGAGGTGGCAGCTGAGGCAACGACTTATCATGCCGACCCAAACGCACCGATAGGCTTATTTGACTCGGGGGTAGGCGGTCTGTCTGTGTATCTGCATCTGGCCGAGCAGCTGCCTGCTGAGCGCTATGTCTATTATGCCGATACGCTACATGTCCCTTATGGTAATCGCGACAGCACCGATATTGAGAGGCTGACATTAAGAGCGATCGAGTGGCTGTATCAGCAAGGCTGCAAACTTATCGTTATCGCTTGCAACAGTGCCTCTGCCTATGCGCTAGAGACGGCTAGGCGTTGTTATCCGCAGCTGCCTATTGTGGGATTGGTGCCAGCATTAAAACCGGCGGTACTGGCCAGCAATACCCATCGCGTGGCGGTGCTAGCGACTAAGGCGACCTTAAATGGTGCGTTACTAAACAAGGTTATCGATGCGTTTGCCCTGCCCAATAATGTAGAAGTGACTAAGTACTTTGACCCTCTACTAGTGCCATGGGTGGAGGCGGGCATGCCAGAGGCGGACGAGACCGCGCGGCGTTTACGTCAGCAGCTCACGGTCTTCGCGCAAGCTGGTATCGATCAGTTGGTCCTTGGGTGCACGCATTATCCGTTTTTTAAGGGTTTCTTGTTGGAGGAAATTGCGCGCCAGCAGTTATCGATACAGGTATTGGACTCAGGACAGGCGATTGCAGAGCGGGTCAAGCAGCTGCTACTGAGCAATCAGCTATTGGCAAGTGCTAATATTAAAGGCAATGGTAATAACCATATCAATGAATATTGCAATGATGATGGCGAGAATGACAACAATGCTCACCGAGCGATAGCGACAAACCATCAAATATCGCCTAGTATTCGACTGCCGTTGACTTTTTATGCCAGCAAATATAACGATACGTTGGGCGCTTTGATAAAACAATTGGTCGGACAAGAGACCGTTTTGCAATACGCTTCTAAATAAGTGCTATCATGGTTTTTCTGATCAGCGGTTTGAGTGTCAGGCGCGCCTATATGACGATGAAACTGCTATAGTCGAAATAAAATAATTCCATTTCTATAAGTTTATGCTAGTCTGTGCAAAACAAGATATTTGTGCTTTATTTTATCTGCTCGTTACTTATGTCATGACTGAAGCTTAGAGGTGATTGTGCCAAACCGTCGCTATCATATCCACGTCATATGCGCTGATAATGATCAATTGCTGGTATTGGATAACCTAGCGATATTTTTTCAGGCCCGCGCTTTTTTGACTTATGATGTGTCAAGCCAACTGTCAAAGGCATCGTTATATGGGCGCCAATGCATCGACTCCTGCGACTATGCGTTGATGGTAATCGGTGATAGCTATGGCACCGCACAAAAAACCGGCGTCAGCCAAATGCATTTGAGCTATCTAAATGCCAAAGCCAAGCTCAAGCCTTTACTGGTCTTAATCAAAAACCAGCCGCCAGACAGCGTTATCAGCCGCCAGTTACAAGAATTTATCAACGCAGTGACCAAGCAAGACAATCGCATATACTACTATGACAACGCTGATGAAATCGAAAGCCTGCTGGTAGAAGCCTATCACACCATCATTGTTGCACATAAAGTCACGGGCGGCTGGATAAAGGCCAGTGACGAGGTCATTGAGTTTAGCAAACAAGCTACTATGCAAAAACCCGCTGAGCGGCTGTCCGCCAAAAAAGCCATCAACCAAAACAGCTTGACCCAACATAATCTTGCCTACCGTCATGAGCAGCCCAAAGCCAGCTTTGCAGAAGATAATGTCAGTAACCCCATCGTTTTGACAGAGTCCTTTGATATCTCCTATAGTGCGCAAGCCTATGCAGGGGGTAACCTGACAGATGTGACACGGCCGATGACGCTGACATGGCAAGAGGTACTGAGCGCCTTATCAAAAATCCCCTCGACGTTCTCTAGCTATGGTTTACAAACCGCCATCAACCGGCTGATAGCATCAAAAGCTGAAGCAGACGTCAAGCAAGACATGCCAAATGTCCACGCGGTTGCGCGCTGTCAGATATCGCAAGACGACTTAAACGTCTTGCAGCGTCAGCTGGTCAGTGCCAATTGGATACAGCTGACCACCTATGGCACACGGGTATCGCAGGAGCTATGGAAGCTGACTTTTTATGCAAAAAACTTGTTAAAAAACACCCCGTCTCAGTCTTAATCTATTTTTTTTAAATTTTCTCTTCTTTATTGGTTTACTTTTCTCAGTAGTCCTCCAGCAGTAGCTGTCTCGAGCAGATATACCGCAAGCATCTGCGCGCGCGACTACGTTTTGTAATACAAAGCATACGTGGCAGAGGTTGTGAATCTGAGCAGGACTGGTGATAATAAGAATCATGAGTCAGCGCACGTTCAGTCGATAGCCGAAGGCCATGAACGAAATGACTAAAGAACAAAATCACTAAAACGATAACACATCATACAATAGCGCTGAGATACGTATCATTGACGATCACTGAATAATTAAGGAGAGTAGACATGAGCAACTCTAAATATGATGAGCGCAACCATGAAATCGACGGCTTAGAAAAAGCCATGCATGATGCCGATCAGTTTCGCACCCTAGAAGAGCAAGTTGCCGACATGAAGCGCCGCGGCATCGACCCTAGCCAAGCCTACAAAGACTTGGATAGAAAAGAAGAAGATGCGGATTGGGGTGATGAGACGTGGAAAGAAAATGGCAAATGGGAGCCAAAAACCCCTGCTGACCTAGACGACAAGGCACGGGAAAACTGGGATGGCGACAATGGTAAGCCCAATCCGCCGCCTATCGTATAACACCGCGTCACTATGAGCAAAGGATCAAAACGTAGGTTTGTCAAAAGGCCAAGGCTAAAGACTTATCTGTTAAATGTATCGTCCTAAAGGTCTCGTCTTAAAATACATAGAAAGGCCACGCTAGCTATAGCGTGGCCTTTTTGCTGTCAGGGGGAGAGCGATAAAACCTAGCGGTTATGAGCCTTCATCAATACGTACCAGCTTGATAGTACCGTCGCTGCCGATCACGCGGCGATAGCGCGGGTTGCTAGACGTAGAGGGCTGCGGCGACTGAGAGTAAGCGCTTGGCGCGGTGGTCTGCTGCTGGATCAATTGCCCCATACGATCGGCGGGTGCTGGGTTTAGGGGTTGGCTATTGGCGGGCTGAGAGTATGGGTGACCATACGAGCGCGGGCTTGGGGCCGCACTGCCAACGATAGCACGATAAAATTTTTGCCCTGCACGGCCATCAGCTGGGAAGATACCGTGACTGGTCTGGTATTGCTGAATCGCCGTACGAGTGTTATCACCGATGATGCCGTCGACGCCGCCAATATCATAGCCAGCATCGAGCAGTGCTTGCTGGATGTCTTTGGCTTGTTGGCGACTGATACCTGGGTCATCTGTGGGCCACGCAGTGATAAAATCTGTCTTGCTGCTGTCTTCGCGCGTGATCAGATCTGACAAGTGCGCGATGGCCAATGCGTAGTTTTCTGACGCGTTATACGAGTAAAAGGTGTCAAAGTTTTTACCAACCAAAAACGCCGGCCCTTCTATACCAGCTGGTAATAGCAGTCCTGCACTACTCAAATCATAGGGCAGCGGGCTACCATTTGCCAATGTCAGACCTTGGCTGCGCCAGTGACTCATAGATTTCTTGTTTTTACGGTTGGACGCCGCCCAGTAGCCATCAGGGAGTTTGACTTCATAACCCCACGGCTCCCCTGTACGATAGCCACGGTTGTCCAGAAAGTTGGCGGTAGAGGCTAGTGCATCAGGGACGCTATTGACGAGGTCGCGGCGACCATCGCCATCAAAGTCGACGGCCAGCTCCAAAAAGGTGCTCGGCATAAACTGCGTTTGCCCAAAGGCGCCAGCCCACGAGCCTGTCATGTCGTTTGGTGCGATATCACCGCGTTGGACGATTTTGAGCGCGTTGGCAAACTCCCCCTGAAAGTAGCTTTGGCGACGATCAAAGCAGGAGAGAGTCGCTAAGGCTTCAAATAGCGGTTTTTTACCCAGTGTCTGACCAAAGTTGGACTCCACGCCCCAGACGCCAAGGACGTGCTCGGCTTTTACGCCATAGCGCGATTCGATTTGGCGCAGCGTATCACGCCATTGGTGCTTGGCACGAATACCATCTTCGACGCGCTCTTTGTCCACCAGCGCCGATAGATAATCCCAGACATCTTTTTGAAACTCGGGCTGATAGTTAAGCGACTGAATAACGCTAGGGTCAGGCTGAGCTGGGCGATAGTTGTTGAAAGTAAAGCTGTCTACGCCGCGAAACTTACTAGAGCCTTTTAACCTATCTAGACACTGCTGAAACTCGCTATTGGACAAGTCTGGCGCTGGTGGTTTGGCCGCTTGGGCAGTGCTGGCAAAGCTCAGACCGATAGCCGCAGCCAGCATGGATAGGGTCGAAAGAGGAGTCAAACGCATGAAAATATCCTATAAACATCAAAATTATTATGAGAAATGGTGATGGGACGTGATGATAAGTAATGGTTATAAATAAGAGCGATCAATAAAACAGCATAAAGTGCAAAATCGTCATATTTACTTAGAGTAACCAATCTGCATAATAAAGAAAAGCGGTCGCAGCACCCTGTTACTATAAATTGACGTAGGCGTGAGGTTGCAAGCGGTTTTTGCTGCGTGCCAAGCTTCTAAAGGATGTCGCTACGACTCTAAAATCTTATCCAGCTCTTTGATAAAACGACGAATACGCTCAGCATTTTCGCCCAAGTCGCTGCCACCAATTCGTGATTTACTACGAATATCGACCAGCCGCTTGCTACCTGCATCGGCGACACGTATCACCACATCGTCCTGAAAACCAAACCAAGGCGTCGTATCTGTCGCCTCCACAATACCGGTGTCTGCGTCTATCACCACCAGCTCCTTTATCTTGATCGTAAATAAGCGTGAGTAATAACTGCGGCGCATAGCGTGACGGTACGTCCTACCAGCTGGCCTTTAGCCGAATGATGCACCCGTGATGGCGCGCCAGTTAATTGACCATATATTCGCTAAACTCTTTTCGCAGTTTGGCAAGTTTGGGTGGGATGGCAAAGTTGCAGTAGGCTTGGCCTGGGTTTCTATTAAAAAAGTCTTGGTGCGACTCTTCAGCCTTATAGAACGTCATAGCAGGATGGACTTCTGTGACGACGTTGATGCCCATATCGCGCAGTTTGTTGATGGTGCGATCGACGGTTGGTTTTTGCTCATCGTCTGTATAGAACACCACGCTACGATATTGACTGCCGACATCATTGCCTTGACGATCTTTGGTTGTGGGGTCGTGAGTGGCAAAAAACACATCAAGTATCACCTCCAGAGGGACAACAGTGTCATCAAAATCGACTTTGATAACCTCCACATGACCTGTGGTGCCGCTACAGACGGCCTCATAATTGGCCGATACTGCATCGCCGCCCATATAGCCTGAGGTCACGGACGATACCCCTTTTACGGACAAAAAGACTGATTCGGTGCACCAAAAGCAGCCACCGCCTAAGATAATGGTTTGCATAATTTTTCCTATTATTATAAAGAGATGATCAGGTTATATAATCACTTCATTCTAAAAGTGACATAGCGCTACTGGTGTAAATATTGGTCGCAGACGGTCATTTTTCAACTTTCAACGACCTGCTTAAAGGCTCTATCAACTCAATGACACGGTTAGTTTAACGACTGCTTCAATCATCAATTGATTGCCCTTAGCGTGACCTATTTAGCTTAGCAGGGCATCTGATGGCGATAAGTAACAAACAGTAATGTTATAATGGGCTTTTGCTATTATCGAAACGAGTCGCCCCATGAGCCAATCCAATCCTGCCACTATCAAGCATGACACCTTATTTACCACACCTCTCGATAAAGCGGCGCGCTTTTCTTTTGATGAGCAGGTGGTGGCGTGTTTTCCAGATATGATTCGCCGTAGTGTACCAGGTTATGGTCAAGTGCTGGCGATGTTGCCTATCTTTGCTCGGCGTCATTGCAAGTACCGTCAGCAAGGTAATGATGGCCGCCGTGTCAGCCGTGTGTATGATTTGGGCTGCTCACTCGGTGCAGCTAGCATGGCGTTGGCTGGGGAATTTGCGCCGCAGGATTTACAGATTAAAGCGATAGATATCTCGCCTGCGATGACCACAAAAGCGGCAACTGTGCTCAATGATAACTATCCTGAGCACGATATCGAAGTCGTCACCGCCGATATCCGCGATGTGACACTTGAGCCATGCGATATGGTGATTTTGAATTTAACGCTACAGTTTTTGCCAGCCGCCGATAGAGTGGCGGTGTTAGAGAATATCTATAATGCACTGAGCGAGGGCGGTATATTGGTGTTGACTGAAAAAACCCATGCGTTTGATGAGCAGTATGATGCGTGGCTGGTTGAGCGCTATTATGACTTTAAGCGAGCTAATGGCTATACCGAGATGGAAATCAGCGGCAAGCGTAATGCGCTAGAAAACGTCCTTATCACCGATACCTTAGACGGGCACCATCAGCGTTTGGATAAGGTGGGTTTTGCGCGGCATCTGACGTGGTTTCAGTTTTTGAACTTTGTCTCGATTGTGGCGTTTAAATAGCCTTTCTTTGAGGACGCAATTTTTAACCTTACTTTTTGATCCACATGGTAATTCGCTTTTATGCTTAATGACACTATCTTGCGCGCCAAACGTGAGCTGTATTTGACCTTGCTAACACTTGCGCAGCAGCAGCCGACGGCTTATGAGTGGCTGACCCAGTTGCCAACATGGCTGGGTGCCATCAAAGACAAAGCCAACTATGCGCACGCGCCGGCTTATCAGGCGTCGGTGGCGCGTTTGCCAGAATTGGTCGTCGATGCTGTTCATCTAGACACTGATGTGTTGACCATTGAGGCAAATCTGAGTGACTCGCAGCGCAAGCAAACAACGGCGCTATTAAAGCAGCTGATGCCGTGGCGCAAAGGGCCGTTTCAGATCGGTGGTCAAATCGGCGATGATGCGTCAGGTATCAAGATCGATACCGAGTGGCACAGTGACTGGAAATGGCAGCGAGTTGCGCCGCATTTGGGCACCTTAAAAGGACGGCGCGTGCTCGATGTCGGCGGCGGCTCTGGGTATCATGGCTGGCGTATGGCAGGGGCTGGCGCGGAGACGGTCATTATCATCGATCCCTCTTGCTTGTTTTATCATCAGTTTATGGCGATTCGGCATTTTGTCGGCGCGGCTGATAGGTATAAAACGCATTATATCCCCGTCCCACTCGAAGCCTTACCTGAGCATAGTCAGCTATTTGATACGGTGTTTAGTATGGGGGTGCTCTATCATCGTCAGTCACCCTTTGAGCATTTGCAACAGCTAAAGGGGCAGCTGGTCAGAGGCGGCGAGCTGGTGCTTGAGACGTTGGTAATCGAAGGCGATGCCAATACTGTACTGGTGCCGCATGACCGCTATGCGCAGATGAATAATGTGTACTTTTTACCCTCTGTTGCAGCGTTAATCGTCTGGCTTGAAAAAGCAGGGTTTACAGACGTGCGCTGCGTCGATGTGGCCACGACTTCGACCAATGAGCAGCGCCAAACCGAATGGATGACGTATCACTCTTTAGCAGATTTTTTAGATCCTAATGACCGAACAAAAACTGTAGAAGGCTATCCTGCCCCGATGCGCGCGACCATTATTGCCAAAAAATAGCACAGTAAAACAGTGCAGTGTTTAGCCGCTTCGAACCCATTTGGATGACTGTCGGTTGAATTAAGGACCCTAGAGCATTGGTTAGATCAACCATCTCTCAAAGGCGACCTCTAGTAAGAGCTTGAGTAAAAAGCCCACAAACCCAGCACCCAGTGCCAAAAAGATCCAAAACGTCCCAGCGCGTCCAGCCTCAGATTTTTTAGAGATGTCCCACATAATAAAAAATAAAAAGGCGATAAATATTGGTAGTAAGACGTACAACCCCCAGCTGGTGATGGTACTAGCAGCAATAGCAAACATAAGATAGTCCTATAAAGTGGTAACGCGTTGTTTGATTGTCTTTATTATTTTATCGTCTGGATAATGGCAGGCGACTCGGCTGCAATGGGGCGTATTGCCTCACTACAGCAAGACAGCAAGACAAACCGTCATTATAGCGTGTAATGTACTGGGTATAAACTACCGCAAAGCCTTGGACAACAGTAACGCTACAATCATAATGCTCGGTGTTGTGCCACGCTTAGCGCGGCGCGCGCCGTCTTTATCAGATAGCCAATACTGAGGGGCAAATTGGGCTTAAAGTGTTGTATTTTGACACTAATTTTATCGTAAATAGTGCAATACAGCACAAAGATTGTTATATTTATAGGTTACTTGTTTTTTAGTACTAATGCCTCTTTTGCATAGCCTGTCGCTATTATAATAATCCCATATCGACTGCTCGCATTCGTCATGTTTCATACCGTTTTTGTTGTTTATTTAACTGAGTTTATACCCTATGTCACAAGCCCAAATCGATACCTTAACCGCATTATTTGACCAAGCTGTTCAAACCTTACAGGCGCAAGACATCTTGCCTGCTGATTGGAAAAACAATAGCCAGATCACCCGTACCAAGGATTTGAGCCATGGTGATTTTGCCAGTAACATCGCGCTGACAGCAGCCAAAGCAGCCAAGAGCAATCCGCGTATGCTGGCTGAAAAAATCGTCACCGCGTTGCCTGATAATCAAGACATTCGCCAAGTCGAAATCGCCGGCCCTGGTTTTATCAATGTGTTTTTGAACAGCGATGCCAAGTTTGCAGTATTAGCAGATATCTTTGAGCTACAAGACCGCTTTGGTCTAAGCGAGCAATTTGCCGGGCAAAAAATCCAAGTCGAGTTTGTCTCTGCCAACCCAACCTCAAGCTTGCATGTCGGTCATGGCCGCGGCGCAGCGTTCGGTATGAGCGTCGCCAATTTGCTAGAGGCGGTGGGGTATGATGTCACGCGTGAATACTACGTCAATGATGCCGGTCGCCAAATGGATATTTTGGCAACCAGCACCTACTTGCGTTATTTGCAGATCAACGGCGAGCAGGTGACCTTTCCGGTCAATGGCTATCAAGGTGAGTATGTCCGAGATATCGCACAGACTCTAAAGGTGCAGCATGGTGACAGCTACGTTCATCCTTTCGCTGACGTCGCCAAAGACGTACCAGCAGATGCTATCTTTGATACCAATGCCGATGGCGAAAAAACACTGGTATCAGGCGACAAAGAAGCTCATATCGATGGCTTGATTGCCAATAGTAAATCCTTGCTAGGCGAGGGTTATGAGCTGTTTTTAGACGCTGCGCTGAGCAGTATCTTGGCGGATATCAAAGATGATTTAAATGACTTTGGGGTGCGTTATGAGTGCTGGTTTAGCGAGCGCTCAATCGATAGCGAGATCGAACCTGTCTTACAGATACTAGACGACAAAGGCTATCTGTATGAAAAAGATGGCAATATTTGGTTTAAATCGACCGATTTTGGTGACGAAAAAGACCGCGTGGTACGCCGCGCCAATGGGCAAACGACGTACTTTGCCTCTGATATTGCTTATCACAAAAACAAGTTTGACCGCGGCTTTGATAAAGTCATCAACGTCTGGGGCGCAGACCACCACGGTTATGTCCCGCGGGTAAAAGCGGCGCTGACTGCGCTTGGCATCGATGAGGCGCGCCTCGATGTGGTATTGGTACAGTTTGTGGCCTTATGGCGCGGTAGTGAAAAAGTACAAATGTCGTCACGCTCAGGCAAATTTGTCACCTTGCGCGAGCTGCGCTCTGAGGTGGGTAACGATGCGGCGCGTTTTTATTATGTGGCGCGTAAGCCTGAAGTGCATGTGGACTTTGATCTGGAGCTGGCCAAGTCGCAAAGTAAAGACAACCAAGTCTATTACATTCAGTACGCGCATGCGCGTGTCTGCCGCGTGTTAGAGAAGCTTGAAAACAGTGGCTTTGTGATAGATGATGCCATCGGTCAAGCGCAGCAAACGAGGCTAAGCGCTCCTAATGAAGATGAATTGATCAAGCTGCTAGCAGGCTATCCTGCGACCTTGGCGCGCGCGGCAACCGGCTACGAGCCGCACGTCTTGACCAATTATCTAAAAGAGCTGGCCGCACTGTTTCATGGCTGGTACGACAGCAACCGCATCTTGCCGGTGAGCTTGACATCAGGTCAGACACCGAGCACTGATGAGATGGCATTGATGCAGGCGCGTCTACGGTTGTCAAAAGCGGTGCGTCAAGTATTGTCCAACGGACTTAATTTGTTAGGGTTGTCTGCCCCGTCTAGCATGTAGTATAAAGAGACGGCCGATAAGCGTAATTTAATGATAGTTAGATTCAGTAGGGAGAACCAGATCCATGCTAGCCAAAAAACCTAAAGGCGCGACCGAAAAGCGCAAAACCAGTAGTGTGTCAGGCTTATTATGGATGTTCGTCGGGGCGATACTGACCTTGATGATTGGGGTGTTTATCTACCTCTCGCCATTGTTTGATTTTAGTCCAGCAGATAGTGCCGCCGGCGATGACCCAGACCGTCAGGTACAGCCGCGTGTCGATACCGACACGGATAATGCTGATTATGAGTTTTATGACATATTGCCCAGTCAAGAAATGGCGACGATTCCTGATGAAGACATCGCCGAGGTGGGCAACGGCGCAATAGGCGATATCAATGCCTTTGAGCCGGATGTGGTCGTCACTCAGCCGCAGGATAGTAGCGCCAGCCGTGATGATGAGTCAGATAATATCGGTATCGCGGATGGCACAGTGACAGCGCCTAATCAAGGCAATGGCGCGGCCACTGGCGAAAACAGTGATGAGATTGTCATTGTCGAAGAAGACGCCACTTACGATGGCCCTGCGCCTACTAGCAATAGTAATGGCGCTAACCGTAGCAATAACTCAGGTGCCGGAACCGCTAGCGTACAGGCCGCCAAACCGGCAGCCACCTACATTTTGCAGATCAATAGCTTTGGTGATGCTGATGAAGCAGATCGTCGCCGCGCCCAAGTACTGATGGCAGGTGTCGATGCAAGAGTGGTAAAAAACACCACAGGTAATGGCTTGCCCATCTATCAGGTCATCTCACGGCCGATGAATAATCGTCAAGCGGTGACCAGCGCCCAGCAGCGCCTACAAAATAACGGCATCGACTCTATCATCGTCGAGCAGCGCCGCTAGCATCGGCAGCTTAGGAGGATGATTCGTTTATAAACAAAGGCGTCGCTTACTGGTACGAGCGACGCCTTTTTTATCGTTTATTTTAGGGCGTGTTTTCAATTCACTCGATAGTTATCTAAATGGGCTAAAAATGGCTAAATTTTGCCAACCATCGTCAAATAGCTGGTCAATATCCCGATATGAACGGCGCTATTTTCCTTATTTGACCACAATTTATCTCCAAAACTTACAAAGAGCATGGCTATGACTGTATCGCACGCAGTAGCACCCCACGGTGTCATTAAGGCTTTTTTTCAAAAATATTTTATTGATGCTTTTACTGGCATGGCGTTGGGCTTGTTTGTCACCTTGATAGCTGGTCTTATTATCTCGCAAATCGGTGGTTGGTTAAATTTGCCAGCACTGGTGGCTGTCGGCAAGCTGGCTTCAGTCATGATGGGGGCGGGTATCGGCGTGGGTATTGCATACTATCTAAAAGCACCGACGCTGGTGATGCTCAGTTGCTTGGTCGCTGGTATGCTCGGTGCCCACTCCGAGGCGCTAATGGCAGGGACGCTATTTACCGCTCAGGTAGGCGCACCTGCGACTTTTGTCGCCATACCAGGCAATCCGATTGGCGCGTATTTGACATCGGTATTTGCGTATCGTGCTGGTACGTGGGTCGCAGGTAAAACCAAACTTGATATTTTGTTGGTGCCATTGGTGGTATGTAGTGCGGCGTTGCTGGTTTGTGCCCTACTTAATCCGCCCATCGTCGCTGCCGTCAGCGCTATTGGACAAGGTATCCAAGCAGCTACTGAGCTGCAGCCGTTATTGATGGGGGTGGTGATAGCTGTGGTGGTGGGGATTTTGCTGACACTTCCCACCTCCAGCGCTGCCATCTGTATTGCTATCGGGCTTGGCGGGCTGGCAGGCGGTGCGGCAGTGGTGGGCTGTGCGGCGCACATGATCGGCTTTGCGGTAGCGAGCTTTAAGGACAACGGCATGAGCGGGGTGATCTCTCAGGGGCTTGGCACCAGTATGCTACAGATTCCCAATGTACTAAAAAAACCATTGGTGCTATTGCCTGCGGTCATCGCAAGCGCCATCGTCGGCCCTATTGCGACCGTCGGCTTTGGGCTGGCATGTACCGCAACTGGCGCTGGCATGGGGACGGCGGGGTTGGTCGGGGTATTTGGCGTTATCGAGGCCTCGCAAGGACTGATGAGCACCGCACAGCTATGGACGGCGATTGTGTTATTGATGTTTGTGCTGCCAGCCGTGATTGCCGGTGTTGTCGCTTATGTGATGCGGCGTATGGGCTGGCTGGTAGAAGGTGATATGAAGCTACCTTAAGTATTACTATGATGGTTATGCATACCGCAAAAAAGCCCAGTGTATTTATAGCTGGGCTTTTTATCTGAGTGTTTTTATTGTCTAAACCACTGACCTTTGCTAACGGCGTACATCAACCGGCGCGCCGCCTTTTGGCCAATCTTTGTCTTTGTTGGCTTTGACGGGGCGCGGCAAGTGGGTGAAGTAGCTGGCCACATCGATGGCTTCTTGATCGGTTAGGGTATTGCCTTGACCAAACGGAATTTTACCTTTCACAAAAGCTGCTGCCTTATAGGTACGCGCCATACCTGCGCCGTCGTCATTGTATTGACCTCCACCATTGTCACCATGACAGGTGCTACAGGTCTTGGCAAATATCTCCTTGCCTTTGACGGGGTCTGGGGTCAGCGTGTTGTCGACCTTGACAAACCCACGGCCTTCTGGCGATACCCAATCGGCATATCTTGTGATAGCCATGTCATATAAGAGATAAAGGCATTCATCTCCACTGAATCTAGATCCAGTGGCGTGCCGTTCATCGAACGCTGAAAGCAGCCATTGCCCCGTTCTTGTAGCGAGTGGACGCGAGCGATAAATCGAAAAAAGGCGCTTAACCACACATGGGTTAAGCGCCTTTTTGTGTCAATTCTAAGTAAAACCAGTAGGTAACTGTCTCATATGCGATGAGTGTCAATTTTGATTGCTGCGCCTACGCCGCCAGAAGCGATGCAAAACTGCCCTCAGTTGTGCTGTGTCTGTTTTATAGTGAGGCGACTCAAGATAGAACAAGAAAAAGTTATCTGCCATGATTGGGTTTTTTGGCACGTCGCGGTTTGAGCTTACGTGAGAGTTTGTTGGCGTCGTTTAGTATCTGGCTATATGCCGAGGGAAAGATACGCTGTACGGCATCGATCATTTTGGCATCGTTGCCAATCAGGCAGCGGCGCTGGTTGGTCGCGGCCGCCTGCAAAATAAGCCAAGCGGCTTCACTGGCATCGAACTTCAAAAACTTATTAAAACTTCTGATGGCTTTGGGGCCAGTACGCATGCCGATGTCATTGATGCTGTCATTACCGCGTGCACTATTGGCAATGTTGGTTTTGATACCACCTGGATGGATACAGGTCGCTGATACGCCGCAGCGCTGGATATCGAGCTCTTGGCGCAAGCTTTCGGTAAAGCCGCGCACTGCAAACTTGCTGGCGTTATAGGCAGATTGTGAGGGCTGGGCGGTCAGTCCAAAGAGACTGGAGATATTGACAATATGACCATGCTCAGAAAACTGGCGGGCGTTTTTGTCTGTGTGATTGCTATTGTCCGTTTCAGTGGCTTTGACACTATTTTTAATCAAAGGCAAAAACGCCTTGGTGCCATAGACCACACCCCAAAAATTAATATCCATCACCCATTCAAGCTCGCTGATACTACTGCCTTCTACGGTAGAATACAGCGCCACGCCTGCATTGTTAAAGATAAAATTGACTTTGCCATGCTCATTCATCACCGCCTCTGCCCAGGTTGCGACGGCTTTTTGGTCTGAGACATCAAGTACTGTGGTGCAAGCGTCGATATCGTAGCCGATGAGCAGCGCCTTGGTCTGCGCCAGCTGCTCAGGATTGATATCAGATAGAGCAAGGTGACAGCCCATTTTTGCCAAATGAATGGCCAGCTCACGCCCCATACCAGAGCCTGCGCCCGTGATAGCAGCGACATGATCGCGATAATATGGCGCGATGTCGTGATTTTGTTGAGAGGCGATAGGAAGGTGGCGGCGTAGCGAGCTTGCCATAGTGGCCATGTGGTTGCGCATAATAAACAATCCTTTGTCATCATCATCCTGGTGGGTATCTAAACCGCATGTCGCAGGCGCGCTATCGCTACCAAAGATACGGGTTTAGATGGATAATCTACCTTAGCATGATTTATGCGTCTCCCTGACAAGGTTTGATAAACGCCACTGTCATTTTTTATGGATTTTTTATACGCCTTTTGTGCGCTTGGGCATATATATTTATGCATACAGACGAGCGGACACAAAAAAGCGCCTGAGCACTGCTGCCAGACGCTTTTTTTTTAGGATTATTGTCAAGATAGCCTACCATTTGTCCTGCTATCTTTGGTCATGCTCAGATTAAGCAATTTTAGGCGTTTTGCCTTCATTGATGACCGACTCATCGACCATCACGGTTTTGGCGTTTTTCATCGATGGTAGCTCATACATGGTTTCTAGCAAGGCGTTTTCTACGATAGAGCGCAGACCACGCGCGCCTGTTTTGCGCTCCATGGCTTTTTTGGCGATGGCATCGAGGGCTTCTTTGGTAAACTCAATCTCAGCGCCTTCCATATCAAACAAATACTTGTACTGTTTGACCAGCGCGTTTTTTGGCTCGGTCAAGATTTGCACCAGCGCTTCTTCATCCAGCTCTTCGAGCGCGGCCAGTACCGGCAGACGACCGATCAGCTCAGGAATCAAACCAAACTTAATCAAATCCTCAGGCTCGACTTGCTGAAGCAAATCTGAGCTACGGCGGCTGTCGTCTTTTGAGCTGACATCCGCATTGAAACCGATACCGCCCTTTTCGGTACGCTGCTGAATCACTTGGTCGAGGCCAGCGAACGCACCACCAACGATGATGAGGATGTTGCTGGTATCGACTTGGATCAGCTCTTGCTGTGGATGCTTACGGCCACCATGAGGCGGGATAGCAGCAACTGTACCTTCGATGAGCTTGAGCAGGGCTTGCTGTACACCTTCGCCCGATACATCGCGCGTGATAGACGGGTTGTCGCCTTTTTTGCTGATTTTATCAATCTCATCGATATAAATGATACCTTGCTCAGCTTTGCTCACATCATAGTCAGCCGCTTGCAGTAGTTTTTGCACGATGTTTTCGACGTCTTCACCGACGTAGCCTGCTTCGGTCAAGGTAGTGGCGTCGGCCATGGCAAAAGGCACGTCGAGCAGGCGCGCTAAGGTTTGCGCGAGTAGTGTCTTACCAGAGCCGGTCGGGCCAATCAGCAAGATATTGCTTTTTGCCAATTCAACCATGGCATCATCAGCGCCAATCTTGGCTGTTTTGTTGTCATTGGCCAAAGTCTGGCTGACTTTTAGTCGTTTATAATGGTTATAAACCGCCACCGCCAAGGCTTTTTTGGCCGCGTCCTGCCCGATGACATATTGATCAAGCTTGGCACGTATCTCTTTTGGCGTTGGTAGTTTTTTATTGACCCACGAGGTGTCAATATCGCTATCGTCGCTCTGCTCGGCGCTGTCTGCGATTAAGTCGGTACATAGCTCGATGCACTCATTACAGATATTGGCGTCGTCAGAGGCAATGAGCTGTTGTACGTCACTTTTGGCTTTGCCACAAAATGAGCACTGTGGGGTGTTATCTTCTGCCATAAAAGGCGCTCCTAAAATTTAAAGCTTATAAGTATTCTGAGTATGTCCATCAATGCCCAAACAGCAAGTGCTCAGGCATAAAATGTAACAAAATGGCTGCGCATATCGCGATGATGGCGCGGCGCCCAAAGCCTACAACGAAGTCGGACGACGCTCTAGTACTTCATCGACCAGACCGTACTCTTTGGCTTCTTGCGCATCGAGCCAAAAGTCACGTTCGACGTCTTTTTCGATTTTTTCAAGCGGCTGGCCGGTGCGCTCAGCCAAAATGCGGTTTAGGCGATCACGGATTTTGAGGATTTCACGGGCATTAATCTCGATATCGGTCGCTTGACCTTGCGCGCCGCCTGATGGCTGGTGAATCATCACACGTGCATTGGCAAGTGAGTAACGCTTGCCTTTTTGGCCTGCTGCCAATAGGAATGAACCCATGCTATACGCGCCGCCCATACAGATGGTCGATACCTCAGGCTGGATAAAGTTCATGGTATCAAAAATTGCCAAACCGGCACTGACTGAGCCGCCTGGCGAGTTGATGTATAAATGAATGTCTTTGTCTGGGTTTTCTGCTTCCAAAAATAGCAACTGAGCAACGATAAGATTGGCCATGTGGTCTTCGACTTGACCGGTCAAAAAAATCACACGCTCACGCAGCAAGCGCGAGAAAATATCAAACGAGCGCTCACCACGTGAAGACTGCTCGACCACCATGGGTACTAAGGCAGACTGTGGAGCGCTTTGGATGTTTTGTACGTCGTTGTGCGCACTCATCAACATATCAAAATGCGGGTTGGCGGTGATGCGATCATAATCTGTCATAAAGATGTCCTATGTATAAGTCCATAAAATAAAGGGTTTGAGGGTAGCGAGTGGCCAAGCTTTGCTGACGGCTTATCATTGTAAATACGGCCGTTTATACCTAGTACGAGCCAGATGCCATAAAACTATCACCATAAAACCATCTAGGTGTCGCTAAAAAATAATTGAGCTAATGGTAACTTTTTTATTGAGGCAATAGTAACTTTTTAATGTGAAAATTGATAAATGACTGTCTATTAATAAGGCGTCTGCAACCATTTATCAAGGGGTTGGTCATAAACGATGATGAAAAACACTCGATAAAAAGTCAGTCAGGGTGGGCGTACGTGCCAGCACTCTATCAATAACTATCTACCAAGAAAAATGCCCTAACACAATGGTTAGGGCATTTTTGTATTACCTTGGTCGTCGTTACCAATGATCACCCGTGCTTAGCGATGATCGTAATGGTCTGGCTGGACGACTAAGCAAGATTACATTGCTTGCTGCTGCTGAGCGGCGAGCAGGTCTTGGTAGCTGACTTCTTTGTCAGTTACTTTACCTTGGCTGATCAAATAGTCGACTACTTGGTCTTCTAGTACCACAGACTCGATGTTGGCGCGTTGCTGCTTGTCATTGGTATAGTACTCGATGACTTCGCTTGGGTCTTCGTAGTTTTCTGCCGCTTCTTTGATGAAGTTTTCGACACGCTCTTGGTCGACTTCTAGGCCTTTGGTGTCGATGATGCGAGCGACGATGATGCCAAGACGGGCAGCACGTAGCGCTTGCTCTTCAAACAGCTCATTTGGCAGCATGTCTTTGTCAAAGCTGTCAGCGCTAGCGCCGAACTGCTGAGAAAAACGCTGCATCATCATGTTGCGCTGACGCTCGATTTCTTGCTCTAGCATGGCGTTTGGCACGTCAAACTCGTTCTTTTCTAGCAATGCATCAAAAGCCGCTTGCTTGACTTGGCTACGCGCAGCGTTTTTGATTTCACGTTCCATGTTTTTGCGTACGTCTTCTTTTAGCTTCTCAACGCCGCCTTCGGTCACGCCAAATAGCTCTAGGAACTCGTCGTCGATTTCAGGTAACTTAGGTTTTTCGACCAGTTTGACGTTGATTTTGAACTGAGCTTCTTTACCGGCTAAGTTTTCGGCTTGATAATCTTCTGGGAAAGTCACATCGATGGTCTTTTCTTCGCCAGCTTTCATGCCTTTGATACCCGCTTCAAAGCCAGGAATCATCTGGTTGCTACCGATGACCAATTTGAAGTCTTCAGCTGAGCCGCCTTCAAATTTTTCGCCGTCGATAGAGCCTTCAAAGTCAAAGGTCACTTGGTTATCTTTGGCTGCTTTGCCTTTCTTTTCAACATACTCTTGACGCTGCTTTCGCAGGTTTTCGATCATGGTGTCGACGTCTTCGTCACTGACGGTTGCAGTGTGACGCTCAACTTCGATTTCATCGATACCTTGTACGTCGATTTCTGGGAAGATCTCAACAGTGGCTTGATACACCAAAAAGTCGTCTTCTAGTTTGACGTCGTCGATGTTTGGCATGCCAACGGCGCGGATGTCTTCAGCTTTGATCGCTTCAAAGACCGTATCACGGATCACATCGTTGATCACTTCTTGCTGGATGCCCGCACCGTACTGTGAGCGGATGTGCGACATTGGCACTTTGCCTTTACGGAAACCGTCGATTTTGGCGGTTTTCGCCACTTGGCTGATGCGGCCTTCTACTTTGTTTTGGATTTTTTCTACGGGGACTTTAACCGTCAGCTGAGTCTCTTTATTAGATAGCTTGTTGGTTGTGACTTGCAAATCTGTAGCCATGTTAATTACACCTTTAGGGTTAAATAATAATGATAGACAATCGCACGTCAAAATACGGGCGTGTGCTGCTGATTGCCGTTGGAATAAATAGGGGATAGTGATAGCACGCAGTCGCTCAGCTGGCCTTTAAGCAATCGCCTCAGGCGTCCCTATAACCTAACTGTGCCACGGCTATAAGGCCAAGCGCTGTCAGGCAGCGTTTGAGTACACGCTATCAAATATCAATAATAAACCGTTTATGCCGCGCATAATAACGCTTTTTGCTGAATTATACAGGCAAATAACGGCCTTCAACAAAATTTTAAAAGTAGAACAGTATAATCTATCTGTTTATTAAAGTAAAAATTATCTGTTTGCCTAGTGTTTACCTATAAAGCGTTCTTTATTTATCTTATGTTTGATGACATGCATCATTAGCGCTAACGCTGTTTTAGAGCGCGTCAACTGTCATAGCGGTAGCTGCGCCAATAACTGCCGAATGGCTTGGCCGCGATGACTGATGCTGTTTTTGTCAGCGGCGCTAAGGCTGGCGGCCGTCGTTTGTAGCTTGGGCAGCCAAAACAGGGGGTCGTAACCAAAGCCGCCGTCGCCTTGCGCTGCCTGCAAGATCTCACCATGCCACAGACCTTGTGCGATAATCGGCAGCGGGTCGTCGGCATGGCGTACCATCGCCAGCACACAAACAAACATGCCTTTGATAGGCGTATCTGGCGAGGCGGCGCGAATAGGCTGCAAATCAGCGATGAGCTTGGCGTTGTTTTTAGCATCATTGCCATGCTCGCCTGCGTAGCGTGCCGAATAGATGCCAGGCGCATTGCCCAATACGGGCACGCATAACCCTGAATCATCTGCAATGGCAGGCAGGTTGCTGTCTCGGCTGGCATGCCGCGCCTTGATGATGGCGTTTTCTACAAAGCTGAGCCCATCCTCGATGGCATCATCGATATCAAGCTGCCCTTGCGGGACGATCGTCACATCCAAATCTGCCGCCGCAAATAGACGTTTAAACTCAGCAAGCTTGCCTTTGTTATTACTGGCGAGTATCCACTGGCTGGCAGCGGTTGCCTCATTTGGCAATGGTATGGGGTGACCAGATAGTTGGCCTGTGGTAGTGCTCATAAAATCATTCCATCAAGTCGAGGGACAAAAGAAGACGTTACCAGTAAATGGGTTAGGCTAAATAGAGTAGGCATGCATAATGGCTCGCATCCGCCCATTTATTATACCGGTTAAGCTCAAACAACCAGATAGCGTGGCTCGATAAATAACCAATTGCTATACAGGTTGTATCGTCCATAACATTTAGTAACTGATATTGCCGCGTACTGTTGCTATAATAGGTGCCAAGATTCAGTGAATGATATCTTATAGCTTGTGAATATTAAGTTAATAAACGCCCGCAAAGCCAAACACTTGGCTTTCGGGCAAAAAATAACACTAATGTTACTTTTGGATTCATGACAATACGTGATATTGTGAGTAAAAATATCATGTATTAAACGACAAAAGTATTAAGCGATAAAATTCATCTCAAACAATAAACTCAGCCAATTTAGCTCGGTATGTTGCTTGCCTCTGTGGGGCAGGTGAGATAAGAGCGGCAAATAAGCAAGGATAAAATAATTATGTCAAACATTACTCTACCAGATCTACCTTATGCAAAAGACGCGCTAGAGCCACATATCAGTGCCGAAACGCTAGAATACCATCATGACAAGCACCATGCGGCGTATGTCAATAAACTAAACGACTTGCTACCAGGCTCTGGTCTAGAAGACAAAACATTGCCAGAGATCATCAAAGCCACGGCAAAAGATGACAGCAAGCAAACCATGTTTAATCAAGCAGCGCAAGTATGGAACCACACGTTTTACTGGAACTGCATGACCCCAGAAAACGGCGGCGGCGAACCGACTGGTGATCTCAAAGCAAAAATCGAAGAAGATTTTGGTAGCTATGACAAGTTCCGCGAAGAGTTCAAAAACGCAGCAACTTCACAGTTTGGTTCTGGTTGGGCTTGGCTTGTCGCTGATAAAGTCGGCGGTAAACTATCAATCGCGAAGACTGGTAACGCTGACAACCCATTGGCCCATGGTCAAGTCGCGGTATTGACTTGTGACGTATGGGAGCACGCTTACTACATCGATTATCGTAACCGTCGTCCTGACTATGTAGATACGTTCCTAGACAAGCTCGTAAACTGGGACTACGCAAACGCGAAATATAAAGGTCAAGATGCCGGTGTTGAAGAGTAATCTTTAAGACTTAAGGTTTTGATTTTAAAAAAGGACGCTGAGAAGCGTCCTTTTTTGGTTTACTATTATCAAAAATTAGTTTCTGTGGGGTGTGCCCTGCGCACCATTTATAAAAGTAAATTTTCAAACAAAATACCCTATATCTTAAGTGGCTTCTGCTATTCATATAAAACAAAGGTTAAAACAACCGTTGGTATGTAGGGGACACGCTACGTTTTAACGTTCAACTTGTTCAGAGTACCTCAAAACCAAACCTACCCAACGCCTCTCGCAGCATCGCAATATTATAATAAGCATGAGCATTGACGGTGTTTTGAAAGAAGATATACAGCGTATCAAAATGCTGTCGCTGATTGGCAATCGCTTGTGCCCAGTCCTGCATCTCCGCCTCGCTATAGCGATAATCATGACGATCGGCGGCGCTCATCGCATCCCACCAGTTTAGATTATTACCATGCATCCTTAGATAACCGGTGCGCTCGGTGAATATCAATCGTGATGGCGGTAGACCGCTGACTTTAGGATAGTCAACGCTGCACCAAATGAGACCTTGCTTGACAAAGCTATCGACCACTTGCGGGGTGTGCCATGCGTTATGACGAAACTCAATGGCGAGTGGGTAGTCGCCAAACCAGCTGACCAGATTGGCCAGATATAGCCGATGCTCACGAGTACGATCAAAGCCATGGGGGAATTGCAATAGTAAAGGCGCGAGCGCATCGGCTTCGATGAGTGGTGATAGGGCGTTTAAAAATGCTTGTGCATGCTCGCTTGTGCCTTTGCGTGCATGGGTAAAGTCTTGATGCAACTTGACGGCAAACTTCAACTCGCTATCGGCTTGTACGTAGGCCTTATCGATCATACCAGCAAAGGCTTTTTGTCCGATGGGCGCATAAAAGGTGCTGTTAATCTCCACCGCGCCATATTGCTTGGCGTACTCACGTAAGAAGTCTGTCTTTTTGGTGCCGGCTGGGTACAGCGTACCAAGCAAGTCGGTATCGCTATATCCGCCGGTGCCAAGGTAGATACGCGGTGTCGGGGTGCCGTCCATGTTGACCACCTTTTATCGGTTTTAATGTTTATTGCTCAGCTTATTTTTTACGTGACCATAGCCATTCGATGAGTGCCAATAAGGCGTTGGTGTCCTTACTGCCGCCCAACTCACGCAAGATGGCTGCGCGTCCGTCATTAAACAGCGACTGCGCATAGCTGGTCGCCTGCTCAACTCCCATCAGTTTGACATAAGTGGATTTATCCAGTTTTTCATCGCTGCCAGCAGGTTTACCAAGGGTGTCGGTGCTGGTGGTGACATCCAAGATATCGTCTTGGACTTGAAAAGCCAGACCAATATGCTGGGCGCATTCTTGTAGCGCCATGCGCTCTTGCGCGGTCGCGCCAGCACAAATCCCGCCCATCAGCATCGCCGCTTCGATGAGCGCGCCGGTTTTATCACGGTGGACGGCTTCTAATTGGCTTTGGGTAATATCGGGGTTGGCTTCGGCATTGAGATCCAGCATTTGCCCTGAGACCATACGGCGAGCACGCGGCGCAAATACCGCGAGCAGCTGACTGGCTATCGCGGCATCAAATGGCGCAAAAGTCGGCAGCTCTGCGGTCAGTACCTCAAAGGCGAGGGTTTGGAGCACGTCCCCTGCCAGTAGGGCGGTTGCCTCGGTAAAGACGATATGCGCGGTTGGCTGCCCACGGCGCAGCGCGTCATCGTCCATACAGGGCAAGTCATCATGTACCAATGAATAGGCATGCAACAGCTCGACGGCCAATGCCGCTCGGCGCGCCATATCATAATCGGAGTCGTTTTCTAACAGGTTTTCTAATAGAGGGTTTACCGTGTTGCCTTGCGTCATGGTCTCAGAGATATCTGGGCTGATAGGCTGCGCCTCGTTTTGCCAGCGGTCATCATTCACGCTGGCAAAGGCGCTAGCGACCAGTAGCGGACGCACCAGCTTACCTTGCCCCGTCATCACATATTGGCAGGCATCCAGCAGCGGGCTTGGCAGCTTGGCATACGCAAATAACACCTCGATATCTTTGGCAATCTGCGTGCGCACAATCTGATGAAACTGCTTGGTTTTATTATTGATATGGTGATCAGCATTATCATGCGCGCCGTCATTTATACGCAAAAAAGACATAAAGCCTGAAGTAGGAGAGACAGTCATAATCCAACCATTTATAAGAGAGACAAGAAAAATAGCGATAGTGTAGCATGATAGCAGGCCCTGCTTATGAAGCGCGTAATATCCGCGCCAAATTTTTGGCAGTTTTTTGTCAAAAAACACGCTAAAAAACACAAGAGACAATGCCATATGTAATGCAGTACGCCCTGCAACTAATCCTCGTTACGTATTGCCCGTTTTATTTAGTGATTGAATGTGTTGTGATGAGGCGGCTGTCCACTGAGTATACAACTGGTCACTTAAAGCACGTTAGCCACTAGGTAAAGGCGAGTCTCGACTTAAGAGTGACTTGTGAGTATGGTATTAGCTTGTGACAGTGAGGGGCATAATCCCCTACACTAATTGCCGTGGAAATGGGCTGATAAAGGCAGTCGCCGGCGTGAGTGAGCTGGACTGCCCAAACCGTCATCGCTGCATCTACATGCGATGGCGCTTCCCAATCAGCACCGACAGCCGTAGTAGATACCTGTAATATATAAACAAAGCGCCAAACGATGTTGTACAAGCGACGTAAAAATAAGTACATTACTATGAGCGCTGGATAATAAAGATATCTTCACTGTGTGCCCGCTAGTGGTTTGTCGTCAAGACGAGGTTTGTCTTGATGGTAGCATCGGCGCACAGTGCTATTACCCATTTTACTAACAGTAACTGGCTATTGATTGTAATCCAAAACGTAGCTTTCGTTATATAGCAAGGAGTTTCAAATGGTATACCAAGGAAATCGCATCACGGTGACAATGCTAGAAGATGGCATCGCCAACATGCAATACAACGCCGAAAATGAGAGCGTGAACAAGTTTGATGCCGAGACCAACAAACAGTTTGGTGAAGCGGTGAGCGCACTAGAAAAAGCCGACGATGTCAAAGGCCTTATTGTCACTTCAAGCAAAGGCGTGTTTATCGCGGGCGCTGACATCACAGAGTTTGTTGGCTCATTTAAAAACCCAGAAAACGAGATCAAAGACTGGGTGGTGAGTATCAATGAGACCTTTAACCGTTTTGAAGATTTGCCATTTCCAAAAGTAGCGGCTATCAATGGCGCAGCGCTAGGCGGTGGTTGTGAGATGACTCTAGTGTGTGAATACCGTGTGATGAGCGAAAAAGCCAGCATCGGGCTGCCAGAGACTCAATTAGGTATCTTCCCGGGCTTCGGCGGTACGGTACGTAGTACGCGTGTCATCGGTATCGACAATGCGCTTGAGCTAATCGCTACAGGTAAGCCAAAAAAACCACTAGAAGCGCTAAAACTAGGCTTGGTAGATGCGACCGTTTCTGCTGATGATTTGCAAGACGCTGCGATTGACCTAGTCAAAAAATGTATCTCAGGTGAGCTTGACTGGCAAGCCAAGCGTGAAGAGAAGCTAAATCCTGTAAAGCTAAACCAGCTTGAGCAAGCGATGGCGTTCAATAGCGCCAAAGGCATGATCTTCTCTAAAGCCAATCCTAAGCAGTATCCAGCGCCAGCGCTCGCTATCGAAGCGATTGAAAAGCACGTCAATTTGCCACGTGACAAAGCTATCGAAGTTGAGGCCACTTATTTTGCCAAAGCCGCTAAAACGCCACAAGCTGAGAGCTTAGTCGGTCTGTTCTTAAATGATCAGCTGGTTAAGAAGCTGGCTAAGAAACACAGCAAACAAGCGCATGAAATCAATGAAGCCGCGGTATTAGGTGCAGGCATCATGGGCGGTGGTATCGCGTATCAAGCCGCTAGTAAAGGCTTGCCGATCATCATGAAAGATATCAAATCTGAGCAGTTAGATTTGGGTATGGGTGAAGCGAGTAAACTACTTGGCAAAATGGTCGAACGCAAAAAGATGACCCCAGCGAAAATGGGCGAAACGCTAAGCCGTATCCGTCCTACCTTGAACTATGGCGACTTTAGCGAGACTGATATCGTTATCGAAGCCGTAGTAGAAAATCCAAAAGTGAAGCACGCGGTACTCAAAGAAGTCGAAGGCTTAGTCAAAGAAGACGCGATTTTGGCTTCGAATACTTCAACGATCTCTATTACGCATTTAGCAGAAGTGCTTGAGCGCCCAGAGAACTTCGTTGGTATGCATTTCTTTAACCCAGTACATCGTATGCCGCTAGTTGAAGTGATCCGCGGTGAGAAGTCCTCTGAAGAAGCGATTGCCACCACGGTTGCGCTCGCAACTAAAATGGGTAAAGTGCCCGTCGTCGTCAATGACTGCCCAGGTTTCTTAGTGAACCGTGTCCTATTCCCATACTTTGGTGCTTTTGACTTATTACTTAAGCAAGGCGCGGACTTTACCCATGTCGATAAAGTCATGGAAAAATTCGGCTGGCCGATGGGTCCTGCTTACCTAATCGACGTCGTCGGTTTGGATACGGGCGTGCACGGCGCAGAAGTGATGGCAGAAGGATTCCCTGACCGCATGAAGCCTGATTATAAAGGCGCTATCCAGCATCTATATGAAAACGAGCGCCTAGGTCAAAAAAATGGCGTTGGTTTCTATAAGTACGAAACCGACAAGCGCGGTAAGCCAAAGAAAGTCGCTGACGATGCCACTTATGAGCTACTTAAAGCCACGACAGATAGCGACAAAAAAGAGTTTGATGATCAAACCATCATCGACCGCACCATGCTGGCTTTCTGTAATGAGACCGTACGCTGCCTAGAAGACAACATCGTCAGCACGCCAAGTGAGGCGGATATGGCGATGATTATGGGCGTCGGTTTCCCGCCATTCCGCGGTGGTCCTTGTCGTTATATCGACCAAATGGGTCTCGATAACTACTTGGCACTATGCGAAAAATACGCGCACCTTGGCAAAGCTTATGAAGCGCCGCAAAAGATTCGCGACATGGCAGCCGCTGGCGAGACTTTTTACGCCACAGCGTAACGAGCATACCGTATTAGGATAAGTGGGGTGCGTTTGCTGACATCGTTATCGGCGATAAAAAAATAGCAGACGCACCGTTTTGGTCGGTTTTATCAGGTTTGGCCTGCCGCGATAATATCCAGCGCCGCAACATCCAGCGCGAAAACATCTAGATAGTTATCGTACTGATGTACGGATCGCGTGATAGATGGCTATAGAGCCCGATTAAATCGACAACACTGACAATAAAAATTGAAAAGGAAGATAGTATGACAACTTTAAGTCCAAAAGATGTGGTCATCGTAGATGGCGTACGCTCGGCGATGGGAAGATCTAAAAACGGTATGTTCCGCCATGTTCGTGCTGATAATCTGTCAGCTGAACTGGTACGTGCGTTGGTCGAACGTAATGACTTTGATACCAATGACATCGAAGACATCATCTGGGGTTGTGTCAACCAGACACTAGAGCAAGGCATGAACATCGGCCGCAATATTGGCCTGCTGGCAGGTATTCCAAAAACCGCTGGTGGTCAAACGGTCAACCGTCTGTGCGGCTCTTCTATGCAAGCACTTCACACCGCTGCTGCACAAATCATGACCGGTCAAGGTGATGTGTTTGTTATTGGTGGCGTTGAACACATGGGTCACGTTGGTATGATGCATGGCATCGATCTAAACCCTGCCGCCTCCAAGCATTATGCAAAAGCGTCAAACATGATGGGCTTGACCGCTGAAATGCTGGGCCGTATGAACAACATCACGCGTGAGGAACAAGATGCGTTTGGTCTTGAGTCACATCGCCGTGCGTGGGCTGCGACCACTGAAGGCCGTTTTGACAATGAAATCATCGGTATCGAAGGTCACGATGCTGATGGCCGCTTGCAACTATGTACCGTTGATGAAGTGATTCGCCCTGATGCGACCATGGAGCAAATGCAAAAGCTACGTCCAGCGTTTGACCCTAAAGGCGGTACAGTGACTGCTGCGACGTCATCTGCACTCTCTGATGGTGCCGCAGCGATGCTGGTCATGAGCGCGCAAAAAGCCAAAGACCTTGGTCTAAAGCCTCGCGCTCGTATTCGTAGCATGGCTGTCGCTGGTTGTGATGCGGCTATTATGGGCTACGGTCCGGTACCTGCGACCAACAAAGCCTTGAAGCGCGCTGGCATGAGCATCGATGACATGCAGACCATCGAGCTAAACGAAGCCTTTGCCGCCCAAGGTCTATCTGTACTCAAAGCCTTGAACCTGACGGACAAGCAAGATATCGTCAACATCAATGGTGGCGCGATTGCACTGGGTCATCCACTAGGTTGTTCTGGTGCTCGTATCACGGTTACCTTGCTAAACGCTATGGAGCAGTCTGACACCGAGCTTGGTCTTGCAACCATGTGTATCGGTCTTGGTCAAGGTATCGCGACTGTGATTGAGCGTGTTTAATTTTCACCTAATGTCTAGGTATGAATAAAGCTGATATTTGTTTATTAGTTTGACTTTCGTCTTGTATAATGGTTGCCTCTAACGCTATGTTAGGGGCATTTTTTTGTGCTTATAAAGAATAAAACCTTACCGGTAGTAAGTGCTAATGGTAAAAAGGTGTTCTTGGCAATGAGACTAATAAGGGTTAGATGGATGGTATTAAATTATGTTGGATAAAGCGCTCACTAGCATAAAGCTTAAGCTGGTATTCTTCCCTTTTTTATGGTCAAGTCTGTCAACTATCTTTCTTTATTGTGTAATACGCTGGATATTAGACATTCACCTAAATATTTGGCCATTAAAGGACACTTTCTGGGACGGAATAATTGCGCTAATACTAAGCAGCGCTATCGTCTTTACCTACATGAGACCCAAAATAAAGCTATTGCGTTTTAAATTATTTGAAGAGAAGAGCTCAAATGTATTTTATTTTATAATGATACTGTCTTTATTTCCTACAATAGTTACGAGTCAAGCCTATTTATCTAAAGTGTCTCACGATACGATTGAGGTGAGCCATGTCGAGGAGGTTCGACGCTATCCAAAACAAACTTATTTTCAGATAACTACCTTTCCTGTTAGTAAGCAAGAAGTTAAGTTTAGTATAGATACGAGAGTACCTAGCAAGTCTAAGACTATCTTAAGAGTATATTTATATATAGCACTACCTTTTTTAGCTAGTGAAAATATTTGGCTGGGAAAACGATTCTCAACAGATATTGACAACAATCTTTCAGAACAAGACCAACATCAGCAAATTAATGATTTTATCAACTCCAAAATTCCTGAGTACATAAATTCGGACTTATCATCAATTGATTATTTTGAAAAATTAAAAAACTCAGACCTTCAAGCTGGTTACTTACAAGCTATCAAGTCAACGTGTCAACAAGTCGAATGTGAGCCGTTAATATTGGTTGCTAGAGCTGGCACACTCTCAGAGGCTGCTACTGAAGAGCTGATAAAAGCTATTAGATTTTTGATAATTGGTATGGCTATTTGCTTGGCAATGATTTTACGGGCTGAAGTTGATAAAACGTTCTTAAAAAATATGAAGAAAAAATCATATTGAGCATCGTCTATTTAGGGTGTTATTTAATCTAAACAAGTGGTAATGGTACATGCGAGATAATAACACGCAAAGCCAGTACAGGTATAAGGATAAAAACAGAAGCAGAAACAAAAAGAGAGTAAGCAAAAGCGCCAAGCAAAAGCGAACACAAAGCCTAAGTGCTAAAGAATCGATCAAGCTAAAACTAAAGCAAGTATTCTTACCATATTTAGGTCTTAGTATCTTGACCATTCTGCTTTTTGGAGAGTTTCCCAAACTTTGTGTAACTGCTTATAATCCACTAACCGGAGAATAAGCAATGACTAAGCAAACCGACCTTAAAAAACTTGCCCAGCAAATGGCTAGCAGCATGAAAAGCTTTGATGAC
>NZ_CAJHBJ010000022.1:0-43425 GCF_904846595.1 Psychrobacter sp. HII-4 | reverse complement strand
TTTCAGTACGCTTGCCATGTACCGTCACGGTCTCATCTTTATCAATGGTGGTGGTACGGTCACGGTTGACTCTGCGAGTCTCATCGTTCTTCACCAGTGAGTTTAAATCACGCTGCGCCTGCAAGTTCACCAGCTCAAAGCCGGCATCATCATTGAACATGAGCTCATTGTAGTTCTCAAGGGGCGAGTTAAAGCTTTTAGACTTGATACCAGATTTCTTGGCCGCCTGCGGGTAGCCCCATGGTGGTGGATTGGCACTGTTGTAGAGACGGCCGATGACGATGGGACGATCAGAGTCGCCGTTGATAAAGTCAATAAGCACTTCTTCACCGATACGCGGGGTATTGATGGAACCAAAGCTACCCCCTGCGGAGCCTTGTGCGACCCGTATCCAGTCTGAGCTCAGCTGGTTCTTGGGGCCGTATCGGTCCCAGTGGAACTGGACTTTGATGTCGCCATAATCGTTGGTGTGTACTTCTTCTCCTGCAGGGCCGGTGACGGTGGCGCCTTGGGTGCCGATGATTTGCGGCTTGGGAGTAACTCTAGGGGCACGGTACTGGTAAGTGAGGGGGATGGCACTAAAGCGGATACGGTAGTGCGATTGTTCGGTGCCACTGGCATAACCGGCCTCTTTGAGTTCGTACTCGGCATAGATAATGAGGTGTTCGGTGTTGGCGGCGTCATGCGGGTGACGGGTCAAGGCAAAGGTGTGACCGGGGGCGATGGTGAGGACGTTACCAGCAGCACTAATGCGTTTGCTTTGGGCGTTGTAGTCTTGGGCGCGGACTTGTTGGTAGTGCGGGGCATCCTCTTTGCTACTGAAGTTGGTATAGAAGTCGTAGTGTTCGGTATTGATACCCCCTAAGCCATGGGTTTCGCCTTGGTAGCTGAGCTTACGGTTGGCGGTTTGGTAGTTGTGGTCGTTGACGTTGACGGTCTTGGTGGCGAGGCGGTCGGTTTGCTGCCATTCGTCGATGTAGTTCTGATCAGGGGTGCCTGGGGTGACGGCTGAGTGGTAAGGAATGAAGGGTTGACCCTGAATGGGAGGATGGGCGCTGTTGTCATCAACGATGATGAGGGTATGATTGCCGTCGGTATGGGCAAAGTAGTAGTAGAGCCCTTCTTGTTCAAACAAACGGTTTAGGTAGGCAAAGCTGGTTTCTTGGTATTGGGTGCTGTGTCCGTATTTACGGTAGTGGTTCTGGCACTGTATCTCGTAGGGGAAGCCAAATTCGTCTAGGATGGTGCGGGTGATCTCAAGTATGTCTTTGTCAACAAAGACTCGGCTGTCATAACGCTGGGTGAGATACCACATGTTTGGACGCATGATGCAGGTGTAGAGATGGTAGCTTTGCTCGTCTTCATCTTCACTGAGGTAGCCAAAGTCGGTAACTAGGCCATTTAGTACGCGCTCACCGCTCTTGGTGTCTATGGTGACGGCGATGGTTTGGCCGATGATGTCGGTGGCAGCGAGATTGGGGTTTTTGCTGGTGAGGGTTAGGCGATACTCATAGAGCATGCTGAGCCCTTCAAATCCATTGAGTTCGACAAAGGACAGCTCACGGCCAAAGGGGGTGTGGATGGCAATGGTGCGCATGAAGAGAGCCTTTTTAGAGGTTAGTTGATAAATATATGTCTGGCTAGAAGCACGACGTCAACACTTATGATGGGTAGATAGTGCTGACTTGCTCATTATACTCTACAAATATCGGTAGATTATATCATCTTCGTCGGTGCTTAGATGAATAGAATCGATGGTTTTATTGTCGATAATGTAAGTCAGTAGGTCTTTGCTGATTTTAGGTAAGATAGTATTGGTCAAGATGGCATCAATCATGCGACCGCCAGACTCAACTTCGCTACATCGATCAGATATCAGGGCCAAAATATCATCAGAGTAGCTCAGTGTAATACCATGATTGTCTTTGATGCGCTTGACGATACGCTTAAGCTGCAAGTCTACGATCTTATTCAATGCCGCGTCGTTCAGTGGATAATAAGGAATAACCTGAATCCTACCCAACAATGCGGCTGGGAATACTTGCAGCATAGGTGCTCTTAGCTCTTTTTGTAGCGTTTCTATATCGATGACTTCATCGTTGTTATGGCAACGATTCATGATGAGCTCTGTACCGACATTGGTGGTCAAAATAATGATGGTGTTTTTAAAATCAATATGTCGCCCTTCTCCATCTTCCATCCATCCTTTATCAAATACTTGAAAGAATATCTCATGGACATCAGGATGGGCTTTTTCTACCTCATCAAGTAATACCACACTATAAGGCTTACGTCTGACGGCCTCCGTTAACACACCGCCTTCTCCGTACCCAACATAGCCTGGAGGTGCGCCCTTTAGGGTTGATACAGTATGTGCTTCTTGGTATTCACTCATATTGATCGTAATGACGTTATGCTCACCACCATATAATGAATCGGCTAACGCCAAGGCAGTTTCTGTCTTACCAACCCCTGATGGGCCCGCCAGCATAAAGACACCGATAGGCTTATTGGGATCATCAAGACTCGCTCTTGAGGTTTGTACTCTTCTAGCAATGGCCTCCATACCATGATCTTGGTCGATGACACGCTGACTCAGCGTTGAGCTAAGCGCCAGAATGGCCTGTAGCTCATCTTTCATCATTTTACCTACTGGTATGCCTGTCCAGTCTGAGACCACATTAGCCACTGCTCTGGAATCTACCAATGGCAATACTAGCGGATCATCATTTTGTTGCTGTTTCAGCTGCTCAATGATATTTTTTTGTGTCTCAAGTAGGCCCTCGATATCACTACTGGTATCGCTTATATTTGGTAGATGATTAGTGTCATCGTCATTATGGGCATTGTCTGCGGCAATAGCACCATTGCTATCTGTCTCATCATTGAGCGCTGTTTCATTATGACTATCAACTGTAGCATCAGTAACTTGCGTATGACTGCCTTCTGTTGTAGCGTCCTGATCCTCAACATCTGAAACATCTTCGTCTGTTACATACTGCAAAATTTGTTGACGAACATCAATTAGCGCATGAACCAGACGAGACTCTTCCTGCCATTTATTCTCAAGCTCGACTAATTGAGCTTCTAAATCAGCGATGTCGCTGTCAATCTCACTCAGTTTGTCTTGCTGATCATAATCAAGCTTCATTTCACGCTCCATATTATGCTTTTGTGTTTCTAAAGCAATAATTTTTCTATTGAGATACTCAATTCGACTTGGCGTTGAGTGCTGACTTAATGATACTCTCGCGCAGGCAGTATCCACTAAGCCAATGCCTTTATCTGGCAGCTTACGTGCAGGAATATAGCGATGGGACAGCTGCACGCTTGAGACTATGGCTTCATCAAGGATGATCACATTATGATGTGATTCCAGTGAAGGTACTAATGCTCTTAGCATCTCAATCGCCTCATCTTCTTCTGGCTCATCAACGTTGATGACCTGAAAGCGTCGTGTCAAAGCAGGATCTTTTTCAAAGTACTTTTTGTATTCTGCCCATGTGGTTGCCCCTATGGTTCTTAGCTGACCGCGAGCCAGCGCAGGCTTTAGCAGATTGGCAGCATCACCAGTACCAGCAGAACCGCCAGCACCTATCAAAGTATGTATTTCATCAATAAAAAGTACGATAGGCGTTGGACTTGATTCTACTTCCTCCATAACTGCGCGCAGACGCGTTTCAAACTCCCCACTGACGCTAGCACCTGCTTTTAAAGCACCAATATCAAGTAAGATAAGCTCAACGTTTTTCAGACTTGGCGGCACGTCACCTGAGGCAAGTTTGAGCGCCAACGCTTCAACGACTGCTGTTTTACCAACGCCGGCCTCTCCAGTCAAGATAGGGTTGTTTTGGCGGCGGCGCATCAGGATATCTATGATTTGTCGTATCTCATTATCACGGCCCACGATAGGATCAATCTTGCCAGCGGCCGCCATTTCGGTCAGATTGCTACCATATTTTGCCAAAGCCGTTTTTTCTGAATCCTCTACATTCGCGTTTGATGACACTGGCGACTCTTGTTGGACGTTTTCAGAAGAAGATTCAAATATAGTATCAAAATCATCGACCAGTTTATCGGCGTTAATCTTCTTAAATTGGCTTGATATTCTAAATAGAATATTAGACAGCTCTGAGCTTTTTAGTAACGTATAAAGCAGGTAAGCACTACGTATCTTTTGGCTATCAAACAATAACGAAGTATAGGTCCAGCTTTGTTCTACTGCCTCCTCTACATGTCTTGAGAAATCAGCAACATTACTAGCACCCGTCGGTAGACTCTCAACTGCAGCAAGAATATCCTTTTTCAAATTATTACTATTTATCTCAAAGTAGCGATTAATACAATCGAGATCGTTATCAGGTGTCTGTACTAGAACATGTAACCAATGCACTAGCTCCACATAGCTGTTCTCTCTCAGACGACAATAGGTAAAAGCACTCTCTAAAGACTTATAAAGAGAGTCATTCAACTTGGCAAATAGTACACTTCGGCTAATATTAGACATGATTACTCCATTAAATTGTTTAATTATTATGTTAAAAGGCAGATTGCTTTATAGTCGGTGTTTAAGCACGCGGTACTAGCGTTACATTCATACTTAATATCGATGGTTTAGCGTTGATAGTTTAGTATTAGGCCGTCTTCATCTGTATCAATAGCGCCAAGCCAAGTAGTAAGACCAAGCTTATTACGTCCTCCTAAAACCAGCTGTGGTATATCTGGTTTTGCCAATACAAGCTGTACATCCCAATCATATTCTTCGCCTACGTAAAAACGCACCCACTCTATCATTCGTTTTGAGTTGAGACTTCCTTTAAAAAAAGACTCAAACTCATCCAGCTCCAAAGGTCCAATGATTATGCGAAACTTAGTTTGCACATCATAGATTTTGCTGCCGACGATCAAGCCATCACCAAGATTGTACTGTCCCTTTACGCCCAAACACGTCTGCTCCTCTTTGGGCAGCTCAAACCACTGGCCAATATTTTCTTCAATATGAATCGGTAAAGAAAAGTACTGTGATAATAGATCTTGGAAACTATCAGTAGAGCGGTTTCTTTGCAGACTGTACCCTGCAAAATATAATTTTGAGAAGTGTTCGACATATTGGTGAGGTCGTTGTTCATCGAAAACCGCAAAGCCTGCTAAACTGGCTATATACCTACTGAATTTATTAGCACCCTTGTTTTCAAGTGATAGGACACTTTGAGCATTCATCCAGCTACGATAAAACATCGTTAGCACTCTATGCTGTAGCATATTAACGAAGTCCGCCCATGCACCATCACCATACTGATGTTTTCTTTGAAAAATAAACTCAATCAAATGCGATGGCAGTGGTGAATTGGCTCCTAATAACCCTATTTCATTGATAGCAATTTGGAACTTATTACTTTTAAGTGAGATGCTATCGATATTCTTATATATAAAAGACATCGATGGGTTTTGATACAACCTAAATAGGTCTTGCGTAGGACTGCTCGTTTCACCGATTAAGGGTACAGAGGTATCTTGACTACCCTCCAAATGCCTCAAGATTGAAAAAAAGCTATATTTATGAAGATGGCTAGTAATCTCTGCAAGATCAAACTCATCATCTAATGTATTTAGGCCGTCTGGCAATCCCTTATGCCCGCTTGATAGCACATAGTCATTGATCTTGTTGTCACTCATAGTAAAGACTTCTCACCCTTTATGTCTTTCCATTTAATAATCTGACCTTTTTGTACCGTCAATACGGTCATTTCAACAAATGAATTGATAGAAATAATACGAGAGAAATAATGCCTTAAAATAGAAGCAAATAAGAAAGGATGCACGCCTGCCAACAAACTTTCATCAAAAGTTAGTTGAACGGCTATTCCTTTTATTAGACTTCCTGCGCCTTTGTGCCGAACTACTTTTGTCATTGGCGTAACTTTAAGCTGCGTAATGCTGTTGATCTCAGACTTATAAAATTCATTATTTTCATGGGGGAACGCTAAAAGCAGCTCTTTTAATAGCAATGTACTGTCTTTATCAGCGTAATCTGTTAATGAGATATAACTAAGATTAAGCTGATTGAGTAGCGACCAAAGCGTATGATCCTCGCTTACTGCTTCAACGGGCTTAGTGACTCCTGAGATGATATGTGCAGCACCTACAGGCAGTGCAGCATCAACCAAAAAATCCGACTCCACAGATCTGGTAAGAATCAATGGTAAATCACGATTGGTACACCACGCCTCTACGGCCAAATGATCAATATTAAAGCTAAAAACAGACTGACCTTCACTCATCATCGATAAATACACTTCACTGCCAAGATAAGACGTCCGACCACCATACAAATTCGCCGAGCTTGACTGTGCTCTCTTTTCTCTTCTCATTGAAAAAAAGGCATTATTGTGACGATTATTGAGAAACACCTCTTGATCAGTGGCTTTATAGATGGGGGTAAAATTCACTTGTTGATTATTAAACTTGTCAAATCCTTTGACTCGCTCTATGCTGTGCACCTCAAAATCCAGAGGATGTACACGATCGACGATGACGTGATGATCTGTGTTCTGCATAGTGACAGGAAAACGTACAGATTTCTTTTTGAAAAGGTTGACTATCGGTGCTGTATTGATAGTAATATCCTGCTCTTTTAGCAATTGCGTCAATTCAGGTATATAGCTGTCGAATAAAAACGAGACACTAAACCTGCGCTTCTCATGGCCTACCACTCTCTTGTTTACGCCGTTTTCGACTATAACGTCCTCAGTCTGTAATGCAGAAAGAGCAAAATCACCATTGATCTCTGCTTTTTTTATGGCTTGATTGATTCCTTGCTGACTGACAAATAAGAACTTCTCTGGTAGCTGAATATACTCTTGTATCAATCTTAAAGATGAAATAGATTTATTTAAATCAAATACTAACGCTTCGTCTTTAGCAAACCCTTTATGCTTAGGATGGTCATCTATAACATAATTCCATCTGCGCGCATCTTCAAAACTATGGCACACGACATTATTACAAGCGTTCATCAACAGGTTTAATAACTGAGAGGCGACGGGTAGCTCTGAGCCTAGATAAAGCACTAAATCTTCGGGTGTTAATTCAGAGCATTTAGTGGCCGATCTGATGGAAAAATCCAATCTGAGTGCTGATAAGCTCTTACCAGTTTTTACACTTTTCAAATCTGGGAGATAGTTCAGTGAGTTGGTATAATGTGATGCCTCAAGCTCAATCGGAGTCAACGCCGTATTTTGAGTCAAAGAAAAATGGCAGCTCAGCATATTGGCATCTATGTCAATAGGCAAAGACTCAAGCAGCTGACCGCGTTTCAATGTGTTCAAAACATTGACACTATAATGCTTTGAGGTATCAAACTTTATAATAGTGGACGCTGGCGTAGGATACAAAAACTGTGGATAAACCACTTCTAAAATGCGTTGAACAAAACGTGGGTATTCAGCGTCTATTTTTAGCTGAGTTCTTGCAGTAAGGTAAGCGACTCCTTCTAGGAGTCGCTCAATATAAGGATCTGGAATCTCGTTGTCACTCAGTTTGAGACGAGAGGCTATCTTAGGATATTGCTTAGCAAACTCCTGCCCCATCTCTCTAAGAAATCTTAATTCTTTGTTGTAATAAGACACAATTTTATTATTCATCTATACTGCCGTCCACTAACGAGAAAAATCCAGTTTCAACGTCTATAGTTGTTCTTAACCAAAACTCTTTGGGATATGGGTTAAGCTTGATCATGCCTTTGATTTCTATCAATAATTGATTGTGATTGGCATGCATGTCATTTTCGATATGCACTAAAACCTTTAAACCGTTTTCTACAAGTCTGGGTTCAAAGTTTATTAATGACTCTAAAATCAAATTTTGTACACCAGACCAGTCAATATCTGAGATATTTATCCCTGAAAATGCAGGGATACCATAGTTCATAGTGGAGCGCTTAACGTGAATGGGTAATAAGATCTCGAGCTGCTCACTATGCAAGCAAGTCGTATTCAATAAAAATAGAATATCTCTTAATATCGTCTCACGATACTCAGATATACTAATACCTCTATGGTATTTAGTATCATAGCTGCTTCTAGGATCTGTATCTGTTAGCCTATCCAATAAACAAGGGACTAAACCAATTTCATTCTTCATTGATAATCTACATAAGTTTTATGATTTACTTGTCTGATGATTTTGATATAAATATATTGCAAATCTCTAAAAAAAAGATCCAACTCAAACTTTTAAGTTAGATCTTAATATTACAAATAATAATCAAGCAAATTAAGCAGAACGATTCTCTTTGACATCAAACGCCATTTGCACTTCAGCACCTTTAGAACCTTTATCATTCTGTTCCCAGTACTGATTTTTAACTTTTGCTGCTTGGAATGAGTACTCCATCATTAGTGACTCATTTTCTTGAGCGCCAATGAATTTAACAGCAGTAATCAAAACATCTTCTAAAGTAGTGCGAGAATACTCAACTTGGTTGCCACCTGCTTTGCAGACAGATATTTCAACCTTGCCCAAATGCTGACCCACTGAACAGTTCTTTAGTACTGTTGGTGCTGCTTTATCAATGGCTGCAACGACTGTTAGATCATCAAAGTTTACTTTGCCTGCGCCACCGCCACCGCCAGAGCTCATAGAACCTGGCTGCTCAGCCCCCCAGCTAAAGCTGCGGATATCCGTCCAGTTTTTATGGTTAGAATCCTTAGATTCACCGCTTACACCTTCAATACGCATAAACATATCTAAAGCCATACTACTCTCCTAAATTAAATTAAATAATGATAAATAAAAAGACAGACGTCTTTATTCATCCCTTGCTGAAGGCAGTTTAGATACTAAGCGTAAAGAAACCGTTAATCCTTCTAGTTGATAATGAGGTCTTAAAAAGAACTTCGAGGTATAATAGCCAGGACTACCTTCAATCTCTTCAACAACGACCTCTGCCGATGCTAATGGCTTTCTTGCTTTTGTCTCTTGAGTAGAGTTAGTAGGGTCTCCATCCACATAGTTCATAATCCACTCATTGAGCCACCTTTCCATATCATCACGCTCTTTGAACGAACCCACTTTGTCTCTAACAATACATTTCAAATAGTGGGCAAATCGGCAACAAGCAAACAAGTAAGGCAGACGTGCTGCTAATTTAGCGTTTGCTGAGGCATCAGCATCATAATAGTCAGCCGGCTTGTTGAGTGACTGCGCTCCTATGAATGCAGCTAAGTCAGTGTTCTTTCTATGCACTAAAGGCATAAACCCTAAGTTTGCCAATTCAGACTCTCGGCGATCACTGATAGCAATCTCCGTAGGACATTTCATGTCCACGCCGCCATCATCAGTGGGAAAAGTATGTGTTGGCAAGTTCTCTACTATACCGCCCGACTCTACACCTCTGATAGAGGTACACCAACCGTACTGTTTAAAAGAACGATTGATATTGACAGCCATAGCGTAAGCTGCGTTTGACCACGTGTAATTATCGTGGTTAGATCCATCCGTACTCTCTTCAAAATCAAACTCATCAACTGGATTCGAGGCTGCGCTATAAGGCAACCTTGATAAAAACTTAGGTAATGCTAGACCAATATAACGAGAGTCTTCTGACTCTCTTAAGCTACGCCAACTAGCGTACTCAGTGTTTTGGAAAATCTTGCTCAAATCTCTTGGATTTGCAAGCTCCTGCCAAGTTTCCATTTGCATAACATCAGGGGAAGCACCTGCGATGAAGGGGCAATGAGATGCCGCCGCAATTTTTTTCATGCCATTTAATAGCTCAACATCCTGCGGTGAATGATCAAAATAATAATCACCTACCATACAACCAAATGGTTCACCACCGAACTGACCGTATTCTTCTTCATATATTCTTTTGAATAAAGGACTCTGATCCCAAGCTACCCCTTTGTAGCGCTTAATATCGCGAGCGACTTCTTTTTTTGAAATCGGTAAGACCTTTATTTTTAGCAAGTCATCGGTTTCTGTATTAGTAACCAAATGATTAAGACCTCGCCATGCGCCTTCCAACTTTTGAAACTCTTGATGATGAATAATTTGGTTTATTTGCTCTGATAACTTTCGATCTATCTCAGCAATAATATATTCAATCGTTTGGTAAGCATCATCTGAAACGACGACTGTATTTTTTAATGCTTGTTGAGCCAATGTCGTTACTGCATGTTGCACGGCACTTTTTGCATCTTCAGTTTTAGGTCTAAACTCCTTTTGCAATAAGTCTGTAAACCCAGTCTTTTTTTCTTGTAAAAGCTCAGGGTTGGCATTTATTTCATTTAACTCTTGGACTTTATTCATAATAGTAGTCTCTAACCCTATAATTTTTAAATCATTTACTCATCAATACTATTTTTTGTAGAAGCCTTGTTACTACTAGCCAGTGCATTTAACAACTCACTGTCTGCTAGCACTTTAGAAATTAACTCTTCAGCGCCTGACTTACCATCCATATACGATAGTAAATTTGATAGCTCAGTTCGAGCTTGCAACAGCTCTCTCAAAGGCTCAACTTTATTCGCCACTGCGGTCGGTGAGAAATCATCCATACTTTCGAACTCTAACTCGACATTTAGGTTTCCCTCTCCCGTTAAGGTATTTTCAACCTGAAAGGCAGCTCTTGGTTTTAGAGCTTTCATTCTGTCATCGAAATTGTCTATATCAACTTCTAAAAACTTTCTTTCAGATAAGTCAGGAACGGGTACTTGTGATTTACCTACAAGATCAGCCATAACGCCCATGATAAAAGGTAGTTCGACTGTCGACTCTGAGCCGTATAACTCAACATCATATTCAATTTGAACACGAGGAGCTCGGTTACGTCCCACAAACTTTTGGCTTGATGAATATTTTCTATTGGGATTATCGTTAGACATTTATGCGTCCTTGTTAAATTGCATTTTAATTACTGACTAATAAAGAGTAACTCTCAAAAAATTTAGATAATAGTGAATATTGGTTACTAATACTTATAATGACAGTAAACTTAATTACCATACTATAGTCTATTAAAATACTTAAATCCATTATTAAAATTTGTAGTTACATTATGTATATATTTAATTTACGAATGACATTAGTAATTTTAAAAATAGCTTTTGAATATATTCAAAAAATAAAATATTAATTAACAGTTCTTACTGTTTTAGTCCTCATCGTCTTTGCCAATGATCACATCTAAATCATTCAGACTATTTGGACTTATATTTTTTAACATCTCATAAAAACTCATATCCATGAGCTTTTGTAATCTTTCTATAAAAAGAGGAGCAGGATGGCTTGGTTCTTTCAGTCTAAAGTACAAGTTTAGTTTTTCCAGTACTACTTTTACATCGTTTCTATCTTTTATACTGATATCGTCTAATTTCTGGATGCTCATTACTGATTTATTTGCTACATTATCTACAGCAGTTGAAACATCCTCATAAAGAGAGGCGTTTTCTTCTACTTCTTCTACAACATTAGACGATCTGACTATTAATCTGGCAATTACTTCGATAGGCTGTTTTATGGCGGAGAAATCCAAATGGGAATCTTCAATTTTTTCATCAAAAATAAATTCGATATTATTTATTAGACCCAAAGCATCTTTCAGCGCTACCAGCTCTTCTTGATCGTTTTGATAGGCAACTTTGATATCCTCTATCAACTTCTCTCTTCCCCCAGGATAAGAGTCATCATCATTATTTATCAAAATCGACACTACAGACTTGAGAGTAAAATAGCCCTTCTTGCTGGCAGAATATATAATGTTAGACTTGTTCAACTGTTGGATGATGCCGCTCTTATCAATTAATAAGCTTATAGATCCTGATCTATAAAAAGCATCAAACTCATTGTCCTCATCAACTAATTTTGGATACAACTCATCCCAGTACTTCTCTATATTGGTATGAATTATCTCACAACCTTTTTTAAAACCGATAACACCATGGTTGGCTGTAAGTGCTTGTGCATAGAAACAGAAAACTCTGATATCCTTTGATTCAGATAAAATCTGACGACAAAGCTTTTCAATTGTGCTCCAGTCAGGCTCTTCGGCTTCTATGATAACATCGCCATATTGTTGCTCAGGCTTACCTTCAACCAAAGTCTGTATATCGATAAAACGGGTATCATATTCAATGTCTATACCAGTTGGTTGCGCCACTGAAATAGGGTCAATAAAGTCTGAAAAAATTTTAGTCATAATTTAGCCATATATTTTATTGTAGAGCGTGCAAGTCAAATAGCCTTGGTGAGTAATAGTGATAAATTTTTCCAGATTAACCCAATAAGAACACATAATAGGATCAAACCCTCTTTCTAAAACCTCCAAAGCAATATCGTCTATGACTACTTTTAGTTGGTCCATTCCTTCATATTCTTGAGAATAAGAGCTGAAATAGTGTGTTTCCTCAATCTTAAGATCGCCATTAGCGACTATATTTACAAACCCTTCATACTTACCAGCCATAGATAGAATAAAAGTAGAAATTTTTTCTAAGTCGTTTAATTGCGTTTTTTCAGTATCAACATATACAAAAAAAGGATATTTACGCTCTGACATATCAGAACTCAAAGTAGTCAAACCGATCTTTAAAGTATCACCTTCACTCACAACAAATAGCCATACGGGTTTGGTTTTACTTGTAGTATTCAAAAAAGACAGCAAGGTGTTAGTATTAGAGCATTTATTGAACCAAACCTCCCAATCATAATAATAATCCCGAGTTAGACCAGCAGCTTTAATAAATTCTCGTCTTCTACGTAGTTTGCCAAAGTAATGGATTCGTTCAATGTTACACATCATCTATTCTCTTATACTCATTAATGTCTACTGAATAAAATTACATATTCAAGCACATGAGAACCGACGTAAATCAGCCAGATAAAAAGGGTTATTGCCAGTGCTGGCACTAAACTCAATAACGATATCCTTATTGTTAAGAGAGTACCTGACGACACTTCTATTTCGATTGTTAATAAGCATTTTTCCACTTTCCACCAGTCTCAATAACGCCCATGAACCTTTCATCTCAATGTCGTCTACTCTTTTTTCATTGATGTAAGCTGAGAACCCAACCTTTCCTGATGTAGCTTTTGGCCATACTGCTTCAAAGTTTTCTAAAGGTCCATGACTATAGGAATAAGATTTACCACCGTAGTTGAAAATCAGCTTCTCAATTTCTGGATCGACGTTAATCACCTTAACCTCAAAGTCGAATCCTAACTGGCCAGCATCTTTTTGAAAATAAGGACTGCTCATCTGTTCAACTTTACGAACATCTCCAAACTCAGATCTAAATTTTGAGTTTGCACGCACCAGCTCATCAAAACTATAGACTTGCATATCACTAGCGATTTGTGGGTCAAGGTTCATAAAGGACTGGTATAGTCCTTTATGTCCAAATAGTTTTTTGAAGTTAGTCAGCACTACCTCATCGCTTGAGTCTTTGTTAAAAGGATAATTTGCTTGAGTGGCCCTTTTACAAACAGCAGTGATGGGAGCTAGTTCACGCTTCATGATATTGAAAGCTTCTATTTGCTGCTTTTTTTTTTGCTCTTCATCTAAAGCCTCTCTTCGCTCTTGTTCCTCTTGACGCAAAGCTTCTGCTTTATCTTCTGCCTCCTTTCTTAAGTCATCTTCTCTCTGTCGTTGCTCTTCCAATTGCCTTTTTGCATCAATATCTGCCTGTAGCAAACGATCATTCATCTCATCCAAGCTTTGATTAAGAATAAAAACTGAGAATTGATCAAACATCTGACGAAAAGGTGACGGCAACCTGTTTATTTCAGCTCTATAACCAAATAGCGAATCGTTTGAAGGAAGATCCACTCCTTTTTCTATTGCGACATCAAGTATATCTAAGAATTCATAAAGATCCTTAATAGAGATAATTACTTCATTAATTGCAGCTGCTTCAGACCCTTGTTTTTCAGTCAATACATTGAACTCTGAGAACTCTTCATCTACAGGAGTAGTGAACTTGAGATTGTCAATATAATTATCTTTGACGTAGCTAGCCTTGTTTTGCAGATTACCGAAACCGGCTCTAGACACAAGTCTATCTATAGTATCTTTGACAGTTCCATTATCATCACTACCTTGTATCTGTTTGCTAATGTCTAAAGTAGTATTTTCGCTTATTCCTTCAATCATGTTCTGCAATGGCGAATCTGAAGTATTAGAAAGAATCTTAGCAATATCTCTAGCTTCTTTTAGATTTCTAGGCTGTTTCAGTCTTATATCAGAGAGATATCTATTCCATACGTTGATGTATCTTTTAAAATAAGCACTTTTCGCTTCTTTCAAAGTATCTTTTTCACTCGATTTAAGAGACGCATAGTTCCCTAATACCCATTCTTCTTCTTCATACAGCTTGGCAGTTGATTTCAAAAGTTCAGGGAGGACAAATTCAATGTAAGCCTGCTTAGTATAAATAGGGTTAATCGTTTCAGTTAACGGTTTGCCACTCGCTCTAGTAAACACTAATCTACTCTGCTTACCTCCCATAGTATCAAAAGAGACTTGTGCTACTTTATTATTACCTCTAGATATCTCAGTAAAACTATCATTCAAAATCATAATTGAAATATCATTTTGGGCGATAAACTGCCTTCTTTGATCAACCAGCTCAGTATCAAGTGGAAGACTTGGCGTCAGTCCTTCTTCTTGAAGAATATATTGTAGTGATTCTTCAATTTTCTTTTTTTGTTCGGCATTCTTAATAGAAGAATCTTTTTCAAAATTGCGCATCAGCCAAGACAACATAAACTCTGCATCAAATTTAGTATCGTCGTATAGCATTAAATAAGCTTTAAGAGCATTATAATTATCTATCGAAGAATCCTCTGGGCTTTGTCTTAATAGCTCATCGATTTTATAGGATATTAGCGGCATTACACTTTCACTTAGCGCTCGTTTATAAGCAGCCTGCGAGATTTCATCTACCGCGTAACCTTGATAAAGTCCCATCCTGTGCTTGAGTGCGGGTGACTCAATCATTGTAAAAGGTGAAGTTTTTGACAGCATTCTAATCTTGTCAGCCATCTCTACCGCTTGTAGTAAATCTTTAGTTTCTGTAGTGCCCTTCAGCTCTTTATCTAGCTTAATGGTCTTTTCGTTGACATCTTTTAGATACTGACTGTTTGTTAAAAAACTATTAAATATAAGCGCAGATACTAATAGTCCGGTAGCTGCTACTGTACCAACACCTATCCATTTCAATATTTTATTCTTGGTAGACCACACCTTGTTATTGCTGGCGAGGTTAGCGTCATTAAATATAACCTCAGTAAAGAGATCATGGATAAAATAACTTTTGGTAAACTGTGAACCTGACTGATTTTCTTTTACATATTTAGGAGTAAGTTCAAAGTTGCTTCTGATAGTATTAAATACGGGATCCACACTCTCACCATCTTGGTAAGCACTGGTAAAAAATATGCCCCGCCACTGTATCGAGTCTTCAAATTTAGAAGATTTATACAACTCTCTAAACAATAGAACCAGTCTTTCATTGAGTATCGAAAACTCATTCGAAAATGTAAAGATCGCGTCTTTTTCGTTTTGATTAGTAGCATCATCTATTACTCTAAGATAAGAAGATTCTATATTATCTCTGATACTCTCAAGTTTTTTTGCAACAAAGCCAATAGTAGCCGCTCCATTGTCTTCCTCTGCATCATTAGCAGGTATCGTAAACCCTAAATATTTTTTTCTTTGATCCTCATCGAGTGCATTAAAAAAGTCTTCAAAGCCCTTCAAGATGTCTAGCTTAGTAATCACTAAGTAGACTGGAAAGTTGATGCCCAGCTTAGCTCTCATTTCTTGAATTCGTTTACGTAGCTCTCGGGTAATATTTTTAAAATCGGTCTCAGCGTTTAGAATATCGTCTAAACCGATAGTGACAACTACACCATTAATAGGCTGTCTTGGTCTATATTTTTTTAACAGACCCATAAACTCAAGCCAGTCGTACGAGTCTTCTTCATTATTATCTTGCAGTGACAGCCTACCAGCTGTATCTAACAACACAGCCTCATCTGACAAAAACCAATCACAATCTTTAGTACCGGCCAGACCACTGATAGAAGCACCGAAGGAACTTTCTAAAGGAAAGTTTAAACCAGACTCTCTTAATGCTGTTGTTTTACCGGTTCCAGCGGCCCCTAATACCACATACCAAGGCATTTGATATAAATACTGACCTGTAAAGAACTTATTTTTTATAAAACCATCAGAGTTTGAAAATTTTGCACTTTTTAGTACAGAATCTATTTCCTCAAACTGACGACTAAGAGCACTGTCTTTGTTGACATGCTTTAATATAGGTTGTTGTGATGTTTTAATGTCTTCAACCAACTCTCTATTTCTTCTCGCCTGTAAATATTGTTTCAAGAAACTATTGATTAACCAGACTAAAAATATGAACAGAATAATAATTGCTCTTACGACTTTACTTTCAAGAGGTTTGTAGCTACCAATAGCTACAATACCGCCAAAGAACCAAATCAATAAAGATATTCCAAGTAGTCCTAAAAACACCCAAAAAACTTTTGAACTTGTAAAAGATAATAACCTTCTCATCTTATAGAACCTTCTTGTGATATCTCAAATAATTTAATAATAAAATCAGTCATTATTATTCTGGGTTTAGATGTTTAAGGCTCAACTGGGAGATTGTTACCCAAGCTATAAACTGTTATTTCAACGCGTCTATTTTTCGCTTTATTTTCGGCCGTGTCATTAGCAACGACAGGGTTGGTAGAGCCTCGGCCCTCTGATCGAATTCTATTTTTATTCTCAATATAGTCCGTCAAAATGTCCTTTACAGCATCTGCACGTGCTTGAGATAGGTGCCAATTAGAAGGGAAAGTGATGCTTTGTATAGGCGTGTCATCGGTGTATCCAGTTACTACTACTTGACCGTTAATGCCTTGTAGTGCTTGTCCAATGGTTGCTAATACAGGAAAAAATTGATTTTGAACATTTTCTGATCCAGACTCAAACAACCCATCGCCCAAGATAGTAATAACGCTACGATCGGCGAAATCATTAACCTCGACTAAGTCTCGACTGATTTCGCTTTGTAAAGCTGGGGTTAGTGGTTTAGTTTGAGTGGTATCACGTCCAACAACTGTATATTGAGCATTTTTAGGCAAAGATAAATTATTAATTTTGGCACTGGTATCATCCATCGTAGAGCCAAGGAAAAATCTCAAAAGAATATAAAAAAAGGCAACAATAAGACTGGCTAAAACACCGATTACCCATAATGGTATATGCCAACGCCGCTTAACCTCTTCGTCCTGCTTGCTACTAATGCTCTCATGAAAAAGCAAACTAAAAGTTTCTGGTCTTTTTGATTTGATCAACTCAATGAGTTTGCTTTTTTCTTGCTCTAAAATAGTCTCGCCGTTATTTGCTATCTGATACTTACCCTTATAACCGAACTGCAAACACAGATAGATGAATTCAATCAGATATAAGTTCTTGTCAACATCCAACTTTGCTTTTTCTAAGATTTCAAAAAATCGCTCTCCGCCCCATGTTTCATCAAAGAAAGATACTAATAAGCTTCTTTGTGACCACTCTTCATCTGACCAACCAGATCTGACGGCGGACTCATCAACAAACGTGCATAGACAGTATTGAGCTGCTTTTACCATCTCATATGGCGCACCTTCTTGTTCAGCTTCCGCCTCGAAATCCTCAATCATCTTAGTAAATCTAAATAACACCTTCTCGGTTGAAAGCTGTGTTGTGGAGTTTCTCATTGCATTAGATAACACAAACACAGGCTTTGCCGCTGAAATTATTGGATTATAAATATCTGAAAACTGCAGGTTTGATCTTGAGTCACTTTTCATTTTTTTTCCGTCTATTCGGCATGAAGTCTATTTTATGTTAGGTTTAATTGCCCAAAACTCTAAATCAATATTTGGGAAGTCGCCTGCAATATGGAACGCCATACCAGACGAGTCATCGAAACGCTCCCATAACTCTGTGTCTTTATCTAGCTCAAAGTAAACATAACCATTGTGATAAGGTAGCTCTCTAGGTGCTACTGATAGAGCATTAAGTTTCACGCCAGGCAAGTGATAAGCAACTAGCTCTTTGATTTGCTCTACAGTACTAATTTTCATGGTACTTGGTAGGTTATTTCTTAAAGTTTCGTTCGGCATATCTGCTTTTACAGCTAGCACGAAGTCAGCAACTTCAAGAATCTGAGCATTCGGTGTTTGAGCTACGTAAGTTGCACTGTCTTTTTTGCTTAAATCTATCCTTATCACTCTTTGCTCTAAGACTGTAGATAAGCTAATTCTTAGATTTGATACTAAGTGTTGATAGCACTCTCTTAGATTTTTATGGTCATAAACTGGCATATCACCCATTTTACGAGTGGGCAAAAAAGTCATCAAATCACTGCACAGTTTAGATAAATTTACAAAAAGTGTTTCTGGATGTGTGTGATTGGTCATCTGTTTTTGGTGTAGCATATAAGCCAGATCTCTATTGACTGTCTGTAGCATCAGAAAATCTGTAATCTCGAGTGACCCGCCTCGATTGGGGTCATTCACTGCATTGGCTAAACTTTTACTTTTCTGTGCAAGAAGACCATAAATCTCATTTATATAGCTATAAAGTTTATCGTTTTTTTGAGCAACTAACGTTGGTGGGATATAGCCTTTTTGAATAACAATTTCGGAATTTTCATTACTTGAAACAGTAGCTATAGGAATTTTAACGAGACTGGAATGAATGTCATCTTCTAACATTAGGCGTGCGTTCAATCTGGCTAAAGTCACTACCCTTGGCTCTGAATTAGTATCGGCGGTATCCACTAAAGATTTCTCAAAAGCACTATAACGGGTGTTTTTTATATCATCTGACTCATATGATATTTCCTTAGCGTTTGCTGAGCCTCTAGCAATAACTAGATATAACTTAGTCTCGGCTGTTTTTGCGGATATACTACATTTTAAAAGGCTAGTTTCAAACGGCGTAGGTATAAAGATAGTACCATCCTCAAAAACCACCTCCAGTTTAGACAGACCTATCACGCCTTGTTTGAGTAACGATTCATTGATGACTAACTCCGATACTCCATAATAATGCGCTTGTGCAAAGCTCACAATATTGTGGATATTACGCTCAGTGTATCTATCATTTTGCTGGAAATGCTGCGGTGAAAGATAAGTTCCTTCAGCCCACACAACTTTTGAATACTCGTCCATCACTAACACCTATTATTTTTATAATTTATTAGTAAATATACCTTTACTGTAGTCATACTTTGGCTTTTTGAAGACTCCACTCTTTGTCACTGACTTATCATTTGGATGTCTTTTTGCATACTTTTTCAGCTCTTCTTTCATTTGCCTCTTCGAGATTTGAAAAATACCTGAGCTATCAACTTTTAGATATAAATAACTATTTTGGCTCCACCATTGAGGAGGTTGCTTTTGAAGTACAATCTTCCATGAAGTGTTTTCAATGTCGCGGAATCCTGTTGTGATTCCTAGATAGTTAGTGTCTTTTTCCAAACTCAGCGGTATTGACTTAATAGTATCAGGTATGATCATATGTTGATTTCTTAGTAGCAGATCACCTTTTAAGTCATTGTCTTCGTCAATTAAATCTAAATATTCTTCATAAATAAAAGTTGGTTTTTTAGTCAGCTGAAATATATCTAGTCTCGCTGGAGCAGCCCTATCCACAACGTCAAGATTGACTGAAGGAGCAGTTAAAACCAAAAAATCCACTTGCTGATTATAGTCTTTTTCTTTAGCGTTGCTGAATACTGTACAACTTGATATTACAAGACTTGACAGTACAATAGTGTACTTGAGATTTTGAAGCATATCATATCTACTTTATCAATGGTTATGGCACAGAACCCACAAGGTATAGTGCATCAATATAGACCAATCAAACGTCGTGAATTTTTGTAAATCCATTTAAGTATCGCGCCAACTTTCTGCTAGAAACAGAAAAATAAATATCAATACTAGTAAATTTATGTCCACTAAAAGTCGTGATTTTAACACAAGATAATTACAGTGGAAAACCTTTAACTCTTCTAAATAAAAATTTATTGGTGATTGGCTATGTGAATTTTTGGTAAGTACATAAAAATACAGAAGATTTGATCCAAATCAGGACAGAAAATTCGTTAGCTTGTTCGGTAGACTCCCTGCACTCGAAGCAACAAAATGAACCTGCTCACGATCATACCCACCAATACCACCTGCATTGGCCCTTCACTATCATTACGGGATTACCCTTTGAATGCGACAATCCCCGACATACCCATCTGCGAATAATGCTCAATGACATTTGAGTCATTCATATTCAGAATTTTTTGACAACTGCTAAAGTTTAAGAAAGTGACCCAACGCTATCAAATTGATGACTTCATGATGCAAGCTGTCATGTCAGACTCTAAAGTAAGTAAAGAACAAGCGATGAGGATTTTGGCAATCCAAAGCGGGGTTCAAGACGAGGGTGTATTGCAAGGTTTATTTGATGAACTGGGTGAAGATCTGGTGGTAGCAGGTTGGGGATTTGCAACACCTGACCAAAAAGGCATTAGAAGAAGTGAACCGCCCCGACTATATCGGAGAGTGTTTTACTTGAGTCAGGCAGCCATGCCTGACAGGATTAAATTATCGTAATACCGCTTTTCAAACTCAAAGGGTGACACATAACCAATCGTGCTATGCAGACGTGTTTTATTAAACCAGTCCACCCATTCAAGGGTTGCCAGTTCAACATCATTAACGCCAGTCCAGTTCTCCTTTAAATAGTCAATTACCTCAGATTTATACAGCCCGTTAACCGTTTCAGCCAGTGCGTTATCGTATGAATCACCAGTCGTGCCGACAGAAGCGATGATACCAGAGTCACACATTTTGTCAGTATAGCGAATGGATAAGTACTGAACCCCACGATCACTGTGATGAATCACATCTTTGAGATGGTTCCTATCTGCTATCGCCTGATTTAATGCTGCCATAACCATATCGGTATTCATGCGATTAGAAACTTTCCAGCCAACAATAGCGCGAGCAAACACGTCAATAATAAAAGCGGTGTAAACCCAGCCGCTAGTTGTTTTTATATAGGTGAAGTCAGCTACCCATAGCTGATTAGGACGATGCGCATTAAAGTTACGATTGACTAGGTCATCAGCGCATTTTTGATCATCACGGCTATTGGTGGTGATCTTGCCCTTACCGCGCCAGACACCTTGCATACCATACTGCTTCATTAATCGCTCTACGGTACACCGAGCAACCTTTAACCCGTCAGCTTTCATCTGCTGCCAGACTTTGCGCGCACCGTAACGGCATTTGCTGTTCTTCCAGATACGTTTAATCTCATTAAGGTAGAAATCGTCATGCTGACTACACTGTGAACGCTTTTCAGGATTTTCTTCTAGTTCTTTAGCACGATAGTATGTGGATGGAGCAATCGGTAATACTCTACAGATTGGCTCGACTCCATATTGTTGTTTATGATCTTCAATAAAATCAACCATGACTTGGGTTTGCGGTCGAGCTCCGCCTGGGCGAAAAAAGCGGCAGCTTTCTTTATAATCTCATTGGCTTGCTTTAACTCTCTGTTCTCACGTTCAAGCTCTTTGATACGCTCCGCTTGGCTTTGAGCTTGAATATTTGCAGGAATGGTTTGATCGATTTGCTTCTTATGCCATGATCGTAGGGTCTCAGGCGTGCAGCCAATCTTTGACGCTATGGCTTTGATGGCTGACTAGGTGGATGGGTAATCGTCTTTAGCTGCAATCAGCATACGGACGGCGCTCTCTTTCATTTCAGGGGTATAATTTCGTGTTTTCATTGTCGTATTCTCTTGGAGCGTTGAGTCTCCGACAATCCCAGGGCGGTTCAGATAGTCTTGCCTTAGTTCTTCGATGAGCCTTGCTTTCTCAAAGCTTGTTTCCTCTTCTGTTTGAGCAAGGCATCCAGCTTTTTTAGGTAGGCGTTCTCCGCACGTAGGTATTCATTCTCACGCTTAAGCTCTGCTAAGTTCTTTTCTTCATCTGGCTTGTCTGTGATAAAGGGTTTACTCATGGCGGTTCTACCTTTGGGTTTGGGTGTTAGTCCAGACATACCTTGTAGCCGATACGCTTTGTGCCAGTGACTAATAAGCGCCGGTGAGCTGATGTTATACCTTAAAGCAACTTCCAATTGACTCAAGCCTTGGCTAAGCATCGTTGTAAGCACTTTGTGTTTAAACTCGCGACTATAGTAGGCTTTGCTGGTCTTTGGTTTGATAGCATCGATACCACCGCTTTGATATTGCTTAACCCATTTAAGAACAAACTTTGGATTTACAGTAAACTTCTTGCTTGTGGCTCGACTACTATGTCCTTGTTCATAGTATGCGATGACTTGAAGCTTAAAGTCTAGATTATAACGCATAAAAATACCCCATAAGTTGTGTCCAACTTATGGGGTTCGGTTCATATGGGAGGTTTTTTTGTGTTTATAAGATTTATTGTATCATTGGGCTATCAATGTCTTCTTGCGTGATGGCTGCTATCTTTATAGGCACTGCACAGGCCCAAGATGTGCCGCTACGACAGTAAAAATATCCATCACGATAAGCAACAATATAGACGGTGAAGTCATTACCATACAGATCCATCATCGCCAGCTCATCACTCTCATCGCAAACTGCACACCAAATATCCTTATCTCCTCGTGCTAGCATTGCGCGTGTCAATTCGCTCCCTGTTAGTTTATTCATCATCAGCTCCTTAGTCCCTCATGCACCCCTAAGTATGTTCCTTTAGGCGGCGGGTTTACCAATACTCTATAGGCGAGTGTGGTGCGAGCCATAAACAACCTTTTTATTCGCTATAGACTAGGGCGTATAAAGAAGTTGTTTATTCTTTTAACAATCGTCTACTTCGATACTTACTTTAGTGTAGAACGTCTGAAGCAAAAGCGTAACATCTAAATGCATTAATCACGATGGACGGCAAATCCTTTAGGTTAAACGGTAAACAAAAGGTACGATCTTAGGGATATTGACGGGTTTAACCCACTGATATTTTTTAAATTGTTTTAATAGTCTATTTGTTTATAAAATCAAGCCATATTTATGGTTGCCGCTAAAATAGTTTTGCTAATTGGGGTAAAATAGCGGTCATGACTGCTTCTACTCCTCTTTCACCCCGCAAAATCATTCATATTGATATGGATGCTTTTTATGCCAGTGTCGAACAACGTGACTTCCCAGAGTTACGAGGTTTACCTTTGGTAGTCGGCGGTGACCCAAGCGGGCGCGGGGTTGTCGCAGCAGCCAGTTATGAGGTGCGCAAGTTTGGTGTGCGCTCAGCGATGTCATGCTATGAAGCGCGTAAACGCTGTCCTGAGGCGATATTTGTTCGGCCACGCTTTGAGGTTTATCGGGCGGTCAGTCGTGATATACGCCAACTCATGCATCAATTGACGCCTCATGTCGAACCGCTGTCATTGGATGAAGCCTATCTGGATGTCACCGGCTTATCTGTACATAAGGGCTCAGCGACGTTAATGGCCAATTGGCTACGAGCGCAGATTTTGGCGCACACAGGGCTAACCGCTTCTGCTGGCGTCTCATTTAATAAGATGCTGGCCAAGATTGCCTCTGATATCAACAAGCCCAATGGTATCGCAGTTATCCCACCAGCCGATGCCGATGCGTTTATTAGCACCCTTCCCATCGAGCGCTTTCATGGTATTGGCAAAGCCACTGCCAAGCGTCTCCATGCCATGGGCGTGCGCACGGGTGCTGATTTGCGGCGCTTGCCAGCGGCGGCATTGGTACAGGAGTTTGGAAAACGTGGTCAGTTCTATCATGATATCGCTCATGGCCGCGATGAGCGTACGGTCAAGTCGCAGCGCACGCACAAATCCGTAGGCTCTGAGACCACCTTTCGGGATAATCTTGACGACGATGCTGAGCTAAAAGTACAAATTTATGCACAAAATGAAGATGCGTTTGATCAAATGCAAAAAAAACAACTGGTCGCGCATACCATTACTTTAAAAGTTAAATACGCGGATTTTACTCAAGTCACGCGCTCACACACGTTATCGACGGCCTTTGATAGCGCCGAATCCGCCCATTATTGGCTAGACAAGCTGTTTTTGGACATCCCGCGTCAGCTGCCCATACGTCTGGTCGGTGTGACTTTCTCTTCATTGGTGCCCGCCGCCCTGCTCTTGCCTCAGTTAAAACTATTTGAATAGATGAGCCTGATTGATGTCTGACTGATAGTTACCTCAAGCCATCAGTATGGCTGTCAGGTTTTTGTGGCAGCGCGCGCGGTCATGACGACATGGCCGTAATAACGTGGTCGTTATGACATATTATGCCTGTGAGTCACTCAATGAGACATGCGTTTATCCTGTCATTTCTGCTACAATTACGCTCATATCATCCTTCACCACTCTTCATTGAAAGACCCATTATGACCCACTCCCACGCTGTAGATTTAGATCGCCATACCATGACTGACACCCATAAAAGCAATAATGACTTAGACTATCTGAGCGTTAATGACTATGACTATGAGCTCCCAGATGACTTAATCGCCCGCTACCCGCTAGCGCAGCGCTCGGCCTCAAGATTATTGTATTTACCCGCCAGCAATCCCGCCACTGTGGCAGATAGCCGTGCCGAAGACCGCATGTTTTCTGAGTTGCCAGATTTACTAAATGCGGGTGATTTGATCGTATTTAACGACACCAAGGTGATGAAAGCGCGCCTGTTTGGACAAAAAGACACAGGCGGTAAGATCGAAGTGTTGATCGAGCGTTTGGTCGATATTGCCGACTTAGCGCCCGCCGCCCTGCATTTGACGACCGCAGATGATCAACCGGTCTGCACTGACCACATCGCGCTTGGCCACATAAAAGCCAGCAAAGCGCCCAAGCTTGGACAGCGCTTGCAGCTCGCGGATGGTCATATACATGCGGTCATGATTGGTCGTCAGGATAATTTATTTATCCTAGCCTTTGATGCTCCTATCCTGCCGCAGCTAGAGCAATACGGCGAGCTACCTATCCCGCCATATTTTGAGCGTCATGCAGACGACACGGACAATACCCGCTATCAAACCGTTTTTCATGATCCAGCCAAACTCGCTAGCGTGGCGGCACCGACTGCCAGCTTACATTTCGATGAAGTGGTTTTGGATAAACTGGCGGCCAAAGGCATTCACACCGCCTTTGTGACGTTGCACGTGGGCGCAGGCACCTTTGCCCCTGTCAAAACCGACAACTTGCTCAATCACACCATGCACAGTGAATATGCGCATCTACCGCAAGCAACCGCGGATCTGATCAATCAAACCCATAAAAACGGCAAGCAAGTGATCGCGATTGGCACGACGGTCACGCGCGTGCTCGAAACTGCCTACCAAAAGACTGCGAGCACGGGCAAACCGCTTGCTGGCTGGTCAGGCGACACAGATATTTTTATTTATCCAGGCTTTAAATTCGCCGTCATCGACAAGCTACTGACCAACTTTCATTTGCCCAAGTCCACCCTATTGATGCTGGTCTCGGCATTTTCGGGTAAACAAGCGATAGAACAAGCGTACAAACATGCCGTCGAGCAGCAATACCGCTTCTTTAGTTATGGGGATGCCATGCTACTTGGGAAGCAGATAACCGCTGAATAAAAGGGCGTTTTATACAGTAAATTAACATTTGATACATTGGACACAACAGTTGTGAAATAAACTGGTAAACTAAACCAGATTTTGTTATAAAAGCAAAGATAACCTATATTCTAAGGGCTGCATATGTCTTATCGTTTATCTCATCGTTTGACTCGCGTACACCGTGCGGTATCGATGGCATTACTGTGTTCGGTAAGCTGTGCCGCCTTTGTCTCTAGCGCCCAAGCGGCCACGATTGGCAAGACCGTTGTGACCTCAGCACAGCATGAGCCTCTAAGAGCCAGCATCAGTGTCTCGGACATTCGGGCTGCTGATTTTTCAGCCAGCTTGGCCAACCCTGCTATCTATCAGCAAATGGGGTTGACGCCAACTGACTCAATGAGGATACGCTTTCAGCCGACCTCAGAAACCAGCGGCCAAGTCTATATCAGTACATCAAAACCTGTTTCTAAACCCTTTGCCGATATTGTGTTGACCATCAATGATCAGGGTCAGCGTAATGTCGTGCCCAAAACATTATTGATGCCGCTCGATGCCAGTTTACCCATCGACACCACCAAAAACATCGTAACAGGCGCAAAAAAGCCCAATTTACCTGCCGTATCCGCCAATAATGCCAAACCTTTGACCCTTAGAAAAGGTGCTCCGCCACCACTGATATCGGCATCAGCTGCAAGCTCATCGACAAGCGCTCCTACGGCCGTCAAACGGTCCGCGCCCAACGTGCAACTACCGAATACGCAAGGGGCCAATACGCAAAGCGCAAGTATTCAAACGCAAGTTGCCTCAGCCAGCATGCCTGCCAAGACATCTGTATCAGCAACTGACCATCTAGTCTATACGCCTAGCCGTTTAGACAATGGGCGTTTGGCAAATGACTTTGAGCTCACGGCCGCCAGTCCAGCGAAGAGCAATGCTATCCGACCCAACCCTGCCAGCCGCTTGGACAATGGCCGTTTGGCTCAAGAACAAACCGCCTCAAGTGTTAGCACCGCGAGCGAAGCATCACCTGCTACGCAACACACGCTCGGCACAGCGCAAGCAGACAACGCATTAGATACGCTAAGTATTCAAGTCACGCGTCAGATACAGCCGAGTCAGCAAAAAACCACGGGTGTGAGTGCCAATATCGTAGCTGCCGCCCCAAAAAACGACGCAGCTCAAGACAACCAAGCCGCCGAGCAAGCGGCTTTGAGCACTGCACATACGGCAACGGTAGTCGGTAGCAACATACCGGCTGATACTGCCGCGCCCTCTCAGCCAAGCACCAACAATCAAACTGCACCTACAAACCACGTGGCAGCAGACTCTATAGCAGACGCCAAAACGCAAAGCACGGCAAACTTTCAATATCAAGTACAGCGCAATGACAGCTTATGGATCATTGCTCAGCAGATTGCCCAAGAAAACAATGTCGATATTCAGACCGTGATGAAACAGATTCAATCACAAAACCCCAATGCTTTTATCAATAAAAACGCAGACCAGCTCAAAGCCGACGCCAAGCTAAATCTGCCGAATTATGATGTATTGCCATCACAGCAAGCGCTAGAGGCCGCTATCAGCGCCCAAAAACAAAAATATCGTCGGCGGATAAATACCCCTGTCGCACAGCCAGCGCCTAAAGCAAAGCCCCATACAGCTAAAGCGCAAAACAACTCAGCGCCTGCAGCCAAGCCACAAAAAAAACCAACCATTACCAAGACCCTGCCAAGAGCGCAGTTTTCTGTATTGGCTCCAGGACGTGATGGCAATGCCGATGGCACCCAAACCAAATCAGCGGCGGCCACAGGCAATGGAATTAGCACAGACATACTAGCTACTTTAAAAGCATCACGGCAAGCGGCTGCCTCTCAGGCCCAAAGCTTCTCCAAGACCAGTAGCGCACTTGACAGTTATACGCGAAAAATTCAATTACAGAATCAAAAATTGGCAGAGCTGCAAGCTCGTCTCAAAAAACTACGCAACCAATAATTGCCTGATATAGCAGCGTATTATGCTGTAATCATAGGCGTGGGAGTAACAATGGACAATATGCTATACATCATCGCCGGCTTGGTACTGATTGTATTAATAGCGGTTTTAGTGATACGTAAAAACAAAGCGCAAAAACCTTCGGCGCAGCCTTATGTCAAGTCAGATAGACATGCCGCGGCACAGACACCAGCGCCAAAAGCAAGTGCGCCCGTACAAACTGACGTCAGCGGCGAAAACAAGTTTGACCCCATCACCATTGCCCAGCGCTTTATAGATCAGCAGCGTTATGACAAAGCGATTGAAACACTCAATCGTGGCTTGCGCGAAAAGCCTAACGACAGTCAGCTTTCTTTAAAGCTGCTAAGCATCTATGCGACGATCAATCAATCAGAGAATTTCAACAAAGTCTATGACACCATCAGCTCGCAAAATGACCCAAAAAGCCTTGCCTTAGCAGATGAGCTAAAGACGCTGTTTTTTGAAGAGCAAAATCAAGTCGCCGCGCAAACCGCACCCGTTGAGCAAGCTGCCGACTTTGAAAGTATAGATTTTGATCTGCCAACGACACATGCCAGTCCCACCCATGATGTGGCAACTGATGATATCAGCGAGAGCGATGCCTCCTTAGCTTCTTCTGTCGAGACCCCAGCACTATCAGAACAAGTGCTGGCAGATGAAAATACCGACACAGATTTTGCTTTGACGCTCAGTGATTTGGAAGCGGATTTAGATGAGCCGGCACCGGCAGCAGAGCCTACCACGGCAGCTGACGAGAGCACTGCGGCCACAGAAGTGGCTGAAGAGACAGATTTTAGCGAATTCGACTTTGGTCTTGAGGACATTGAAACAGCGCAGCCAGAGTCATCTGATGTCTCAACCCAAGCGGACAGTGTCGAAGCGGATACCACTGAAGCGCTAACGCTAGATGAAGAGGATTTCGTCTTAGATTTTGATGATTTAGTGACAGATATGGATTCAGAAGATGCTGCTGATAAAACAAGCACGACTGACCATATGACTGATGCGACCGCCCAAAGCCGCGACGACGACTTTGTCTTGTCCTTAGACGATTTGGATGACGCAGATGACTTAGACAGTGACCTAAACAGCGACCTAGGCAATGACTTAAACGCTGCATCAGAGACGGCACTAGCAATTGAGACAGAGTCTAACTTAGCTGACTTAGATGTTGAAACAAACACTGATGAGCCTGTGCTTGATCTAAGCGATGAGATAAGTGACGAATTAAGTGATGACAGTATCGATATTGATGACTTAACATTAGACAGTGACTTTGCAGACAGCAGTGATGACGCTACTCCTACTTTGACAGCAGCCTCTGAGCTGACTTCAAGTAGCCCCACATCGTTTGATGATAATACATTGATCGATGATGACTTTGATTTTGATACATTATCAGATGAATCGCATACAGCAGCGAGCCCAGTTGCCCCAGTAGCAGCTCAACCTGCCGAAAGTATTAAAGAAGATAACGCTGAGGACTTCTCAGCACGGTTTGCCGCTGATTTTGACTTTGTCCAATCATTAGACAGCAATCAGGTAGCACTAGACTTGGCAGGTCAGTACCTGCAGCTAGGCGAGTACGATAGCGCCAAACGCTTGCTCAATGAAGTCATTTCTCAAGGCAACAGTGCACAGCAGCAGCAAGCGCAGTCGCTACTCGAGCGCACAGCGTAATTAAAAAGCAGGCTTTTTTATCAGCAAGTATTCTTGTGCCTTGAGAATACTTGCTTTTTTTTGCATTGAGCCTTTATAGTAGGGTCTGATTTAGATGACTATTGATGCAGTTGCGCAACTCATTGAGCAGTTCATTTGAGCGATTGAGCTGGGGCACCCTAGTTCTTATTTTTATTTACTTTTTATGACGGCGCCGACTATGCCCTCTTCTGTTATGACCAAGACGCTTACTGATCCCATCCAGCTGATTTATGCAGGCGGCACTTTTGGCAGTTATGGCCGGCCATTAGCACCGCTACCAGCAGAGGTGTTTTTACCGACGTTACAAACACTGCTAGCAGAGCCAGACCATGCCCACCATCTGCCGCCAATCTCTTGGCTAGACAACACTTTAATCAAAGACAGTAGCCAATTAACGCCTGTCGATTTTGTGCATTTTTACCAGCTGATACTAGCCGCCTATGCGCAGGGGCACAGACGTTTTGTCCTCATCACTGGTACCGACACGCTCAGTTATCTCGGGGCGTTTTTGGCAGAGGCCTTTGCAGGGAGTGATATCTGTGTGGCGGTCACTGGCAGTATGCGCCCGCTATTAGACAGCGAGATGCTACATACCTATAGCGTTGATACGCATAGCGATGCGTGGGGCAACCTAAACGATGCGTTAAAACTGGCAGCAGCGGGTGAGTCAGGAGTGAAAATTGCCTTTGGCGGCGAATCTTGGCCTGCACAAACGGTACAAAAAATCCATAGTCATGACCTCATGGCGTTTACTGGTCACTCTCGGGCAGCCTATCCTGCCAATAGTTATATAAAGCACTTGCCAGACGCCCGCCGCCAACACTGGCTCGAGGACCAACAAGAAATCAGCAAAAGCATCGATGCTCGTGCCAAGCAAGCACGTATTCATGCTCTGTATTGCCTACCCAACGATACTGAGGTTATGAGCAATCAGCTACAAGCCCTACTTTCTCAGCCGCCATGTGGCATTATCTTATTAGGGTTTGGTGCAGGCAACGTGCCCTATTCAGCTGATTTGGCGCAGGCATTGACCCTTGCGCATCAGCATGGGCATATGGTGGTTTGCGCCAGTCAATCGCCTTTTGGCGGCGTGAGTGACAACTATGCGGCTGGCAGTTGGCAATATGAGTATCATGTCATCGCTGGCGGCCGGTTGACCATTCCAGCTATCTATGCGCGATTATTGTGGCTGCTGCTACGGTACGATAGTCCTACCAGGCGCCGTCAACGCTGGACAAACAATGTCAGCCAACCCAGCATCACCATCAAAAAGCGCTGATTTGATCGGTCTTATTACGACCATAAGAAACCCTTACCATTTACTTTATAAGCCACACATTATCATGTCTGAGATACTCCCTATCGAAACCGCCAGCCAACCCACTTACACCCTAGCAATCGCTATTGAGTTTTTGGGTACGCAGTATCACGGCTGGCAGCGGCAACAAGAAGTGCTGGGTGTCCAAGAAGCCCTCGAAACCGCTATCGGCAAAGTCGCCAATGAGACCGTAGAAGTCGTCGCCGCAGGGCGTACCGATGCCAGCGTCCATGCCAGTAATATGATTGCCCACTTTACCACCCACGCTTATCGCCCGACTCATAATTGGCTTCGCGGTGTAAACAGTCTGCTCCCCGACGACATTGCGCTGCGCTGGATACAGCCCATGCCGAACGACTTTCATGCACGGTTTGGCGCTATCGCCCGTCGTTATCGTTATATCACCCTCAATCAACCCCAGCGCCCTGCTATCTTAAACCATCAAGTCACTCATATTTATGAACCACTTGACCTGGCCGCCATGCAGCAGGCAGCAGCGGATATCGTCGGTACGCACGACTTTAGTAGCTTTCGCGCCGCCGCTTGTCAGTCCAATCAGCCAGTGCGCTCAGTCAGTCATGCCAGATTGTTTGCCCATGGCCAGTTTATCGTGTTTGACATTCAAGCAGATGGCTTCTTGCATCATATGGTACGCAACCTAATGGGCACCTTGTACGCTATCGGCAAGCACGAGCTAGAGCCATCTGATTTTTTGACTATTTTGGCCAAAAAAGACCGTACTATTGCACCACCGACCGCCTCTGGTGACGGCCTATACTTTATCAATGCTTACTATCCCGAGCATTGGCAAAAACTATTGCCCACCGCGCCTCTTACGCCCCTCTGGCTAAACCTGCCTGACTGATATACATATCGATTACAAGCTGTCAAGCCAAAACCAGGTTCTGTATTGCTTTAATACGCTAGCTTGCGTATAATATGGGCTTATTTTTAACTGATTGATACAAAATTATGGCAAAAGACGATATTATCGAATTTGAAGGCGAGGTCATCGACACCCTTCCAAACACATTGTTTAAAGTTCGTTTAGAAAACGGACACGAAATCATCGCGCATATCTCTGGTAAAATGCGTAAACACTATATCCGTATTTTGACTGGCGATAAAGTCAAAGTCGAGATGACCCCCTATGACTTATCAAAGGGTCGTATCACCTATCGTGGTAAAAACTAATTGCGATAAAAATCGACTTTAATAAAATCGATTTTATTAAACAGTGATGACGATTACGCGGTTATGACAAATCTCATCATTACTAAATGATGCAGTACTTGCTAAGACGTTTTTAAGAACATTTTTGTGAATCCTTGGGTGGTTTAACAGATAATAATAATGAAAATGCGAACCTACTCATTATTGGCTATCAATGTTTTGTCTTACAAGTTAGTCAGGTCAATATAAAAAAGATATGGCGAGACTCGAATAAGTTTTTTGCGGCATCGAGCGGCGCTGGCACAGTACGCAAGAAGAATTTGTACCAATCTCGCGAATTTATGCTGTGTATCTTTTTTATTTAATAATGACTATATCCGCCATGCCCGCATAAAAATACCGCTAACTGATGGTTAGCGGTATTTTTTTTGACGCGTTCATAAAAACCCACCTTTATAAGCAAAAAACCTTGATGGTTTCATGCTCTTTGTCTTTTGCCTGAAGCTATTTGAACTCTACCGTAGCCCCATCTTGTATGACACCCAATAGTGCCAAGGCATCCCAGTTGGTCAGACGCACGCAGCCTGCAGATGCTTGACGGCTGATACGGGCAGGGTCCGGTGAGCCATGAATACCATAAGAGGGTTTACTCAGGCCAATCCACACAGAGCCGACTGGGTTGTTAGGGCCTGGCGGCAAGATAGCTTTACTCCCATCATTGGCAGTATAAGTATAGTTAGGCTCATGAACCTTTACCTCTACTGTATGCGTGCCTGATGGTGACGGGGTTGCCGTACTCCCTACTGTCGTCGGATAACTGGCAACCAGAGTCCCTTTATCATCGTACGCATATAGCGTCTGGGTGGTTTTGTCGGCGACCACACGGCTGACGGGCGCGGTGTTAGGGTTTCCTGGATTATAGACCGTTATGGTCTCACCCGCTGAAAAGCTGGCATTGGGGTTTAGAGTTTTGAGATATTTTTCACTCATGTGAAACTTCTCTGCCAATGCCTCTACCACATTTTCATAGTACAGACCCTCTAGCTCCGCTTTTGCGGTAGCGCCCGCTGGGATAGTAGTGGTTTTGATATCGACGTCCGCGTCTGTCAATTGGTAGCTGACCAACACAGGCTGCGTCATAAGCGTTTTATCACTCGTGAGGGCTTGCCAAGTCTCGGTATTTAAAGCCTCTGTGACACTTAGGCCATTGGCTTTTTGAAAGGCTTGCATGGCTTTTTTGGTGTTTTTGCCCCAGTATCCATCGACCGCACCCACGCCACTATGATGCCAGTTTAATAATGCTTGTAATTTGGTGCCAATCGTCCGATCGATATTAGTACCAGGCGTCCAGCTGGCGTCGTTTACTTTTTTTGCCATCGCTGGCAAATTTTCGGTGCTGTATTTAATGGTAGGAAGCAGTTTGTTAAGCGACATCGACGTTTTGTTATCGCCAGTCAACTTTTGACTGACGCCATTGGTGACTGGGCTGACGTCTTTAGTGGCGGCAGATTTGCTCATCACTGCCTGAGCATCACCCACGGCATTGTCTGTATCGGCGATAACGCTTTGCCCTATCAATACGGCAGCTGACAAACCAACCGCGGCGAGCGCTGCGCTGACTTTATTTAAATGATACATGTGTGCTCCTAGCATTTTTATCAAGTTTTATTGTTATATCAATTATTTTTATCAGATTGTTTTTTATAAGTTGTATACGTGAAATATGGTGCCATATCGGTCTGTGAGCATATAACACCTTTATGTTAATAAGACCAGCCTTTTGCACAAGCTGTGTTAATAAAAGTACTTTTTTGCGGATAACAGGTTGGTTATGTTACCTAGCGCAGCCAAATGAATATAAGACAAGTATAAAAAAACCCATAAACTGCAGAGCAATTTATGGGTGCTAAATTTATAAAATATGACGATTTAACAGTCAAAAAACGAGCAGTCAGACTTTAAATCAGTCGTCAAACTTTGTATATGGCTTTTTGTAGGGCGCGATATCATAGAGCCTTATACCAATTTTGCCAAAACGGCTTGTCCCATTTGCTGACAGCCAACTTGGGTCAATCCGGCTTCACTAGGATCTAAAATATCGAGCGTACGAAGTCCATCATCCAGCACGTCGCTGACTGCTTGTTCAATGGCTTGGGCGGCCGTTTCTTGTTTAAAGGTATAGCGCAGCATCATAGCAACAGATAATATCGTCGCTAGTGGGTTGGCCTTGTCTTGTCCTGCGATATCCGGTGCCGAGCCATGACAAGGCTCGTACATGCCTTTTCCTGACGCATCAAGACTGGCTGATGGCAACATACCAATGGACCCTGTCAGCATCGCAGCTTCGTCAGATAAGATGTCACCAAACATATTGCCCGTCACCATAACGTCAAACTGTTTTGGGTCTTTGATCAGCTGCATACACGCATTATCAGCATACATATGTGATAACGCCACATCACCATACTCAGCCTGCTGCATCTCAATCATCGTCTGCTTCCACAGCTCAGTGACCTCTAAGACATTGGCCTTATCCACTGAGCAGACTTTGGCAGCACTACCTGTCGCGGCTGCCCGCGTTTTTGCCAACTCAAATGCCACCTTGCCGATACGCTGAATCTCGCTTGTGCTATATACCATGGTGTTATAGCCTTGCTGCTCACCATTATCTAGCGTACGAATACCGCGCGGCTCCCCAAAATAGATTCCGCCTGTCAGCTCACGCACGATTAGTAGATCGAGACCTGAGATGATTTCAGGCTTAATGCTCGAGGCATTGGCCAACTGGGGATACAGCTTTGCCACACGTAGGTTGGCAAACAAGCCAAGCTCACCGCGAATCTTCAGAAGACCACGCTCAGGACGCTTGCTGCGCTCGATACCATCCCATTTTGGACCACCGACCGCGCCTAGTAATACTGCATCGGCGGCACGGGCACGAGCCAAGGTCTCATCTGGTAAAGGCTCGCCTGTCGCATCGATGGCGACGCCGCCGATCAGTCCAGATTCGAGGGTCAAATTTAACGCAAACTTATCATTGACGGCATTTAATACATCAATGGCTTGGGTCATAATCTCAGGGCCGATGCCATCGCCCGCTAGTGTCAAAATCGTTGCCATACTGATCCTTTTTCATAGGTTTTTATTGAATAATATTGCTATAGGTTTTTGCTAAAATGTACAAAAAAACACGCCCTCGCTACAGCGTATTTCGCGGCTTTTAAGGCGTGTCTTTATCCCAAAACTGCGTTAAACATGAAACAAACGACAGTCAAGCAGGCTATCCTATCTGGCATAGATGGATGACCTCAACGTATTAACCAGATTTTTATATACGGTTTTCTACAAACTCACCTCGATGCTTGCTATCTAACTGTTTACAAAACCGGCGCTGTACGGTACTACCCTGTAGCAGCTCAATGCATAAAGGCTCGGGCGACGCGGTCTCTAACAAGCTGCCTGACTTGTTACTAGGTCTTTTTTGATAAGCACGTAACTGATAAGTCCCTGCCTGAGTAAAATCATGAATCATGGCAAAACGCTCAACATAGCCCACGTTGTTTTCTGGATAGAAGTTGACGTGAATTTCGCGCTTGGCTGGCATGACTCTGGCATAGTAATTGGTCAATCCTGGCATTGCAGAGGCGGATAGCGGCACTATCTTGATCGACTTTTTATTGGCAAGCGGCCTCATCTCAGCACTGGTTGGGGCCTTTTTTGTGCCCTCTGCAAGCGTCGTCACCATGGCTGGATTTACCGGCTCGTGACTGTCAGGAGCGATGACGAGTGTTTTGTCTATCTGCACGATTTCGCAGTGATAGGTTCCAACACACGCGATACTTACCTCGCCTGCGACTGGCTGAATATGGCCTGCCCATACTTTGGCATTTTCGGCTTCATCGATTTTTTGATAGCCGGTTAATAGCTGGCAGCCTGACATTAAAAAACTGGCAGCAATCACTGTACTGGTCCACAAAGCATAACGTGTTTTATTCATAATGGCGGCTACTATTAATAATAAGGAAGATAAAAACAACACAACGACCCCCTTATTTTAGCCAGTTCACCGCCATAACTCAACGCTGCATTACTATTGTTCAGCACTTTACTCACCGTGGTTTAAAGGCGCTTTGTTTATGCTTGTACGTCATTAAACACCCAAGGTGTTTTTTGTTTCATCTTGTCCTCATACGCTTTGATGGCGTCGCCTTGCTGCAAAGTCAGTCCGATGTCATCAAGACCATTTAACAAGCAATGCTTACGAAACTCATCGACCTCAAAAGCGTACTCTTCACCGCTTGGAGTGATGACCACTTGACGCTCAAGATCGGCGGTGAGCTCATAGCCTTCATTGGCCATGGTCGCTTTCATCAATTCATCGACAATCTCTTCGTCTAAGACGATGGGCAACATACCGTTTTTAAAGCAGTTATTATAAAAAATATCGGCAAAGCTTGGCGCAATAATCGTACGAAAGCCATATTCTGACAGTGCCCAAGGCGCATGCTCACGGCTTGAGCCACAGCCAAAGTTTCTGCGTGCCAGCAAAATGGTAGCACCTTGATAGCGGGGCTGATTTAAGACAAAATCAGGGTTGATCGGGCGTTTACTATTATCTTGCCCCGGAAACCCTTCGTCCAAATAACGCCAGTCATCAAATAGATTGACGCCAAAACCGGTGCGTTTAATGGATTTTAAAAACTGCTTAGGGATAATCTGATCGGTATCGACGTTTGAGCGGTCTAAAGGGCAAACGATACCCGTTTGGGTGTTATAAGCTTGCATAGTTTTTCCTATCAATTCAATGAGGGAGTTATGGATGAACGGTCTTAAAACGTACGCACGTCGACAAAGTGACCCGCCAATGCTGCTGCTGCTGCCATCGCGGGACTGACCAAATGCGTACGACCACCATTGCCTTGACGGCCTTCAAAGTTACGGTTAGAGGTTGAGGCACAATGCTCTCCAGGCTCTAGCTTATCGGCATTCATCGCAAGGCACATCGAACAGCCAGGCTCACGCCACTCAAAACCCGCCTCCGTAAAGACGGTATCCAAGCCTTCTGACTCTGCCTGCTGCTTGACCTGCCCTGAGCCCGCCACCACGATCGCCTCTTTGATATTGTCAGCGACTTTGCGGCCTTTGATGACCGCAGCAGCATCACGCAAGTCTTCGATACGCGAGTTGGTGCATGAGCCAATAAAAATACGATCAAGCTGGATATCGGTAATCTTTTGCCCTGCACTTAGACCCATATAGGTATACGCGCGTAGCCAGCCTTCTTGCTGCGCCTCATCGATAGCTTCGTCAGGTGTCGGGACAGACTGAGTGACATCGACGACCATTTCAGGTGACGTGCCCCAAGACACCTGCGGCGCAATCTCACTACCATCAATCTCAATTACGCTATCAAATACGGCATCATCATCTGAGTATAACGTACGCCAATAAGCTTCGGCTTGCTCCCACTGCTCCTCGGTCGGCGCATAAGGACGACCTTTGACATAGTCAATCGTTGTATCATCGACCGCCACCATACCAACGCGTGCGCCCGCCTCAATCGCCATATTACAGACGGTCATGCGCCCCTCCATGCTCATGTCTTCGAACACTTGCCCTGCAAACTCGATGGCGTATCCTGTGCCGCCTGCCGTACCGATTTTGGCAATAATCGCTAGCACCACATCTTTTGGCGTCACGCCAGCGCCAAGCGTACCATTGACTCGGATTTGCATATTTTTTGATTTCTTTTGAATCAAACACTGAGTGGCTAGTACGTGCTCAACCTCAGAGGTACCGATGCCATGCGCTAAACAACCTAGCGCGCCATGAGTGGCGGTATGTGAATCACCGCAGACCACTGTCATACCGGGCAACACCAAGCCCTGCTCAGGACCGACCACGTGCAAAATACCTTGACGCGCATCATTGATGGTAAACTCAGCAATATCGAACTTGCTACAGTTTTCATCCAACGTCAGTACCTGCAGGCGCGATACATTGTCTTTGATACCCGACACGCCCTCTAAGCGCTCTTTGGTCACTGTTGGGACGTTATGATCTGGGCTTGCGATATTCGCAGACAGACGCCACGGTGTGCGATTGGCCAGCTCTAAGCCTTCAAAGGCTTGCGGACTTGTCACTTCGTGCAGCAAATGGCGATCGATATAAATCAGGCTCGAGCCATCATCGCGCTTGGTGACTTCGTGAGCGTTCCAAAGTTTGTCATATAACGTTTGACCGGCCATATTGCTATCCTTTATTGATTGCTAATTGCTAATTGCTCAGTTTTTCACTTACTTACTATTTTAACTGACTTACTATTTTTACCTGCTTGCTATCGGTAAGCAAAAATGAGGTCTAGTCTAGGTAGTATGTTGGTATGTCTTATCTCTACGCCAACGCTTTGTCAAGTCGGCATACTTATCTAGTATTTATTGCTAAAAACTGCGCTTAAAACAAGCGTTATACGAAAAAACACCGCCGTTTATGCAATAAATATGTGACAATACGTCTCGATGTCTTGTGATTATAGCAGGCTAATCCTATAATAATAATTGATGATTTTTACATAGACACAAACTTTTATTTCTAATACATTGTGATTGGGTCAGCCAACTTTTATTTATAGCTTACAAAGTAGCTAAGGACATCCGTTTGAACACCACAAATTTGACGACATTCGTTACCGTTATGCACACTGGCAGCATCTCAGGCGCAGCCGAAAAGCTGTTTATCACTCAGCCTGCAGTCAGTAAACGTATCAAAAATTTGGAAGATGAGTTTAACATCACTTTGTTCGATACTGTCGGACGCGGTATTGTACCCACGCAAGCGGCGACCGAAATGCTGCCACATGCCAAACGCTGGCTTGAAGATTATGAAAACTTCAAGATAAACCTGCAGCACTCCCAGCATATTGTATCAGGTAAGCTGATCATCGGTACCAGCCATCATATTGGCCTACACCATTTAGCGCCTGTCCTCAAACACTTTATCCAAGCGTATCCTGCCGTCCAGCTAGAAGTGCATTTTGTCGATTCAGAGGCGGCACACAAAGCAGTATTAGATGGTGACTTGTCACTGGCGTTTGTCACTTTGCCACCTGTCTACGACAAGCGGCTAACCTACCATACGCTTTGGTCTGACCCTTTATACTTTATGACAGGCACTTTGTCACCATTGGCGACCAAATCCAATGTGACGCTCGAGCAGTTGGCTCGCTATCCTGCGATTTTACCGTCGGCCAATACCTTTACCAGTCAGATTACGCTGGCTGAGTTTGCCAAGCATAACCTCAAGCCTTATGCGACCATGAGCACCAACCCATTAGAGTCTATTCGTATGCTGGTCTCTGTCGGTCTTGGCTGGTCGGTACTGCCGCAGACCATGATCAGTCAAGACTTGGAGCGTATCGATATGGCAGACAATATAGAGTTACAGCGTTATTTGGGCGTGGTCATCAATCCAAAGCTGACTCAATCTAGCAGTGTGACGGCGCTATTGGATCTATTATCTCCTATCGATTAATAAAGTGATTCATACTATATAGCATCAGTCAAGCCGCATAATCCTTGTGCCTTACCACTAGTAGGCACGCCATTCGCATTTGTAGTAGTCATACGTTATAATACGCTTGACGTTGTTTTTATAACAAAAATTTACCATATGAACACTGATAGTCATATATTGAACACTTCGAGTAATATATGATAGGTGTCAGTAGGTTTAATGGTTTTAAATGATTGGTTATATTGGCGACCAATATAGTTATATAACTATAGGTATATAACTGGCAAATGCGATAAAGCGAAGCATCGACTTTTTGATTTGCTCCTTATTGAATGACATTCTTTATTGACTACGCCATGTGCTATTTATGAGCGGATGATTTGGTCGATAATCGCAGTGTCATGATCTATATACCTTCGCCCTAGAGCAACGCCAATCATATAAAACTAACAACAGATATTGAATCAAAGCCATTATGTCCTACTTAATGGCTTTTTTTGTCTTTAGATATTGTTTTGGACAACGTCTTGTAACACTTACTCTTTATAGTTAAAAATAATTACCGCCAACGTAGTTGGTTAAGGACAATTTATATGAACGGAGTTTCTAGTGGCGTGCTGATATCGCTTGCCGCCTATTTTTTAGTGATGATTGGGATTGGCATTTATGCTTACTTTAAGCAGGCCAATGACACAGAAGGCTATATGCTCGGTGGCCGTAATCTCAGCCCAGCAGTAACGGCACTCTCAGCGGGTGCCTCAGATATGTCAGGCTGGCTATTGCTTGGATTACCAGGCGCTATGTATGCCGATGGCGTGGTCAGTGCTTGGATTGCCATCGGTCTGACATTGGGTGCTTTTTTAAACTATATCATCGTGGCACCTCGCCTTCGTGTGTACACCGAAGTAGCTGACAACGCTATTACCCTACCCGATTACTTCGCCAACCGCTTTGAAGACAAGTCGCACATGCTACGTGTCATCTCAGCCGTTGTCATCATTCTATTCTTTACCGTCTATACCGCTGCAAGTCTTGTAGGGGGTGGTAAACTTTTCGAAAGCTCATTAAATCTATCTTATAGCACAGGCCTATGGGTCACCGCTGGTGTGGTCGTCATTTATACCTTGTTTGGTGGTTTCCTTGCCGTGTCGATGACGGACTTTGTACAGGGTGTCATCATGCTGTTTGCCATGGTGATCGTCCCTATCGTTGCCTTGACAGATCTGGGCGGCGTATCAGCCACGACTGATACCATCAGAACCATCGATCCTAGTATGCTCGATATCACAAGCGGCATGACAGCACTTGGTATCATCTCGCTACTCGCTTGGGGATTAGGCTATTTTGGTCAACCGCATATCATCGTGCGCTTTATGGCGATTCGCTCAGTGCGAGATGTTCCAACAGCGCGTAACATCGGTATGAGCTGGATGATTATCAGCCTGATCGGTGCTTGTGTGACGGGTATCGCCGGTCGCGCTTACGTACAAAAAACCGCGATGACTCTAGATGATCCCGAGACCATCTTTTTGGTATTCACGCAGTTTTTATTCCATCCATTGGTTTCAGGCTTCTTGTTAGCGGCCATCTTGGCAGCGATCATGAGTACCATCTCATCTCAGCTATTGGTGGTATCAAGCTCATTGACGAAAGATGTGTATAAGCTGTTCTTTGATAAAGAAGCCCCAGAGGCGCGCCAAGTACTGGTTGGCCGTATTTCTGTGATTGTCGTCGCTGTCATCGCTATCTTATTAGCGTCGAACCCAGACAGCTCAGTACTGAACCTCGTTTCTAACGCTTGGGCAGGATTTGGCGCGGCATTTGGCCCGCTCGTTATCTTTAGTCTGACATGGCGCGGTATGAACCGTAACGGCGCTGTCGCCGGTATGGTTGTCGGTGCCTTGACAGTCATCCTATGGGTCTATGGTCCATTTGAGATGAATGGCGTACCACTAAATAGTTGGTTATACGCCATCGTTCCAGGCTTTATTTTAAGTACCATTGCTATCTTTGCAGTGAGTATCATGACTGGCGGTCCAAGACCTTCGGTATCTGCCAAATATAAAGAGATGGAGCTGAATTTAAACAAATAAGTTCATAAACTATCGAATACTAAAAAACCCTCGCTATCCGAGATAGCGAGGGTTTTATTTGGCTAATACAAAACTGGTAAGATACTTAGAAAGTCTTGGTTAATAATACCGTCGCTGATTTTTCATCACGATCATCATAATAACCAAAGTTACTAGAGGTCGTTTCATAGTCAAACACCAGTCTTGGAGTCAGACCAAGCACTGTGATATCGCGCTTCCAGACTTGTAGACCTAGTGAGGTGGTTTTATCCTCGCGTTTTGTACCCGGCTTACCGCCCACTGCATTATAGTAGCCCAACCATGCACCACTACCAGCTGGATAGGCATCTGCAGGATCTTCGTACTCTTTGATACCATAGCCTGCTGTCGCAAGGGTAGATATACCGTGCTTCCATTCACGCCCCCAACCAACATTGACAGAATTGCGATCGTAGCTGATGATGCTTGATTTGGGGACATCGTTTTGATAATTACCCAATCCACCATAGAAGTACTCTTTGGCATCTTTGATATAAAATGCGTTTAGGCCAAGGAACTGACCATCGGTTTCTCGGTTTTTATTGTCGTCATCCTCAAACGTTTCATTGGACAAAATACCGGTGGCCGTCAATTTCAACTTTGGTTTTACCCAGCGTGAGCCGCTGACCGTGACCCCTTTACGTAGGCTATAATCTTCTTCATCGTAATACCGCTTGGTCACAAACGGCGTGAGTGAGACATCATTTTTGGCATCATCATAACCAATACCAGCAGAAGCGGTCAGCAGATAATCGTTATAATCCGTCTCATCCCAGTAGCCTTTTAGTGAGGTATTTCCGCCTACGGTTGCATAAAAATTCTCAGGTAAATTAAAGCGCTTATTGGCACTGCCAGACACCTGAATACCATTAGCCGTTTTTTGTTCGATTGAACGCCCCAGACTAGATTGAATAGACTTAGACGGTGCGTCATTGATATTGCTATCTCTCACATAGCTAGCAGAGACATTAAACTGCCATTTTTCTGAACTATTTATTTGAGCCAACGAGTTTTGAACTCTCGCCATCACAGGCGCTGGTAAATCAACCGACTGTAGCTTTAAAAACTGCTCTTTTGCGGCGGCATACTGCTTATCTGCTTGCATGGCAATCGCCATATTTAGGCGTACAGGGTGAAAATCTGGATCTGCTGCGAGCATCTCACGGTAGATTGCAATGGCTTGCTTGTTTTTGGCTTCACTGCGATATATTAAGGCGTCAGCGAATTTGATGAGCATGGGGTCATTGGTTTTAAGTGCTTTATAATGCGGCAATACTTCTTTTACCGTGACCATATCTTGCGCGGCTAACGCATCATTTAAAAACTTACTAAACGCCGCTGGGTTGGCTTTTAACGCCGCCAAATTGTATGTCGTGGCGGCAGCAAGTTGCTGACGACTTTTGATGGCACGCTGCGCCTCTGTATCAGAAACCGCGGTAGATGGCGCTGTGGGATCTGATACTGCTGTTTGATTTTCACGTTTGAGCAGCTCAGTTGCCTGATCAAGCTCCGGCCCTATGTCTGGTGGCGTATCTTCTGCCATGACGGGGACAGAATAAGCCATCATTAGTGAAACACAGAGCGTAAGAGGTTTGAGCATATATTGATTATTCATGGGTATCCTTACCTAAGTATGATCATTAATCTTCCAAACTTAATCATCCTAAGGGATTTTAAACGTTTAAGCGAGAAAAAAAGCGTCCTAAGACGCTTTTTCGTTTGGGTTGTACAGTCATATTCCTTTATTGCTTTTCGGCGCCAAAGGTTCCTTGAAAGGTCGTGCCTGTTCCTGGCGTGGTACCTGTTCCTGCTACATTACCAGGTTGAGCTTCTTGATAAATGCCTCCTAGGAACTTTGCACCATCACCATAAAAACCACCTGATGTCGCAATATTGTCCTTACTACCAGCGAAAGTATTTC